>CAIPTQ010000318.1 GCA_903868035.1 uncultured Phycisphaerales bacterium
GGGCGATGACGATGATGCAGCCGAGTGCGTTGAGTTTGATTGGGCGGCGGCGGTGGCGGCGGGTGGCGCGGGCGTGCGTGGTGGTGGCGGGGGTGTTTTGCGTATTTGTGGCGGGGATGCTGGGGGTGTTGTGGGTGCGGGAGAAGATGCATCATCCTTTGGTGGAGACGGTGACGGGGCGGATTGCGGAGCTGCGCAGTCAAGTGCAGGCGAATCCGGTGGATGAGGGGCTTAAGGACCAGGTGCGGCGGGCGGATGCGGAAGTGCGGCAGGCGTATTGGACACGGCGGGTGCAGATGGAGCGCGGGGCGTGGTTGCTGCTGGCGGGGGCGGCGGTGCTGGTGGCGGGGTTCAAGACGATGCGGACGCTGGAGCGGCACGTGCCGGAGAAGGAGCGCGTGCTGGCGCCCGATCAGAGTGCGGCGGAGATGCGCTGGGCGCAGTACACGGTGACGGGGATGGGCGGGGCGATCACGCTGCTGCTGCTGGTGGGGGCGTGGTGGTCGCTGGGGCATCCGGCGCTGCCGGTGGAGCAGAGTGTGGCGGCGGCGGCGGAGGTGCCGGTGACGCCGGAGCAGTTGTTGGCGCAGTGGCCGGCGTTTCGGGGGTGGGGCGGCGGGGCGGCGCGGGTGGTGGAGCCGGCGGTGCGGACGTGGGATGCCAAGTCGGGGCAGAATATCCTGTGGCGTGTGCCGGTGGCGCTGCCGGGGCATTCCTCGCCGGTGATCTGGAACCAGACGGTGATGGTGACGGGGGCGACGGAAGCGGAGCGGCAGGTGCTGGCGTTTGACCTGGCGACGGGCAAGCCGCGGTGGCAGACGGGGATTGGGGGCAAGGGGCCGGTGCCGGAGGTCCCCGAGGAGACCGGGTTTGCGGCATCTTCACCGGTGACGGACGGCATGCGGGTGTATGCGATTTTCGCCACCGGCGACATTGGCGCGGTGGATGTGGCCACGGGCCGCAAGGTGTGGGAGCGGAACCTGGGCAAGCCGGTGAGCATGTATGGGTATGCGGCGAGTCTGGCGCTGTTTGCCGACGCGGGGGGGACGCGGGTGATCGTGCAGTGGGATGTGGGGTCGGCGGAGGACAAGAAGGCGTGCCTGCTGGGGCTGGATGGGCGGACGGGCAAGACGCTGTGGCAGACGAAGCGCCCGGTGGGGAGTTCGTGGGCGTCACCACTGGTGACCAAGGTCGAGGGGGATGCCGTGGCGTGGCAGGTGGTGACGGCGGCCAGTCCGTGGGTGATCGGCTACGACGCGGCCACGGGGGAGGAACTATGGCGCGCCAGCGTGCTGGGCGGGGATGTGGCGCCGTCGCCCGCGGCGGCGGTACACAACGGGAAGACGTATGTGTTTGCGTCGCAGGAAGGCATAGCGCGGGTGGCGCTGCCCATCAGCGGGGCCCGGGGCGAGGCGAAGCCGGCGTGGAAGCTGGATGACGAGGGGCTGCCGGACATTGTGAGTCCGGTGAGCGATGGGAAGTATGTATACACGGTGATCGGCTCGGGGGTGCTGTTCTGCTTTGATGTCGAGACGGGGAAGAAGGTGTGGGAGCATGAGTTTACCACGGCGTTTCACGCGTCGCCGGCGTTGGTGGGCAGCGGCGAAGGGCGGGAGTTGTGGCTGACGGAAGAGGCGAGCGGCATTACGCACCGCGTGGCGGCGGCGGGGGTGTTTAAGGAGCTGGGGACGTGCGGTGTGGGGGAGGCGGTGAATGCGTGCCTGGCGTTTGGGGAGGTGAATGGGGGGAAGCGCATGCTCATTCGGGGCAAGAAGAATTTGTATTGCATCGGCGCGGCGGGGGCAGCGGCTACGGGAACAGCGGCCACGGGGGCGGCGGGCGGGGGGGGCAGATGAACATTCCGCTGCCAGTGCTGGTGCCGGAAGAGCGGGCTCCAACGGATGCGAACGAAATCGACCTGACGGCGGTCAGCGAAATGATCGCGCGGATCGGCGATCAGCCCGAGCACGTCGTGCCGCTGTTGCAGGCGCTTCAGGAGCATTTCCATTATTTGCCGGCGGAGGCGTTGCGGCAGGTGGCGGCGCATACGCGGATCGCGCCGGCGACGCTGACGGGCGTGGCGACGTTTTTTCAGCAGTTCCGGCATACGCCGGCGGGGGAGCACCTGGTGCGGGTGTGCCATGGGACGGCGTGCCATGTGCAGGGGTCGGAGCGGATTGAGGAGGCGCTGCGGCGGCATCTGGGGATGACGGCGGAGCAGGACACGGATGCGACGGGGCGGTTCACGCTGGAACGCGTGGGGTGCGTGGGGTGCTGCACGCTGGCGCCGGTGGTGGTGACGGATGGGACGACGCATGGGCGGGTGCGGTCGGATGCGATTGCGGCGGCGCTGGAGATTGAGCCGGTGCGGCGGGAGATGGAGGAGGAGGACAGGCTAAAGCCTGTACTACAAACGGAGGATGAAATCTGCATTGGGGTGGGGTCATGCTGTGCGGCGGGGGGGAGTTTGCGGGTGCAGGAGATTCTGCGGCGGGAGGCGGCGCTGCTGGGGGTGAAGGTGCGGGTGAAGGGGGTGGGGTGCGTGGGGATGTGCCACCAGACGCCGCTGGTGGAGGTGCGCTCGCGGGCGGGTGGCGCGCCGGTGTTGTATACGCAGCTCAAGGAGGCGTCGGACGAGGCGATTCGGGCGATTGTGCGGCGGCATTTCCGGCCGCGGGGTGTGGCGGGGTGGTGGCATGCGGCGCGGCAGATGGCGGCGGAACTGGCGGGGAGCAATGGGCGGGAGAAGGCGGTGGTGCCGCTGCATGCGGAGTCGCCGCAGATCGACGCGTTTCTCAAGCCGCAGATGCGGATTGCGACGGAGCATTGCGGGAATCTCGGGCCGCTGGATATTGAGGAGTACATGCGGCATGAGGGATTTGCGGCGCTGCGGAAGGCAGGTGCGCCGGAGGAGATTGTGGAGACGATTGTGCGTGCGGGCCTGCGCGGGCGCGGGGGGGCGGGTTTTCCGACGGGGCGGAAGTGGCAGGCGGTGCGGGCGGCGGTAGGAGAGGAGAAGTTTATTATTTGCAATGGGGACGAGGGGGATCCGGGGGCGTTTATGGATCGGATGATTCTGGAGAGTTATCCGTATCGCGTGCTGGAGGGGATGGCGATTGCGGCGCGGGCCATTGGGGCCCGGCGCGGGTTTTTGTACATTCGCCATGAGTATCCGCTGGCGGTCAAGCGGGTGCGGGCGGCGCTGGCGGTGTGCAAGGAGCGGGGGATGCTGGGGGATTTGCAGTTGGAGGTCAAGGAGGGGGCGGGTGCGTTTGTCTGCGGGGAGGAGACGGCGCTGATCGCGTCGCTGGAGGGGCGGCGGGGGATGCCGCGGTTGCGGCCGCCGTTTCCGGCGGAGCGGGGGCTGTGGGGCAAGCCGACGTGCATCAACAATGTGGAGACGTTCGCGCTGGTGCCGTGGATTCTGCGGCACGGGGCGGAGGCGTTTGCGGCGATCGGGACGGCCAGCAGCAAAGGAACCAAGGTTTTTTCGCTGACGGGGAAGGTGAAACGCACCGGGCTGATCGAAGTGCCTATGGGCACGACAATCCGGCAAATTGTCGAGGAAATCGGCGGGGGTGTGATGCAGGAAGCGCCGGCGGCGGAGATGCTGCCGGGGCGGGCGTTGCCGGGGCGGAGTTTCAAGGCGGTGCAGATTGGGGGGCCATCGGGGGGGTGCGTGCCGGCGTCGCGGGCGGATGTGCCGGTGGATTATGAATCGCTGCGTGCGGTGGGGGCGATCATGGGGTCGGGGGGGTTGGTGGTGCTGGACAATCGGGACTGCATGGTGGACATGGCGCGGTATTTTCTGCGGTTTACGCAGGCGGAGAGCTGCGGCAAGTGTACGCCGTGCCGGATCGGGACCAAGCGGATGCTGGAGATACTGGATCGGCTGGCGCTGGGGAAGGCGAAGATGGGGGAGCTGAAGGTGCTGGAGGAGTTGGCGCGGGAGGTCAAGGGGAGCAGCTTGTGCGGGCTGGGGCAGACGGCGCCGAATCCGGTGCTGTCCACGCTGGAGTTTTTCCGCGCCGAGTATGAGGCGCATGTGGCGGGGCGGTGCCCGGCGGGGCGGTGTGCGGCACTGGTGAAATATGTGGTCAATGACGCGTGCGTGGGCTGTACGCGGTGCGCGCAGGTGTGCCCGGCGGAGGCGATTGCGTTTACGCCGTATGTGGCGCATGTGATTGATGATGCCAAGTGTACGCGCTGCGATGCGTGCCGGGTGGTGTGTCCGGCGGCGGCGATCGAGGTGCGGTCATGATGACGATCACGATTGATGGCAAGGCGGTGAAGGTGGCGGCGGGGGTGACGGTGCTGGAGGCGGCGCGGGGGGCGGGGGTGGAGATACCGACGTTGTGCGATCGCGGGGCGGGGAAGGAGGCGTTGACGAGTTGCATGGTGTGTGTGGTGCGGGTGAATGGGGCGGGGCGGATGGTGCCGGCATGCGGGACGCGGGTGTTGGAGGGGATGACGGTGGAGAGCGAGGGGGCGGAGGTGGTCAAGGCGCGGCGGGCGGCGGTGGAGCTTTTGTTGAGCGACCATGTGGGGCCGTGCGTGGCGCCGTGCCAGTCGGTGTGTCCGGCGCATATGCATATTGACCGGATGCTGGATCAGATTGCGGGTGAGGATTGGGCGGGGGCGATTGCGACGATCAAGGAGGATATTCCTTTGCCGGCGGTGCTGGGGCGGATTTGCCCGGAGCTGTGCGAGAAGGGGTGTAGGCGGAAGAACCATGATGCGCCGGTGTCGATCTGCCGGCTGAAGCGCGAGGCGGCGGATCGGGATTTGGCGTCGGGTGCGCCGTATCGGCCAGAGGTGATGCCGGCGAGTGGCAAGCGCGTGGCGGTGATCGGCGCGGGGCCGGCGGGGCTTTCGGCGGCATATTACCTCGCGCGGGCGGGGCATGCCTGAACGGTGTTTGACCGGCGTGCGGAAGCGGGGGGATCGCTGCTGACCAGGACGACGGCGGAGGAACTGCCGCGGGGGGTGATCGCGGCGGAGGTCGAACAGATACGGGCGGTGGGGGTGCGGTTTGAGCTGGGACGCGAGGCGGACGCGGGGCGGATGCGGGAGCAATTTGATGCGGTGCTCATCGCCGGCGGGGAGAAGGCGCTCGTGAAGACGGATCGGCAAACAGCCAAGACGGGCACGGCGGGGATGTTCGCCACCGGCGCGGCGGCGGGAGGCGGGGGCAAACATGCCGTGCAGGCGGTGGGGGACGGGCACTTCGCGGCCCGGGCGGTGTGTGCGTATCTGGCGGGTGGGGCGGCGCTCAAGCGGGCGCCGGACTGGAATTGCGCGGGGCCGGCGCCCAGCGCGGAGGAACTGGCGGCCAAGGCGGCGGAGGTGTGCTGCGAGGCGCGGGTGGATGCGCCGGTGGTGGGTGGGGCGGGGGGGGTGGGCGGTGCAGCAGGCGGACCGGTGTTTGCGGTGCGGGTGTCCCAAGCAGGATGACTGTGCGTTGCGGGAGGTTGCCGCGGGGTTGGGGGCCAATCCGCTGGGGTATCGGGGGGATCGGCGGCCGCACATGGCGGTGATGGCCGGGACTTTGCTCGATGGGCGGAGGATTACGCTGGACAATGGCAAGTGCATCGCGTGCGGCCAGTGCGTGGCGATCGCCCAAGAAGCGGGGGAACCGTACGGCCTGGCGTGGATCGGGCGGGGGTTCGCGGTACACCTGGGGCCGGCGTTGGGCGTGGACCTGGCCACCGCCCTGCAACGCTCCGCCGATGCGTGTGTGCAGGCGTGTCCCACCGCGGCGTTGATGATATCTCCGGCGACCGCAGTACAAATAAGCGTATGAGCGCCCCCGCTTATGTTCTGCATAGGAGGTTTTTATGCGTATTTGTACAGTGATGTGGAATCTCTCCATAAATAACATAACCACATGACATGCTATTGCTGTTATGTCCATTCCCCGCTATAACATTCGCGTCCCATGTTTACAGGAGAACCGTCATGCCCCCCAAGAAAGTCAAAACCGCGCCGGCTTCATCGCCCGACAATGCCCTGGCCAAGCAGGCCTTGGACACCATCAAGCAGATCGACCGCGAAGCCATGGATAAGAAGATGGCCCAGCTTGAGATGCTCAAGTCCGCCAAGGCCACATTGATGGACCGCATCGACGAGCTCAATCACCAGCTCGCGCAGATCGACAAAACGATGGAAGCGATCACGGGCCACCCGGCGCCGTCGCGGGAAAAACGCGAACGCCGCAACCTCGAGGAAATCCGGGAACGCGTGTCGCGCTGGATGGAAGGCCACCGCGGCCAGAAGTTCTCCGCCGGCGAGCTGACCAAGGAATTCCCCGAGCTCGAAGGCGTGGCGATCAGCATCTTCATCAAGCCGCTCGTGGAATCCAAGCAGGTGCAAACGGATTCTTCCGACGGCGTGCGCCGGATGAAGTATTTCGTGCCGGATAATGCGTAATCCAGAATCCGACTGAAACCCGCGCCACGCAGGATTGAGCGCGTAGGCCCAGGGATTGCAATCCCGGGCTGGATGGGCGCGAGATCGCGGCTCTTAGGGGCGCGCTATCCCTATTGTCAGACCCCCGCATGGGGACGCAGAAACAGCGCCCACACCAGCACCAGCACCGGCAGCAAGATCGGCAGTGAATACGCCAGTATGTACCCGAAGAACGACGGGCACTTCACCCCCGCATTCTCCGCGATCGACTTGACCATGAAATTCGGGCCGTTGCCGATGTACGTCATGGCCCCGAAGAAGACCGACCCCAGCGAGATCGCCACAATGTACCAGTTGAGTTTTTCATCCCCCAGCAACATGCCGATCTTGATCTGGTCTGCGCTCAGGTTGCCCGCGGACACCTTGTCCTGGTGATAGCGGATCAGCGTGTCGCACACACCGTTCATGGCCGCCGCAAACGCCTCCCGCGCCGGAGCGTCCTTGAAGCGCTCGGGGAACTTGTCCGCAAAGGCCGCCACATCCCCGGGGGTCGGGCGCTCCTTTCCCGGCGTTTTGATGACTGCGCGCACAAACGCCACCTCGTCCGGGTCGAGTTTTCCCAGTTCGGTCTCCAGAAACGTCACATAGGTCGGAGCATTGTCCAGCACGGACGAGAGCGCGCCGGAGGAATAATAAAATTGCCCCGGCGTGTGGAGCGCGCTTTCGATGGCCGGATCGTGGGCGTGATAGGACAGGTAATTGAGCGCCGGCACCATGGTCGCGAAGATGCCGACAAACAGCAGCGCCACCTCGCGGATGGGCGCGAAATTAAACACGTTTTCCACGTGAATCCGCGGGGGCGTTTTCCCCAGCGACACCACCACCGCCCCGGTCATGATCAACTCCCGCAGGGGCAGATGCCTCAGCCCCGGCACATGCAGGCCGCTCCACCAGGCGTTGAAATCATCATGCAGCAGCACCCCCGCGAGGATCGCAAACACCAGCAGCAGATTGGCCGTCCCAAACAGCGACACCGCCGGCCCCAAGTCCGCATGGTCATGCGGCGCCCGCGCCTCTTTGTTTTGCGCCCGGGTATCGAGTACGAAAAACACCGCCAGCAAGACCCCCACCGCCACGCACCACATGGGCCAGCAATGCTCGGCCACCCACCAGAACGGGACGCCCTTGAGATACCCCAGGAACAGCGGCGGATCGCCGATGGGCGTGAGCGACCCGCCCACGTTGGCCACCAGGAAAATGAAAAAGACCACGTGAAACGGCCGGATGTGCCCCTTGTTGATCCGCAGATAGGGCCGGATGAGCAGCATGGCCGCCCCGGTGGTGCCAAAGACATTGGCCAAAATCGCTCCCGTCAGCAGCAGCAGCGTGTTGACGCCGGGGGTGGCCTTGCGGCGCACGCGGATGAGGATGCCGCCGGAAACGGTGAAGAGCGACCCCAGCAGGAAGATGAAGGAGATGTAATCGCCGAAGGAGCGCGCCATGGAGCGCCCGTCGCCGCGGAGCAGGTAATACCCCGTCACCACCGCCCCCAGGGCCAGCGCCGCGTGATGATAGTGCTTCTCCCAAAAGTGCCGGGCGAGGAACGGCATGGTCGCAATGCCCGCCAGCAGCAGCACAAAGGGCAGCACCCACGGCAGCCCCACGTCGGGTGTCCGGGCCGTCTGCCCCAAGCCCTCGCACCACTGCCCGCCAAACGCCAGCACCACGCCCAGCACCACCACCACGGGCAGCCACTTGTGGGGCGTTTCGGGCGAGGGCGCATCCGGCGGATCAAACAGCGGAATGTGCGACTCGGGATGACCCAGGTGCAATATTGGCGTCCTCTGGGAATTGGATGATGCGGGGGGCTGGGACACTCAAGCTCCAAGTCAGACAAGTCATACCTGCGCGTAAACCGCGCGCCGGCGCTGCTTTCCGCAAAATACCCTTCCCGCGCTCGCTGAACAAGCATTTCCGCATATGATTGACGGCGAAGTTCCCGCCGGGGCGCGCCGGGGCGCGTCCGAGTACACCGCCAACCGATGAGGTCCATGATGGAATGCAATATCGACGCCCGCGGCGCCCGCTATCGCCTGATCTGGGGCATCATGAACCTGGTGGTGGCCGCGCTGACCATCGGACTGGCCCTGTGGCTGCATGTCTGGTGGCTGTGGATTGTCACTGGAGTGTGCGCGGCGGGCGGCGTGTTCGCGATCTATGAATCGCGCAAGAAGTGGTGCATCATGCGCGCCATGGGCGTGAAGACGAAATTCTGAGTGGTCCGTGATCCGTGGTCCGTTGTCAGTGGTCAGTTGAGGCGTTCATGAGTGATCTTCGCAGCCTGTATCGCGGCAAATTCCTCGAATTCGTCTCCCTGGGCACCTGGGAGTTCGTCCAACGCGTCAATAACCCCTCCCCGGTGGGCATCGTGGCGTTGACCGCCGACCGCCGGATGATCCTCATCACCCAGTTCCGCATCCCGGTGGGCAAGGTGTGCGTAGAAATCCCCGCCGGCCTCGTCGGCGACGCCCAGGCCGGCGAATCCTGGAAGACCGCCGCCATCCGCGAATTGCGCGAAGAGACCGGCTATGCCGCCACCGGCATGGAGTGGCTCACCAGCGGCCCCACCTCCCAGGGCCTGACTTCCGAATGCATGATTTTCGCCCGCGCCGTGGGCATCACCAAGGCGGGCCTGCCCGAGCCGGACGGCGACGAACAAATTGCAGTCCACGAAATCCCCCTCGACCAGGTGCCCGCGTTCCTGCGCGACCAGCAAGCGCAGGGCCGCCTCGTCGATCCCAAGGTTTATACGGCGCTGTATTTTTTGCTGGGTCAGTAGGCCGTGGCCCGCCCTTCCTTATCCAAAATCCCCGGCCCAACGGCTGACTTCTGCAACGCCGTATCCCGCGCCACTCCCATCCAAGTCGGCTTCAGTATCCCCCTCCCGTGGCCTTCGGCGTGGCGGGCGCAGTCGCGGTCGCTGGAACCGCGAAGCCTTTGTTGCCTGTTATGTCCATTTCCTGGCCGTCAATCATGGAACGTAGAACCTTGCTGGCCTTTAGATCAATCCAAAAGCTGCCTTTGAATTTTCCGCCCGGGCTAAGCAAATCCAAGCGTAAAACATCATCGGTAACGTCAAACCCTGAAATTGTAGCGCTTGCAAGTTGTGATCCTCCCGCCGAGTTAGCTGTAAAAAACTCGTAATTCGCCGCCGCTTTTAAAGAGACCGACGCCTTGTTATTTGTTTTAGATTCAATCGTTTTGTCGTCAAGCAGATCGGAGAACTGCCCTATGGTCTTTTTTATGTCACCAGTGGACTCGGGCACTGCGCTGTAACTTTTAGACAATGATATGGATCCGAAAAGTGACGAGACGGCAATCATGTCAGAGCTTGCAGCAATATAAAAATCTGCGGGTGGAACAATGACATTTGTCAGCGCAACGGGATTTCGCATGGCATAGAATACATATGATTTCATGGGCGTTCCCTGCGTTTTATAGGTAACTTCTTGCGCTGAAACTTCCAGTGTTTCGGATTTGCGCACCGGCGAATTTGTCGATCCAGACACAGCCAGTTTAAACGAGAGAGTTTTTGCGCCGATGGTGGCCACCGCCGCTTTGGGACCAGTCGCGGTCACTGGTGCCGCCGGAAATTTAATCACCAGCCCGTCCACACTCTTGATCCCTGCCCGATCCACCAGCAAAAGTGCATACCCCCACCCCGGATCTCCCATCTTAATCTCCATCGCGGGCGTACCAATCAGGTGGAGGTCATTGCCCACAATCGACACGTCCCCCTTCTCATCCAGCTTCACATCCCCCGGCTTATTCGGACCCTTTGAACAACTAATCAGCAGCATCTCCTTCGCAAAATCCACCGCCGGCATATCCCCCGCCATGCCCCACCTCTTCCAAATGAGCGCCAGCCGCTCATCATCCACAATCACATGGTCTGCCGCGCGCGCCGCTCCACTGACCGCTCCAACCAGCGTCTCCATTGCCGCTGGCATCACCCCTACCCAAGTCTGCTTCACTTTCAATAGGCCCGTCTTCACAATTTCTTCCTTCGCGGGCGCAGTGGCAGATGCGGCCACCTTTTGCCCAGCAGCGGCAACCAGCGCCTTGCCCCCAATCGACTTGATCCCTTCCTTGGGCACTTGGACGAACCCATAGCCGAACCCCGTCCCACCGATGGCATCTCCGTTGGTCGCCACCTGAAGATCACCCTTCTCATCCAGAGTCACCGAATCCACAACCCGCACCCGTTCACCACGATTGCCAGGCGTCCCTCCCAGCACAACCACGACCAAATCCTTCTCAAAATCGACCGTCGGCGCGGCTGGCTGGTCCGTTGCGGACGTCCTGCCGGTGCCCCAGGCTTTCCACAGCGCATCGAAGGCCGTTTGGTCCGTTATCGCGCCACTCGCCGGCACCAGTGTACGAAGCTCATATTTCGCCAGCCCCTCCCAAAATCCCTTGACGGTGACAGATTTTGACTCGGCGGCGGGTTTGGTATCCGCCGCCAATGCCGCCGCCGCGAACGCACACAGCAAAAAGGCGCAACGAAAGCCAAATTTCATGCGATTTCTCCAATGAAACCAGAGGCGAAGCCCTCGCCTTGATACACTTGGACGCACCGGCTCACCATAAGTTCCCCAAATTCCCCCAAAATTCGGAAAATAAATGGAACCGTTCCGAGTTTCATGCGTCCAAAACGGAAGTATAATAGTTTATCCGCGCACAGGAGCCTGCATGCGCTTGGCCAGACCCCGCGTTTTTATTTCTGTTTTAATGTCCATGTTGGCGATGCCGGCCGCCTATGCCCAAGCACCCGCGACAGCGCCCGCTACTCTTTCCGTGCGCGAACGTTTGGCCAACGCGGTTGCAGAGTCCAAGAAGCTGATGGCCCAGGCCGGAGGGCTTCCTCCGGACATCCTGAAAGTCATGGGTCTCCACAACGATGTTGAGGCTGATGGTGCCGGGCCGCTTACCAAGGGTTTTCCGCATGAGGCGGAGGTCGCGGCCTACTGGGTGATTCGGCCGTGGTCCGCGGCATATGCCAACAGACAAAGTGGTCCCACAACTACCCCCGAAAGTTGGCCGACGGCGGCAGACGCCCCCGCCCTGCGTGCGCTACTGGCCGACCAGGATGCTGGGATTCGGAGCCTGGCGATTGAGGCACTCGCCGCGCTTGATCTGCCGGACGATGTTGGCCTCATCAGTAAACAGCTCGATGATCAAGCCCAGGGCACGCCGGTACTCGGCCATACTTCACCCATGGGCTCGGGGGGATGGGGCAGCCCGTCGGATGGACTGGTGGCCACGCGGAACTGGAGCGAGCGGAAAGTCAGCATCTACGCCCAGGAAGCGCTGCGTCTGATGACCGGCCATCGCTTTGATGGCAAAGACCCGCGTGATACGACCTTCGCCCAGTGGTGGAAAACCAACAACCTCGGAAAAGAATCCTTGTGGTACTGGCAGCAGCGCTTGAACCGCGAATCCGACACCATCCTTTACCGCAACCCCGGCGAAGGTCTTACTGAGTTCCGTCAGCGTTTGCCGCAGGCCATCGCGGATCCTCAAGTGGCGGTGGGCAAGGCCGCCATCAAGGAACTGCGCGAGCTATCGCCGGAGGCGGAGGCCAAGATTTTTCTGATGACGCAACAGGGTATGGGTGAAATGCCCGTGGAGGGGCCGGTCAATTCGCTGATTCCAGATGGGATCAAACTGCGGATCAGCCGTGAGCGGGTGCTGGAATTGTTTGAGGGTAAGAATCTATGGCCGGATGTCGCCGATACGCCGGAGATGCGGCGGCTACTTTTGTATCGGCTGGCGCGGCTGGCGGGGGAATTGCTGGTGAAGGAGGATTTGTCGCGGGTGCGGGCGATACTGGAGCGGGATGCGGGCGGCATGCGATTCATGCCGGTGTATGTATCGCGGCTGCTGCCGGTCGCTGGCGCAGACAAACTGGATGATCCGGACACGCGTGAAGGCTATCTCCGTCGTGCCATGACGCTGGCCCGGGACGGTTTTGCGCGGGATGAGATTGCGCGGGAGATGGTGCGGAGCAACTTGGAAGTTCAATGGCCCGTACTGGAGAAACTATTCCAGTCAGACCGGACCGTGTTGGGTGAGACCTCTGACGCTCGCATCGGGATCATCCGCGCCTTGGGCGAAGCACCCCACACACCCCAAAAACTCGTCGCGCTGGTCAGCCTCATCAACGACCCGCGCAACGAGACTCTTTTCACGCAGGAAAACAATCGGATGGGCATGGACGGATATCGCCGTTACGCCGTGCAAGCACTCAATGCCATCGCCGGAAAGGAATACATCTCCTTCAATATCCTGCAAGATATGGGGCATTCAGACAGTTCCAAGAGTGCCTACGCCGAATTCCAGCGGCTGGCGACGGAGTTGCAGAAGAACGCCGCCAAAAAATGATAATCCAGCACCCATAGGCCACCCGCGCAGACCCTTACAAAAAAGTGCGCGGTCCGTGGTCCATTGCTCCGTGGTCCATTGCGACTGGACCCTTCCTCCGCGCCCCGCTACTCTATCCCCATGTCCAACTACCGTTCCAACGCCCGTATGCAGCGCGTCGATCAGCATTTTCAGGCCACCGATGCCGTCATCTGCGGCGATGTGACCATCGGCGAAGACGCCTCGTTCTGGTTCCAGACCGTCGCCCGCGGCGATGTGGCGCCCATCCGCATCGGCTGCCGCACCAATATCCAGGAGCACTGCGTCCTCCACTGCGACGCCGGCAAGCCCCTGGAGATCGGCGACGACGTGACCATCGGCCACGGGGCCGTCGTCCACTGCTCGAAGGTCGGCCACCGCACGCTCATCGGCATGAAAGCCGTGCTGCTGGGCGACTGCGTGATCGGCGATGACTGCGTGATTGCCGCCGGCGCGGTCCTCAGCCCGGGCACGATCGTGCCCAACGGACAGGTGGCCATGGGGATACCGGCCAAGGTGGTGCGGGCGATCCGGCCGGCGGAACTGGATTTCATCCGGGAGAATGGCGCGCACTACGTACACCTGGCGCGGGATCATGCCGATCATCCGGAAAAATGGTATCGCTGAAGCGCCCCCCCGTATCGCGGCCCCACCTTTACAGTGAATCGTCCTTCGTCGCGTCCTGGCTTTCGGGCAGTGCCGGTGCCAGGTCCTCGCGCGCGTCATTCGCCGAGATATCCGCCCGGGTCACGGCCAGCGCCAATTCCAGCCGCGGGATCACCGTGTTGAAATCCGGCGGCCGGTGCGACGGGCGGTTCTGCACGCAATCCACGATCAGCCGCGACAGCGGCATGGAGATGCGCGGATTGATCTCATGGGGGGGCCTGAACTCGCGGGGCTTTTCGCGCTCGCCATCGGCTTTTTTCTTGGGGATCAGCGTGGGGATGTGGTGATCCGTCACGCACCAGTACATGGTCGCGCCGAAGTTGAACACGTCGGTGGCGGCGGTGAGGGGTCCGCGGCCCACCTGCTCGGGGGCGATGTAATCCGGGGTGCCCTGGATGCGCTGCTTGATCGTGCCGATGGTGCAGGACTGGCCAAAGTCGATGATTTTCACCGTCAGATTTTCGTTGACGAGAATATTGTTGGGCTTGATGTCGGCATGGACGTAGCCCAGGCGGTGCATCGCCCCCAGGCCGCTGGCGACCTGGAGGAAGACCTGGATAAGGGTCACAATGTTGCCGGGGCGGTGGACGTCCAGCGAGGTGCCATCGACGAGTTCCATGAGCAGGAGGAGTTCATTGACTTTCAGGAGGCGGCGTTTGCGGATCATGCGGATGCAGCGCCGCAGGACGGGGTGGTCGAACTGGGAGGCGATGGAGTATTCGGTCTCGGCCTGTTCGAGGAAGCGGTCGTCCTCGGGGCCTTTGCGGAGGACGCGTTTGAGCGCGTAGACCTGCCCGGTCTTCTTTTCAGAGACGGCGTAAATCGTGCTCCGAGCCCCATAACCGAGGCAGGAGATGATTTCATAGTCTTCAAGTTCTGGCAAATGGTCCATGGTTGCCTGGTTCGCGATCACGGTGCACCCTTTGACACCACGCACACTTTAACATACCGCGTTTCCGGAGGGCAGTGGTTCCGAGAAAAACGGCCTCCCTGAAGGAAGAAATCGCCCTGGCGGGCACAGGCGGGCAACCCATAAGGGAGTTGCCGCTGCGCCGAACAAAGGGTCGGTTTCCACTTGGTTCGACGCCGGCGCGCCAGAGGCACGAACTAGCATCGAACCGGGAGCGGCGCGGCTTAAGCGAACGCTTGGGTGATTGTAGGATCGCCCCGGGCGGGGGGCAAAACGGGTGGGCCATGGGGGAAGGCTTACAGCCCGGCGCGGATTTGCCGGGCAAATCCCTGCTGGGCCGCGGTGGGGGTGCCTTCCAGTTCCCACTGGAAGTAAATCTGTTCCGGTGGGATATGGGTGCGCTGTTGCAGGACTTGCACAAGGTGGATCAGGGTCTGTTGCTGCGCTGCGCTGACGGGGCTGCGGTTAAGGTCTCCGGCAAAGCAGATTCCGACCGCGTCTTTATAAAGGGAAAAGGGATGAGAGCGAGAATCCGGCCAACCAGCGTAGGCGCCCAGCTCCTGATTTTTCCAACTCGCGCCGGTCTCCAGCTTGCCATCCATGGTGCCGCTCTGGGCACTGTCAATCACAAAATGGAAGTTCGCCTTGGGCCGCACGGTTGTGGGAAAGGAATCTCCTGCTAAACGGCCATCGGTCAGACTGTCCGCCCGCGCGGCCAGATCCGTCGATTCATAGATAATGATAAAGTTCCAACCCTGCGGACGCAATGGTCCGCCCGAATCCACCATCGCGGCGACATTTGGCTGATTGATCGCCCACCCCGGCATGGCCGTGCCCAAGGCCCCGCCCTCCATGAGCAGGAGCACAGAGGCGCTGACGGTCATGGTACCGACCAGGGAGGCCAACACGACTGCGACGCGCTTCTGACTCACAGGTTTCTTCCCAAGAGGGAGTTTTTTGTCAACCATGACGAACAACCTGTGTATCGGCGTTCGCGAAAAGCGCAGCCCACAAATTTTGCCGGCGCCAGCACTTACGCGCCGCCGGAGGGTGTCTTTTCGCTTGGCCGAGGATCATCCTTGACGAAGCGGCCGCCACTATACCACAGGGTTTGCATGGCTGCGAGCGCGGCGCGGCGCTGGAGGCGCAAGTTGTTGTCAGGACTGTTCTTCCACCGTCGCCAGGATGGGTTCGACGATGCTTCCATCGGGGTTGACTTCCAGCGGCTCCAAGGCCGCCGCCCGCCCCGCCGCCTCCGCCGCGGCATCCTCTTCCTTCCGCCGGGCGACCTGCGCCCGGCGCTGCGTGATCTCCTCATCGGCGACCGCCATGGCGCTCTGCCCGATGGCCTTGAGCATCACGTAAAACATGATCGCTCCCCCGAGGGCGATCAGCAGAAGTTCCATTCCAGTGAGTTGTGGCATGTGGGCATTATCGGCCGGCCAGGGGGGGAACTTGGGCGGCGGCCGCGACCCTCTTACCTTCCCCGCGGCGAACCGTTACGCTGCTGGCTGCGTGGTTCTCATTGACGTATCCCCTGGCGTGCCGCAGAATTGAATCCTACACTGAAATGGATCATCCCCTCCCCGCCGATCTTGCCGCGGGTTTCTCAGGAGTGCGTTCATGCTCGATATCGAAAAAATGGCCTCCCGGTCCCGCTCGGTTCTCCGGACCATCAGCCTCATGGGCGTTTTTGTGCTGATCGCCGGAACCGCCCTCACCGTGGCCGCCGCCTATAAAACCGCCCAGCAGTCGGGCGAGAACTGGATTTCCGGCCTGGCCCAGGCCAACGGTCCCCTGGTGTTGTGCGCCTTGGGCGTGCTGATCGCCTGCCTGCCTTGGGGGATGATGCAGATCGTCGCGATCCTGATCCGGCGGGCCCACGACGAACGGTATCACCGCGACCAGTTGATCGGCGCGCTGGAAGCCCAGTCCAAGGCCATCGAGCAGTTGCGCGACATCGCCACCCTCTCCGACGCCGCCAAGCAGGTGGCCTACCGCGCCAAGGATCTCGAAGCGCTGCGGACGGCCATCCGCGAGGACCTCGGCCGCGGCGATTTCGAGGCCGCCACCATGCTCGTCAACGAAATGGAGCGCCGCTTCGGCTACGCCCTCGAGGCCGACAAGCTGCGCGAGCAGATCAACACCGGCTCGCGCGCCGCCATCGATCTGCGCATCGCCGACACCGTCGAGCATGTGGAGCTGCTCCTGACCCGCCGCGAATGGACCGACGCCAACCGCGAATGCGACCGCCTGCTGCGGCTCTTCCCGACGCATCCCGAATCGCGCCGGCTCCCCGAAAAAATCGCCGTCGCCCGCGACGGCCACAAGCGCGAACTGCTCAAGCGCTGGAAGGAGGCCGTCGCCAAGGATGACGTGGACCTTTCGCTGGAGCTGCTCCGCGAGCTGGACCCGTATCTGTCCTCCGCGGAAGCCGAGGCCTTCAAGGAAAGCGCCCGCGACGTCTTCCGCAAAAAACTCCAGCAACTCGGCGTGCAGTTCGCCCTCCACGTCCACGACAAGAGCTGGCTGGAGGCCCTGCGCATCGGCCGCTCGATCATCGAGGAATTCCCCAACACCCGCTTCGCCGCCGAAGTGCGCGAACGCCTCCCCATCCTCCAGGAAAAAGCCCAGCCTGCGTGAGAGTATTGAATCATTGAATGATTGAATCATTGAGTCATTTAATTTCAATGATTCAATGGTTCAATGACTCAATGATTCAATCCCTCCCCCTTCCGCGAATACTTCCCCGTCACCACCCAATACGCCCCGCACAGATTCCACAGCAGCGGCAAAAACCGCACCGCCTGCGTCAGCGCAAAGGCCTGGCTCGCTGTCGCCGTCCCCCGCCCCACAAAAAAGTGGTCCAGCACGTACTCCAGAAACCCGATCCCCTGCGGCAGCGAGATCGGCAGGCTCGCCGCCAGCACCGCCAGCGGCACGTACGCCATGTAGTGCGTCACCGGGGCGTTCATCCCCAGGGCGCTGCCGCTGAGCCACGCCGACACCGGCAGCGTCATCTGCGAAATCACCGAAATCACAAACGCCCAGAACAGCAGGCCAAAATGCCCGCGGTACACGTGCAGCGTCTCGTCCACGCCCACAATCCCCGCCACCACCCGGCCCATCACCGGCCGCACCCGGTCCACCAGCATCCCGTGGCACACCAGCCCGCCAATGGCCGCCAGCGCCGCCGCCCCCAGCACGCCCATGCCTCCGAAGACCAGCCACGGATTCTGCTGCGCCCACGCCGAGCGTGTGGCAAACCGCAGCAGCGCCAGCGTCCCGGCGCCCCCCAGCGCGCCCGCCAGCACCACGCCGTTGGTGACGCGAAACAGCCGCTCCAGCTTCGCCCGCCCCTCGGCGGCATCTTGCGCGGCCGACCCCAGGTGCTCCACAAACCACTCGATGCCCGCGATCCGTCGCAGCCGCCGCGAGAAGTAAATCGCCGCCCCCGCCGCCAGCGCCAGCAGCAGTGCCAGGATCATGATGAAAACATTCTTGAGCGTATTGTCCGGGGCCACG
The DNA here is from genome assembly GCA_903868035.1 of uncultured Phycisphaerales bacterium. The sequence continues at coordinate 17,972 of CAIPTQ010000318.1, forward strand.
CCGGCCCGCCGGTTCACCAGCAATTGCACCCCCGCCGAGACCCCCGCGATCACCATCAGCGCCACCAGCCCGATCACCCGGTCCAGGATGATCGTGATGAATGATTTGGTCTTCGACCCCGTCAGCCGCGCCGCATAGATGATCTTCACCAAATCCCCGCCCGTGATCCCCGGCAAAATGATCGAGTAAAACTGTCCCACAAACGTGAGCTGCAAACACTTGCCCAGCGGCATCTCGATCCCCTGCGGCCGCATCAAATTCCGCCACCGGATCGCCGTCACCACGAACGGTATCCCCAGCATCGCCCACGCCGCCAGCATCAGATACCACTTGCCGCCGGCATGTACGGCCAGCGCGCGGAGATCGTCCCACGTGACGCCGCGCGTGACAAACCAGATGGCCACAATGGCGATGGCCAGCTTGAGGAGCGTCCAGAGGAGTTTCTGCACGCGCTTCCGGGGTGCTGGGGGTTGGGCCATAGTGCTTCCGCTGCTCGTCATCCCGGCGAGATTACCGCATTTGCCCGCGCTTGGCCATGCCAGTACCCCCGGACGGCAAAACGGAACCCGTAGCGTAAGCGAGGGTCGCGCACGTGAGGCCCTGTTCCCAACAATCCTGTTCCCAACAATCCCGGTCTCCTCGCGCAGACGCTCCAGGAATGCGGCCCCAGGCTTGCCACAAGCCGCCCGTGACGTATATAACGCCGCTGGCCGCCCGCCGGGAGGTTTTCCCCCATCCAAGGAGCATGCATGCGGAAGTTGTACAGGCTGTCGGATTTGCCCGTGCGGGATGTGCCCTTCCGGGATTTGCCCCAGGTGCGCGGGCATATGGATGAGCTGCATCCCTCGGCCCAGGGCGTGCGGGTGAAGGGTTGGATGGCCCTGCCCGGCGAACCCATCGACCAGATCGAGGTGCATCATGCGGGCCGGCATGTGTTTACCTGCCCGATGGTGGCGCGGCCGGACGTCAAACAGGCGTTCCCCTGGCTCCCCTATGCCGAGTCGGTGGGCTTTGACTTCGAGCTTCCCTTGACCCCTGACCAAACGCACGACACGACGCGCCTCGACCTGGTCTGCCGCCATAGTGGTGCCGCCGCCCCCGTCGGCGCCGTGGTGCCGCCGCCCCCGTCGGCGTGTGCAGTGGTGCCGACGTCCCCGTCGGCGTGTGCAGTGGTGCCGACGTCCCCGTCGGCTGTGTCGGCTCCCAGCATCGGCAAACGCGGCCGCATGTCCCAGCTCGTGCGCCGCGACGTCGATGACTTCCCCAGCGCGCCGATCGCCAACATGTATCGCGTCGCCCATCAGAAGGATGCGCATAATTTCAAGGTCGGCGGGCTGAAAAGCTTCGGCGATTTCCTCGAACCGCTGGCCCGTCATGGCGACCTCTCCCGGCTCCGCCGCATGCTCGACTGGGGCTGCGGCTGCGGACGCATGGGCATGTACTTCCTGGCCGCCGCGGACGGCCCCGAATACTCCGGCTGCGACATCGACGCCGACGCCATCGCCTGGGCCCAGGCCCATCTGCCGGGGGGAACATTCTCCGTGCTGGACCCCATGCCCCCGGCGCCCTATGCCGACGGCCATTTCGACCTGATCACCTCCTTTTCCGTCTTCACCCATCTCACCCGCCAGGTCCAGCACGCCTGGCTCGCCGAGATGCGCCGCCTCCTGGCCCCCGGGGGCCTCTTCCTCGCCACCACCCACGGGGCCATGGCGTATCAGTTCGCCAACGGAAACCTCGCGGCCGCATTTCCCCCGGAGGGCATCGTGGATTCCCATAAGGACCCCACCCTCGATGGCATCGCCCCCAAGGGCTACTACCGCGGAACCTTCCAGTCCCCGGAGTACACCCGGCGGGAGTTCGGCAAGTATTTCTCGGTGCTCGATTACCTCGAAGCCGGGGCGACCAACCACCAGGATATCGTGGTCCTCCGCAAACCGTGACGCGGGCGCCGCGCGTGGCGGAAATCCGAGACGCGACCGTCAGGGAGCGACCAAGTATTGCCTCTATCGGAGCCGCGACCGTAAGGGAGCGACCAGATGATGCTGCGGTAAAATTCTTGCCCCCTTATATCTGAAAGCTCAAATCCTCCGTCGTGCCGTCGTGGTTCAATTTGGTTGCGACTCGCCGCGCCGTGCGGCTTCATGAGCTTCCTTGATTACCGCAGGCATGCTGGTGGCGATGGCCGTGAGTCGGATGCTGCGGAAATGGCGCAAGAATCTGATTTCCCACCGCTGATGCGGGCTGATTCCGGCGCTCCGGGCGAAGCCCGGGTTATCTCCTGCGCCTTCTTTGGGCGGTCAGTCCGATCAACCCCACCAGCACGACGAGCGCCGATGCCGGCTCCGGCACGGCGACAGCGGAGACCCGGAACCCGATGCTGCCGTAGTCCTCATTGGTCGCGGAGGCGGAGTGGCGGTCGGAGGAGCGGAGTAAGTCGACCTCCCGGCCGAACCAACCCCCGCGCATGCCGCGCAGAGATTCCGATATCACCGCCTCGTTCCACTCATAAACATTACCGCCCTGATCAAAGGTGCCGGAGGGGCTGGCGGAATTCTGGAACGTGCCCACCTCCGTCCGGTAGTACGGACTGTCGAGCAAATAAGAGTAAGTGTAGTAGTTGGCGTTGTCGCCGGGGCTGGGGTCGGCCAGGTCCGTGCCCGGGGCCGTATCGCTGCTCGTGGGATAAAGATAGTACCCGGCGGTGAGGCCGCCACCCTTGTAGTACGCCGCCTTATACCACTCATCTTCGCTGGTCAAAAACCACTTCAGCGTCGTCCCCGCGGCCAAAGTCTTGCGCTCCGCCGCCGTGGGCAGGGTAACGGTCCCGGAATTGGCGCCGCCGCCGGTGATCCGATAGCTGCCCGCTTCCGTGTCGCCGCCGCCCTGGCCGTTGGTCAGCCAGTTGGCGAAGCGCAGCGTGTCATACCAGGACACGTAGTTCACGGGCCGATTGGCCCAGTTGACGATATCGGTCGGATTCCCGTTCCCCACCGTGTAGCTGTAGGGATTGCCCACGGTTCCATTCCCGCTCCGTTGAATGTTACAGCCCATCACCAAATAAGTGGTGATGTCGGCCATCTTCGTGTTGTACAGCGCGTAAGGGTCGGTGAGGGTTGCTTTGGCGTTCAGAAACTCCGTGTACTGCCCCACCGTCACTTCATACTTGCCGATATTGTAGGAGTAGTCCACCGCCCCCTGGCCGGCGGCATTACCGCTATGGGCGGCGGTATCCGCAACGTTGCCCGCATTGCCCACCGGCACCGTCTCGATGGTGACTGCCGAGCTAAGGCCCGTCCAGCCCAGTAGTGTACACATGCCAACCGCCAAGCCCAAGACCTGGCCCACGGACTTACGATCCATTTTCACCGCTCCTTTGCGAATCATTTTTACCCATGATCCTGAAAGACTGTTCAAAAATATGAACTGCCGTAAAGTACCCCCAGTCCATGGAAAGTCAAATAATATTTGGCTTTAATATGGCGCTTCGCAAATGGGTGCCGAATAATTTGCGGCGTCGCGAGACTGCCGGACGACGTGTACACCATGTTGTTTGGCGCGGCAAGACGGAGGGGAAATTTGATTGTGCGGACGAGGACGTGAGGCCCACTGATCTGCCGGTTTCTCACTTGGGCAGGGGAAGGTCATGAAACGTGAAAGGAATCGTGAAGGCATGGCTCCTGGTAGGCATGGAGAGCCGGAACTTCAGCGGGGCGGAATCGGCCACCTTGGGGACCATCAGCCGAATTTCAGAGCCCTGTCCGATGGGGGCGACCTGCTTGCCCAGAAGATGGCCCTGGGCGTCAAAAATGGCCAGCGTGGGATTGGGCGGGGGTAACCGGGTTCCCGAACCACCTTCGGCACCAAGCCGTGTACCCGGTGGGGGCGGTGGGGGTTGCCAGGACATAACGACCTGGACGGTGGCGCCCAGTGCCGGGACCGGCGAGTCGGTGACTGAAAATTGCGTCAGGATTAACGTGGCGGAACCCAACGGAATGGGCGTATTGACCGGCAGTTCTTTTGCAAAATCGCGCTCGACGTAACCTGATTCCACGATCAGTGTCACCTGCCCTTTGACGTTCACCAGGGTGTCGCCCATGTCCGCGAGCGGCAGCAGGTCCGCTGCGTTGTAATAGATGAACGGGAGAGGGTTCTCGTGGGGGGCGCTCCTTGGTCCCAGACGTTTTTGGTCGATCAGCTCATTGCCGTGGTTGTCCACGGCGGAGCGGATTTCCATCGTCGGCATGGTGGCCAGCGGGATGCGCCGATCGACGCAGACGGCATAACTCAATTGAAAAAAATTCAGGTACTGGACTTGCTCTGGCGGCCGTTGAATACCAGCGCCTTTGAATATTTCAACCATGCTGGGAAATGCCGCCACGCCGGAATATTCGGTCATTGTCAATTGCCGCAGGGGCGACGTAGCGGCGACCAAGGCCAATTGGCGATCGCGGTTGCCGAGGCGCAAGGGGATTTGGGCGTTGACCTGATCGAGGATTTGCCACAGTGAGCGGTCGGCGATGTTGGCGGTCATGGTGCGGGAGGGAATGTCCTGCTGCAGGGCCAGGATGCGAAACTCGGGCGTCGCTTCCAGCGCTTGGGCAACCTGCGCGAGGGTGGCGTTGGTGACGTGCAGCGAAAGGGGAGGCGGATTCAGTGCGGCCTGGGCCCCAAGCAGGTCCAGCCGGGGGCCAAGACGGGCGATGACCTCCGGGTCCGTGTTGCCGGCGGCGAGGCGCTGGAGCGCGTCATAGTCGTGCCAGGTGGCCTGCTCGAGTTCCTTTTGCGCGGCCTCGCGCCGGGAGAAATCGGGGCTGCCCAGTTGTCTGATGACCCCTGACCAATCATGAGCAGCCGCGGGACTTGTGGCAGCGGTTGTTTGCGCACCGGCCACATGCGCCAGCGCTGCCAGCAGGCCTAACAGCACGAAAAGTCGCATGGCGCCTCCCTTGGTTCGCGCTTGGGCAAAGTTACTTTTGCGGCACGTCATGGGCCCAGGGAGCGTACCCGAGTAACCCGAAAACAGTATACCCTGTCTCTGGCCCGAACAAGGTTCAAAGTGGGCCGGGTAAATGGTCAGATATGACGCCCGATTTTACGCGCAGAAGGTACACGAGACCAAAGGGTTCAGCCGGCGAGGCTCGCCGCGCCGTGCGTCTTCGTATGACTATCGCGCATCTATTTGTTTTCCTGGCCAGATTTCTGAAAACTCAAATCTCAAATATCTCAAATATCTCAAATCTCAAATACCTCCGTGTCTCCGTGCCTCCGTGGTGAATCTTCTTCGTGCGGCTTCGTGTGCTTCGTGTGCTTCGTGGTGACCTCTGGTTGCCGAACCATTTCCGTACCCCTCCTTCGATTTAACCTCACGCTCCCGCCCGCCCCGCCCCGGTTGCGGCAATCCCCCCTTCGGCCTACACTTGCCCCCGCTGTCTTTACGCCCATGCCGCGCCCTCGCCGCGCGGCGCATCATTTCCACCGGCGGCACCCCCGCTGAAGGAGGCAACACGTGATCTGGGGACTCTCCTATCTCGACTTCGGCATCCTCATCGGCTTCCTTGTGCTCATCCTGGCCATCGGCATCTACGCCTCCCTCTCCGTCAAACACGCCGCCGACTTCTACCTCTCCGGCCGCAAAATGGGCAAGACCCTCCAGTTCTTCCTCAACTTCGGCAACGCCACCGACCCCAGCACCGCCCCCATCATGGCCGGGCAGGTCTACCAAAAGGGCGTCTCGGGCATGTGGCTCCAGCTTCAGACGCTGCTGTTCACCCCCTTCTTCTGGTTCATCCAGCCCTGGTTCCGCCGGGCGCGCCTCACCACCATGGCCGACCTTTTCATCGACCGTTTCAACTCCAAATCCGTCGCCTCCGCCTACGCCGTCTTCAACATCATGGTCGCCTTGATCACGCTGGCCGTGGGCAACCTCGCTGGCTACAAGGTCGTCAATGCGATGCTGGTGAAACCGTATGACCGGCAAGTGATGACCAGCACCGAATACCAATCCGTCAGCGATTACCGGGAACTGCAGTCGCTCAAGCAGCAGAAGGCCGATACCCTGACCGTCGAACAAAAGGCCCGCTTTGAGATCCTTAAAACCCGGGACGCCCGCAAGGAATTGCACGAACACATCGGCGTCTTGAGCAAGGCGGAATTCTACATCGGCTACAATCTCATCGTCGCCATTTACGTCATGCTCGGCGGACTCAAGGCCGCCGCCATCACCAATGCCGTCCAGGGTCTCCTCATCCTGGCGATGTCCGTCGTGCTTTTGCCCATCGGCCTCGTGAAAGTGGGGGGGTTCACCGGTCTGCACTCGACCATCAATCGGGAGTACGGCGAGACGATGTTCTGGCTCGCCGGCACCCCCTTCTCCGATTTCACCTGGTATTCCATCGCCGCCGTCACCCTCGGTTCCATGATCCAAATCTTCGGCCTCCAGCACAATATGTCCGCCGCCGGCTCGGCCAAGGATGAAAATACCGCCCGCTTTGGCATGCTCGTCGGCGGCTTCACCAAACGCCTGGTGCTGATCTGTTGGATGCTCTGCTCGCTGCTGGCCCTGGCGCTCTTCTTCGGCAAGGACAAGCTCTCCGAGCCCGACCTCGCCTGGGGCGCCCTCTCCTCCACCATTCTCCCCGTCGGCCTCATCGGCATCATGCTCGCGGGCATGCTCATGGGCCACATGCCCATGGTCGGCCTCACCTCCGTCGCCGTCTCGGGCCTCATGGTCCGCAATATCTATGAACCCTTCTTCAAGGGCCGGACTCCCAAACACTACCTCCGCGCCGGGCAGGTCGCCATCCTCATCGTCTTGGCGGCCTCCGTGATCCTCGCTTGGCCCTTTGACGACCTCGGTTCCCTCTGGACCATCATGATCACCTTCAATACCTTCTTCGGGGCCGTCGTCTTCCTCATTATCTTCTGGCGCCGCCTCACCGCCCCCGCCATCCTCATCTCGTTCTTCATTTGGGTCGGTCTCCAGGGTCTCGTCGCCCCCATCGTCGGGTTCTCCGATCTCCGCTTCAGCTCCGCCCTCACCGGCCAGACCCTAGCCACCGTCAAGTCCTTCCGCCTCCCCGCCGACAAGGCCGATGTCGCCGCTGGCAGAGCTAACGCCGTGGGTGTATACATCGACAAACCCACCGATATCCCACCCACACCGTTGTTCTTCGAGAAAGTCGCCAAAGTCATACCTCCCTCCTCGGCCACGACTTCAACCGCTACTGCTTCCACCAAACCTATAGCGAACGCGGCCTTGCCAACTTCCGCCTCCGCCGTGGTCCAGTACGAAGGCCTCAACCACTTTGTCGTCGAAAACGCCATCCTTTACTACCCCCTCAAGGCCGTCGGCCTGGACATGGGGCGCTTTTCCAAGGCCGACCTCACCTGTTCCCGCTGGCTCTTCGACGCCTTCTTTCCCTTCGTCTGTCTCATCTTCTTCAGCCTCCTCACCCGTCCCACCACCCCCGAACGCGCCCCCACCTTCTACGCCAAGTTCAAGACCCCAGTCGCCCCCACCCCCGAACTCGACGTGGCTGAAATTGAGAAAAATACCGCCGACCCCGCCCGCTGGGACCACCAGAAGCTCCTTCCCGGCACCAACTGGGAATTCGCCAAGTGGACCAAAAATGACTTCCTCGGCTTCTTCGGCTGCTGGGCCATCGTCGGCGCCATCCTCGTCTTCCTCTGGGTCGTCCTCCACCTCGGCACCCCCTGGCCCTGGTGGTGAGCGCGATCGGAGCAGCGTCGTTCGGAGTTCCGCCTTTAGGCGGGCGTATGGCGGTATGTGCCGGGTAGCCGTAAGTGTCTCCTGGTTAACCATCGATCCGATTTCATGCTAAACTGCTTCCCGTGACCTATGATGATTTGATCTTCCGTATCCACGCCGTCCAACGGATGTTTGAGCGCGACATCAGCGAAGTGGAGGTGCGGGACGTTCTTGAGAACGGAGAGGTAATAGCAACTTCTCCCGATGACCTGCCGTTACCCAGCCGATTGATGCTGGGGCGGACTGGCGGTGGAGGGTTCCGAAGACCCATCCACGTTCTGGCCAGTGACGATCCTGTCGCGCGGGCCACCGTGGTGATAACCGTCTATGAACCCGATCCCAGACTATGGGACGCTACTTTCACATGTCGAAGGTGATAACCATGCAATGCCACATTTGTAAACACGGCACTACCGCCCCCGCCAAAGTCACCGTCACCCTCGAACGCCATGGCGCCACGCTGGTATTCCGTCAAGTTCCCGCCGAGGTCTGCACCACCTGCGGCGAGCAATATGTCGATGAAAAAACCACCGCCCAATTGCTCGCTCAGGCCCAAACCGCCGCCCAGTCCGGCGTCCAGGTCGAAGTCCGCGCTTACGCCGCCGCTTGAACCCACGCCCCCCGTTCGTAGTACAGGCTTTAGCCTGTCGTCCCCCGCGGCTTGGATAGCCGATGCCTCCCCACCGTCAGCCCCGTCCGCTCCGACCGCCCCGCTGTTTCCTGCACACTCACCCCCGCCCCCTCCATAAACCCGTCCGGTATCAACTCCCTGATCGCCTTCGTCCGGCACCGCCACGGATTCCCCTTCGCCGCCGGTGACGCCGCGCTCTTGAGCACCCGCGCCGTCGGCACATTATTCGGCAACTGGTCCAAAATCCGCTGCGACACGTCCACCGTCAACACCACCCCCTCCGCCCGCGCCTCGTAGTCCCGCGCCAACACGCTCGCATACTTCTCGATGAACGTCACGCCCTTCCCGTCCGCCAGTGGCACCGCGATCGTCGCCCGCAGCGTCCGCCCCAGCATCTGGTCCCGCACCACCTCCGTCAACTGCACGATCCCCTGCCCCTCCAAGGCCGACGCCGGCAGCGCCTCGGGAAACAGCGCCCGCCAGAACGCCAGTTGATCCGCCGCCGCCCGGGCCGCGTGCCCGTGCAGCTCCGGGTCCTGCACGCCCGGTGATTCCAGCCCCCGCGACCGCGCCGCCGCGCCTTCCAACGCGTCGATCTTGTTGAGCACCAGCAGCGTCGGAATGTCCTCGCACCCGATGTCGATCAGCGTCCGCACCACCGTCCGCAACTGCTGCTGTGCGTGCGGATGTGCCACATCCAGCACCAATAACAACATATCCGCATGCGTCGCCTCCTCCAGCGTCGCCTTGAACGACGCCACCAGATGGTGCGGCAAATCCCGCACAAACCCCACCGTGTCCGAAATCAACGCCGCATGCGCCCCGCCGCCCCCCCCTGGAATCTTGCCTCTTGCTTCCTGCTCCCCGCTACTTGCTACTTGCTTCTTGCTACTTGCTACTTCCTCCCCCGCCGCCCCCAGGTGCCACCGCCGCGTCTTGGTGTCCAGCGTCGCGAACAGCTTGTCCTCCACAAACGTCCCCGCCCCCGTCAGCGTATTGAACAGCGTCGATTTCCCCGCGTTCGTGTACCCCACCAGCGAAATCGTGAAGTGCTGCCGCTTGCGCTCCTGCACCTCCCGCGTCTTGCGCGCCTGCACCGCCGCGATCCGCCCCTTGAGGTCCGACACCTTGTCCCGCACCAGCCGCCGGTCGATTTCCAACTGCATCTCCCCCGGCCCGCGCGCCCCCACCCCCGCCCCCGCCCCCGCCCCGATGCGTTCCAAATGGCTCCACATATGCCGCAGCCGCGGATACGTGTATTCCAACTGCGCCAGCGCCACCTGCAACTGCGCCTCATGCGTCCGCGCCCGCGTCGCGAAAATATCCAGAATCAGCTCCGACCGGTCAATGATCTTCAAGTCGATGATCTTCTCCAAATTCCGCAACTGGTTCGGCGACATGTCATTGTCAAAAATGATTACATCCGCCTTGTGCTTTTTGGCCAGCTTCCGCAGCTCCTCCGCCTTCCCCGACCCAATGTACGTCGCCGGATCAATCGCCGCCCGGTTCTGCATCACCTGCGCCACCACCTCCGCCCCGGCCGTCTTCGTCAGGCTCGCCAGTTCCCCCAGCGGATCGCGCGGATCCACCGAAGTGTTTCCGGGAAGATATACCCCCACCAGAATGGCGTATTCCGTGCGGACGGACAATTGCGTGCGTTGTTCCTGTGACAAATCTGTTCCTTCACAATGACGGCGGATGGATGATTATACCCCATGGCGCCACCCCGCGTCAGACCCAAACTTTGATTTCTAAACGGCGTGCATATCTGCAATTATCGTCTCCCCGAATCCCCGCCCCGCGCTTCATAATCGCGGGTCTTCCACCCCGCGCCCCGGCCGCCCTCACCCGTGGCTAAGTGACGCACAGGAAATAAGTTAAAGCCCCCGCTCCCGCTTTGACAAGCCCCAACTCCCGGAGTTATAGTCTCTTATTGTATGCGTGGTGGATTCCCTGATTGGCAGGCATCGGGAAGTCCGTAAGTTCGCGCCTGACAACCATTCCCTCTCTCTCCTGGCGAAGGTGATTCTATGTTGTTCGCACGGCGAAACCGGCTCTCCCGCGGCGCTTCCCTCGGCAAGCGCTCCAAGCATCCGCCTAAGTATATGCTTGAATTGCTCGAAAGCCGCCTGCTCCTCTCCGGCGAAACCACCGTCATCGCCTGGGGCGGCCAGCTCCTCGAAGCCGCCAAGGACCAGTACATCGTCTCCGCCAACGCCGCCACCGCCGCCGCCCTCCAGCAAACCCTCGCCGACAAGGGCCTCCACGTCGACCGCGTCGTCCCCCTCGGCACCAATGTCTGGGCCATCGTCGACACCGCCGACTCCATCGCCGCCCTGCAACAATGGGGCGCCGCCAACCCCTCCATCTCCCTCGCCCCCAACCTCGTCTACCATAAGGCCGCCGTCGCCGCCTCCGACGTCACCGCCGCCGACTGGCAATACCTCAACACCGGCCAGTCCGTCAACGGCTTCATCGGCCTCCCCGGTGCCGATATCTCCGCCACCCTCGCCTGGGGCCTCACCACCGGCGCCGTCAACAACAGCGGCGTCACCAGCCCCTCCGCCCCCATCATCGCCGTCCTCGACACCGGCCTTGACCTCGCCAATGCCGATCTCGCCAACAATATCTGGATCAATCCCCGCGAAAGCCCCACCAACGGCCTCGATAACGACGGCAACGGCATCATCAACGACATCAACGGCGCCAACTTCAGCGGCATCCTCGGCGGCACCCTCCCCACCAACGTCGTCACCGACACCGGCCACGGCAATGACATCGCCGGCCTCATTGGCGCCCTCGGCAACAACGCCGTCGGCACCGCCGGCGTCGCCTGGCATGTCAAAATCCTCCCCGTCGTCGTCTTCACCGGCACCGACGAAACCACCGCCACCGACGCCTCCATCATCGCCGGCCTCGAATACGTCATGGCCCTCAAACGCCGCGGCGTCAATATCGTCGCCATTAACATGTCCTTCGGCCGCCGCTACCTCGGCATCGCCTCCGGCATCGGCGACATCATGGGCAACCCCGGCACCGCCGCCGCCGGCGTCACCGACGCCCCCGCCATCAATGTCTTCGACGCCATGAAACGCGCCGCCGACCTCGGCATCATCATCGTCACCGCCGCCGGCAACTCCAGCACCAATGACGACACCGACTACTTCGTTCCCGCCAACTTCAACCACGCCCTCGGCATCACCGTCGCCGCCACCACCAACCTCGACACCATCTCCACCTACTCCAACTACGGTCCCCAATCCGTCGAAATCGCCGCCCCCGGCGACAACATCAACGCCCTCTCCGGCCTCGTCTCCGGCAGCTCCTATGCCGCCGCCCTCGTCACCGGCGAAATCGCCCTCCTCAAGTCCTTCCGCCCCTCCCTCACCCCCAGCCAGATTGTCTCCTACATCCTCAACGGCGCTGACATAATCCCCGGCCTCACCCCCTACGTCCAGAACGGCCGCCGCCTCAACCTCATCCGCCCCCTCGAAATGGTCCTCGGCAATCCCGCTCCCCTCGCCTCCGTCGATCTCATCAATGGTTCCGGCGCTGCCGGCTGGCTCTACGACCAGAACCTCGGCTATGAATCCATCACCGGCTCCGTCTACGTCGATGGCAACCCCGTCTACGTCACCACCTCCACCACCGACACCGCCGGCACCGTCACCGCCGTCAGCGGCCTCACCTTCACCGCCAATGCCCTCCGCCCCGATCTCACCTACTGCCTCGGTCCCGTCAATCACGGTTTCCAGTTCCGCTTCAACTCCGCCCTCACCGCCGGCCCCCACCGCGTCCAAATCTACCTCAACGACGCCGCCATCGATCCCGCCACCGGCAGGCTCATCCTCCAGACCAATTCCACCCTGCCCGCGTTGACCCCCGTCCTCGTCTATGACAAGACCATTCAATCCTTCACCGTCACCGGGGCCCTCGATACCCTCACCAGCACCGGCTTGTCCGGCTGGTTGTTTGACCAGAACAACAACTTCGGCGCCAACCCCGCCGCCGGCTTCGTCAAGCTTCAGATCAACTCCACCGACACCACCATGACCACCGTCTACGTCACCGATCCCGCCACCGGCCTCAAGGGCCCCACCTTCACCGCCGCCAATAACCGCCCTGATCTCACCTCCTTCCTCGGCACCGCCACCCACGGCTTCGCCGTCAACTTCAGCTCCATGCTCTCCCTGGGCTCCCATCGGGTGGAACTCTGGCTCAACCAAACCTCCATCGACCCCCTCACCGGCGGCACCCTCTTCCAGTCCGGCTCCACTAACCCCGTCTACACCCCCGTCCTGGTCGCCTCCCGCACGGTCCAGGGCGCTCCCATATTCGCCGGGGCCGTCGACACCCTCACTTACAAGGGCCTCTCCGGTTGGTTGTATGACCAGAACCTCGGCGCTGGCGCCGCCACCGGCCACGTCCTGGTCGATGGCATCCAGGTCCGTGTCACCAATGCCGCCACCGGTGTCAGCGGGCTTACCTTCACCGCCACCGATGCCCGCCCCGATCTGACCGTCCCCCTCGGTTCCGCCAATCACGGGTTCCAGCTTAACTTTGCCTCCTTCCTGCCCGCCGGCACCCACAACATTAAGGTCTACCTTGAGCAGACCTCCGTCGATCCCATCACCGGCGATGTCCTCATGGTCTCCGTTACCTCCCCGACCGGCATCATCGTGCCTGGCACTTCGCCCATTATGACCACCGTTGTGCCCCCCTTCTACGACGCCACCTACGTCTCGGCTTCCCTGCCTCAGGGCACCATCGATGGCGCCACCAATGCCGGCCTCTCCGGCTGGTTGTTTGACCAGAACGTCAACACCTCCGCCGCCACCGGCTACATCGTCGTCGATGGCCTCCAGAAATTTGTCACCAACACCGCCACCGGCGCCCGCGGCCTCACCTTCACCGCCGGCAATAACCGCGCCGATCTCACCCCCTTCCTCGGCACCCCCAACCACGGCTTCCAGCTCCAGTACGATTCCTTCCTCACCTTGGGTTCCCACACCGTCGAACTCTGGCTCGACGCCACCTCCCCCGACGGTGCGGGCGGCATCATCCTCCAGCCCAATTCCACCCAGCCCGTCTTCACCCCCGTCCGCCTCGTCTCCAAAACCGTCACCGTCGCCTCTTACCCCATCGGATACGTCGATACCTTCACCAACACCGGCATGTCCGGCTGGATGTTTGACCAGAACCTCAGCACCACCGCCGCCACCGGCATCGTCAAGATCGATGGCGTCCAGGTCAACCTCATCAATCCCGCCACCGGCGTCAGTTCCCCCACCTTCACCGCCGGCAATAATCGGGCCGACCTCGTCCCCTTCCTCGGCTCGGCTAACCACGGCTTCACTTTCAATTTCGCCAACTTCCTCACCCAGGGCTCCCACACGGTGGAAGTCTTCCTCAATGCCACCTCCGTCGATCCCACCACCCACGCGGTTCTCCTGCAGTCCAATTCCCTCGTGCCCCTCCTGCACACCGCCTCGTTCTATGCGGGCGTCGTCGTCGGCCATCCCAAGGAGTACGGCGCGGTCGAGAACCTCACGATCACCGGCATCACCGGCTGGCTGTTCGACCAGAACTTCGCCACTTCCGCCGCCACCGGCTTCGTCACCGTCCAGCTCAATCCCAACTCCACCGTCATGACCATGGTCTCCACCATCGATCTCGCCGGCGCGAAATCCCTCGCCATCACCGCCGGCAATAACCGCCCCGACTTGGTCGCCCGGCTCGGCTCGGCCAATCACGGCTTCCAGGTCAACTTCAACAACTACGTTCTCCCCCTGGGCACCCACCTCGTCGAAGTTTACATCAACGTCTCCACCAACGACCCCGTCACCGGTGCCGTCATCCTTCAGCCCGGTTCCACCTTGCCCGTCCTCTCCCCGCTCCTGCTCTACCGGGGCTCCGTCCAGAGCACGCCCCAGCCCCTGGGCGCCGTGGATACCATCGATGAGAACGGCCTCACCGGCTGGTTGTTTGACCAGAACCTCGGAGCTGCCTCCACCACCGGCATCATCAAGGTCGATGGCACCCAGTTCTACGTCATCGATACCGCCACCGGCCTCAGCGGTCTCACCTTCTCCGCCGCCATCGCCCGCCCCGATCTGACCGCCAGTCTCGGCTCCCCCAATCACGGTTTCTCCGTCAATTTCAACGCCTATCTCTCCGCCGGCTCCCACAACATTGAAGTCTACCTCAACGCCACTTCCGTCAATCCCGTCACCGGCAATCTCCTCCTCCAGACCAACGCCACCTCCCCCGTCCTCACCCCCGTCCTCTCCCCCGTCCTCGTCTACACCGGCACCGTCCAGGGCAATGTCAAGACCAAGGGGGCTGTCGATTCCAGCGATAGTTTTGGCATCGCCGGCTGGCTCTATGACCAGAACTTCAGCACCACCCCCGCCCTGGGCGTCCTCAAGCTGCAGAATGACACCAACAGTGCGGCCATGACCGCCGTCTGGACCATCGATCTCAACGCCGGCAACACCAAGGGCCCCACCTTCACCGCCGCCATCCCCCGGAGCGATCTGCTCCCCTACCTCGGCACCAGCAATCACGGATTCCAAATCAAGTTCAACCAGCTCCTTTCCGAAGGTTCCCATAATTTTGAACTCTACCTCTATCGTCCCTCCGTCGATCCCCTCACCGGTGCCAGAATTCTCCAGACTAATTCCACCGCCCCCGTCATGGTCCAGGAACTCGTCACCTCGGGCACCGTCACCAGCCACCTCCTGAAGATGGGGGACGTCACCACCCTCTCGCCCACCGATATTTACGGTTGGTGCTTTGACCAGAACTTCAGCGGCAATTCCGTCACCGGCATCATCAAGATCGATGGCGCACAAGCCAATGTCGAAGGGTTGCCCACTTTCCCCGCTGGCAATACTGTGCCCGATCTGCTCCCCACTATCGGCTCCACCAATCATGGCTTCCATCTCATTTTCAATAACTACCTCACCCCCGTGGGCCACTTCGTGCAGCTTTATGTCAATAAAACCGCCCTTAATCCCGTTACCGGCGATCCTCTCCTCGACAATGCCTCCAACCCCATCCTCACCCCGGTCCTCTTCTACTCCAACACCGTCCAGGGCAACGTCATGCCCACCGGCGGCGTCGACTCGGCCACCTATGCCGGCGGATTCACCGGCTGGGCCACTGACGCCAACCTCGGCGACAGTCCTACCGAGGTCCGCATCGATATCGACGGCTCCCCCTTCATGACCCTGGCCGCCGACCAGAACCACACCACCGCGCCCGTGGGGAATCATGGCTTCAACGTCCCCAACCCGCGCACCACCAATAATCCCACCGACCCCTGGATTCCCGCCGGGGCGCACCGCGTTGATTTCTACGCCCTCGACGACTACACCGGTGACGCCGTCCTCATCGGCTCCACCACCATCGTTGGCGACGAATATTCCCCCAGCGGCAGCGCCAGTTACAACCCGGCCACACGCATCATCACCGGCACGGTCTACGATCTTGATAATGTGTATGACCCCGTCTCCATCCAGGTCGTCATCGATGGTATCAATGGCAGCCGCCAATATCTTAATGAGGCCACCTTCGGGGGAACCAGCAACACCTTCTCGATTACTGTGCCCCTGCTTGTGCCTGGCGATCACGAGATTCGCCTGCTTGCCTTCGATACCGAAACCGGCGCCGCCAGCGAGTTCTTTCACGTATACGCGCCAAGTCATGCCAATCCCACCGGCAGCTTTGACACCGCCAGTGCCGATGTCTTCGATGGTTGGGTCACCGGCGGGTTCGATACCACCACTTGGTATCGCATCGATGTCGACGGCTACCAGGGCGAGATCGGCTATGCCAATGGCGTGCGCACCGATCGCAGTCCCAACAATACCATCGTCGGTTTCAACGTCATCCCGCCCACGCTTTCGGGCGGCACCCACACCGCCGCGCTCTATGCTTTCGATAGCGAGCGCCTCACTTCCACGCTGATTGCCACCAAGACTTTCAAGGTCGGCACCGCCAATAAGGTGCCCAATGGTGCCATCGACCCGGGGCCGAATAACACTACGGGCATACAAGTTGCCGGCATCACCGGCTGGGCTCAGGATCCCACGTCTAACGATACCGCTTCCGCCAAGTCCACCGTCAGTCTCCTCGTGGACAACGCCACCACCGCCTTTTTATCCGTTGTGGCCAATCGCGGCCGCACCGATGACAAAGACGGCTATGGTTTCGCCTTCTCCCGCCTCCAGTTGGCTACACTAGCCCCGGGATTCCACTTCGTCCAGGTGGTCGTGGTTGACAATACCAACCCCACCATCCAGGTCCAAATCGGCCAGGGCGAACTCCAGATCGGCGCGGTGAAACCCTCCGGCACCCTCACCGATGTGAATTTCCGCACGCTCGAAGGCGCGGCCCAAGGCGCCTACAACGACTTCTCCCCGCTATTTAATCCGATTTCCACGTATATCGATCCCTTGAATCCCCTGAATGCCACGTTCTCGTATTCCCAACCGATTTTCCTGGTGACGGTCTCCAATGCTGTCGCTTCTTACTATCAGACCTTCCTGCCGACTCCTCCCACGCCTCCCTCGCTGCTGGTCCCCACCGTCAGCAGCACGTTCTCACTGGTTACCCCGCTCCTGACCATCACCAACGGCAACACCGTGACCTTGCAGTATTTCGATCCTATCTCCGGCGCGCTCATCCAGTTGGGTCGCAAGACTATCGCCACCCGCCCCGTCGAACAGTTTGTCAACGGTGGGCTTATCCTCTCGCCCACCCTCCCCGTCGGCGCTCTCGATATCGCTTCCCAGGACGCCATCTCCGGTTGGGTCGCCGACCCCGATGCCCCCGCTGTTTCCATCCAATACCGCATCGACATCGACGGCGCCATCATTGGCCAGGCCGCCACCGCCTTGGATCCCGACTCCGCCGACCTGTACAATTCCACCCTCTTCTCCCAGGCCAAGAACCAGAATCACGGGTTCACCATCATCCCGCCCAATCTCACCCCCGGCACCCACACCGCTACCGTTTGGGCCTTTGATAATGAAACCAAACAGCCCGTCGCCATCGCCACCCGCACCTTCACCGTCCTCGACCCCGTCAATCGCAAGCCCGTCGGCACGGTCGATGCCTTTACCAATTCCACTATCGCCGGTTGGGCCCAGGATCCCAGCAGCGCCGGTGCCGCCACCACCGTGAGCCTCTACGTTGACTCCGGCACTGGTCCCACCTTGCTCTCCACCACGACGGCCAATCTGGTCCGTACCGATGCTTATTCCGGCCATGGCTTCAGTTTCAACCTCGCGTCCTTGTCCACCCTGACCGCCGGCGAGCATTACTTCAGCATCCAGGTCACCGACCTTACCGACCCGCTCATGCAGGTCACCATCAAGTCCGGCATCTTGGAAATCCCCACCCTCGCCAAGCCCCTCCAGCTTGCCGGTAGCTTCAACGTCGTGGACTTCCAGACCATCTCCGGCACGGTCACCGCGCCGGTGAACGACCTCACCCCCGTCTTCCAACTCAACCTGAACGGTGCCCCACTGCAGATTATCAACCAGACCACCAGCACCTTCTCCTTCACCGCCCCGCCCCTGGCTCCCACCGCCGCCGTCAACACCTACACCCTCTTATATGTCGATAAGCTCACCGGCCAGACCATCCTCCTGGCCACCCGGACGCTGCTCTCCGAGTCGGTGGTTGTGGGTGCGATCAACATTCTGGACCTCACCCAGATTTCCGGTTGGGCCTACTCGCCCTCGCTCCTCGACGCCAAGATCCACATCCAGGTGCTGGTCGACAATGTGCCCGCCATGGTCATGGTGGCGCTCCTGGATCGGCCGGACCTCACCGGCAATCAGGTCGGCCACGCCTTCCAGGCCGCGATGCCGACTCTCAGTCCCGGTTCCCATGTGATTTCCATCCGGACCCTCGATCCGATTTCCGGCGATTACCAGTTGCTGGACGCCCGTACCGTGATCGCTTCCTGACCCGTGTTCAAAATCAATTCGCCAAACACCCCGCCCAGCGGTGCCGGGGTGGTTTGGCGCGCGCTCCAGGAGCGGGTTTACGCGCTCCGGGGCCTATCCACGAGTGGGTTTTGGTGGTTGGCAGGTGGTCCAAGTGAGGCTTTACGCTCTCTTTTTACTGCGTTTCCGCCTTCAGTTCGCGCGCCATCAGGTCCGCCAGTTGGGTGCGTGGGTCGCGGTTTTCAAATAAAACACCATGTAAACTTTCGCAAATAGGCATGTTTATGTGCATGGCGCGGGCTAATCTGACCACACTTTCGCAAGTGGGTACGCCTTCCACAACCCCCAGCATGTCCGCCTGAATGGCTTCTGGCTTTTCCCCCTGGCCGATGCGTTGCCCAAAAGAACGGTTGCGTCCTTCAGGACTCACACATGTTGTAACCAGATCACCAAGTCCCGCAAGTCCTGCAAATGTCTCGGGTTGCGCGCCGAGCGCCAATCCCAATCTGGTGATTTCCACCAACCCCCGCGTCAGCAGCGCCGCCTTGGCATTGTTCCCCGCATGCATCCCATCCACAATCCCCGCCGCAATCGCGATCACATTTTTCATCGCACCAGCGAACTCTACGCCCAAAATATCGTTATTGCGATATACTCTAAGATACGTAGTAGTGAATAATTCCTGTATCCACTGCACAAACGCCCCACTCCCCGCCGTCCCCGCCACCACCATCGTCGCCGGCAAATGCCGCGCTAATTCCGCCGCAATGCTCGGCCCAGAAAGTGCCGCAACTGCCCGTGGGGCAAGGAGTTCGGTGATTATTTCGGAGGGCCGTTTGAGCGTGGAAATCTCAATCCCCTTCGCCACGCTCACCACCGGAACCCCCGCCGGCACATGCGCCGCAAGCCCCACCAGCGCCGGCCGTATGTACTGCGTGGGAACCGCACACAGAATCAGTGAAACCCCGCGAAAAAGCGCCGCCGGATCGCCGCAAAACGCAATATTAGCGGGTAGTTTGAAGCCGGGAAGGTAGTGCGTGTTCTCCCGGGCGGCGTTCATGGCCTCAAAAAGCGCCGGATCATGTCCCCAAATGCGAACGCGAACCGGATTAACGGACGTGGACTTGCCGGCAACAATGAGCGAGGAGACGGTGGCCATGGCCCCGTCGCCGATGGTGGCGATTTCAAGCATGCGGACCTCATATAGACGCGGGGTAAGTTAACCGAAATCGCGGGACGCAACCACGAAGCACGACCAACCAGAAAACCACAAAGCACGGCGCACCGGGTGCGGTGGGGGGGGTGAGTGGGGAATTTCACTCACTTTTCCCGCCGCCGGTGGTACACTACGCCCGTTGGCCAGCCCCGGCGGTATCGGGCGGCACCCGCAATGGAACTGAGGGATTAATCATGTTGGCACTGGCGCGCGGCGAAGGGCAGAGCATCATCATCGACGGCACCATCGAGGTGAAAGTCGTCAAGTGGTCCCGCTCCTCGGTCCGCCTGGCCATCCAGGCGCCGCGCACGGTGACGGTGGACCGGGATGAAATCTGGCGCAAGATGCACCCGGGCGCGCCGACGCCGCTGGAGATTGCCGAGAAGGAGCGGAACGAGCGCTTCGCCCGCGAAGGCCCGCCGCCGCCCCGCCCCCACCCCGGCGAAACCCTGGTCCTGGCCCCAGCCGCGGGGGTCTACGGCAACGCCCCGGCGAACGGCGGCAGGCCCTATGTGGTCATCGGCAGTGCCGTGGATGTGGACACGCTGGTGGGCACGATCCAGGCCGGGGATGGCGGCATCACGGAGCTCCGCGCGGGCCTGAAGGGGAGCGTGGTCCGCGTCCACGCGGCCAACGGCCAGATGCTGGCCGCGGGGGATGCGGTGATCGCGGTGAGGGCGGCATAAGCGGCAATCATCTCCCAGGTGCCGCAAACATGCGGCCGCCTATTACGTTTCACCTTGCGTTGTGGTATCAATAGTACAGAATTTTCCGTACGAAAGCCGTTAAGGGATTATTCACCGGCATTTCAGGAGGATACTCATGACCACCTTCCCCCGTCGTTTTATCAGGGCACTCGCCGCCCTCGCACTGCTGGCCGCCGCCGGCCCAGCGCCGGCACAAACCACCGCCCCCGCCGCCACACCCGTGCTCGTACCCGCCGTGGCCAAGCAACTGCGCGTGAACCTCGCGTGGCAAATCGCCCTGGAGGCCGCCGACTTTTCGCCGGGGATTCTCGACGGGGCGTTTCAGCGCAAGGGAGTCATGGCGCTGACCGAATATGCCGGCCGCTATTTCCCCGGCACGCCCATTTACGACCTCAAGGTCTACCAGGCCCTGAAAGTGGATGTGGACGGCGCCCTGGCCAGCTACACCATCACCTCCGACGACGCGGCGCAGGTCGGCGGGCCGCTGCCGGACGACTGGAACGCCAAGGCGGCCATGAAGCGGCTGAATTACGAGTCGCTGGCGGACTGCATCCCGGAGAAGTTTCATTGCACCCTGGGCCTGCTGCAAAAGCTCAACCCCGCCGTGAAAATGGAAACCCTGGCCGTGGGGCAGAAACTCGTGGTGCCCAACATCCGGCCGTTGCCCACGGATTATCAACTGACCATCACCAAGCGCCCCGGCGCGGCCTGGGCCACGGTCAACCTCGGTGAAAAAACCATCCGCGTGTTCGACAAGGATGGCGGCGAATTGGCGCTCTTCCATTGCTCCATCGCCAAGGACAAGAACAAGCTCCCCGACCACGACACGAAGGTGGCGGTGATTGCCGCGCCCAATCCGGATTACACATTCAACCCGAGCATGTGGCCGGAAGTACACAACGTGACGCAACGGCTGTCGATTCCCCCCGGTCCCCGCAACCCCGTGGGCCTGGCCTGGGTGAGCCTGGATTTGCCCGGCTACGGCATCCACGGCGTGCCCAAGCCGGAGTTGATCGGCAAGACCGGCTCGCATGGGTGCTTCCGGCTGACGAATTGGGACGCCCTGAAGTTCGCGGGGTGGGTGCGAGAGGGCATGCCGGTGAAGGTGATCAATCCCGATGCCAATCCGCAGTGAGTCGCGGCCTCACCGCTGTTCCCGCACCAGCTTGGTCGGCGAAAGGCCAAACACGCTCTTAAACGCCCGCGAAAAATGATACGGGTCGTCGAACCCCAGTTCCCCGGCAACCTGCTTGACGAGCGTGCCCGGCGTCTGCAACCGCGCCGCCGCGTGGCTCATTTTCAGGCGCATGAGCCGGTGATAGGGGCTTTCGTGATCGAACCGCCGGAACAGCCGGCAGAGATAGGCCCCGTCCACGTGGCAGCGTGCCGCGAGTTCCCGCAGGCTGCGAATTTCCAGGGCGTGCTCCTCGAGTTCCCGCAGGCAGCGCTGAAAGGTGTCGAAGGCGGGGCT
Organism: uncultured Phycisphaerales bacterium; assembly: GCA_903868035.1. The sequence goes on from CAIPTQ010000318.1 coordinate 39,727, forward strand.
TTCGACGGAGCCCGGGGGCATGCGCGTCTCGGCGAGCTTGCGCAGCAGCGCCTCGAGCAGGGCGGCGCAGATATCGTGGCTCTGGCGGGTGTTTTTTGCGCCGTTGGCGATGAGCTCGTCAAAGATCGGCATGACCTCGGCCGGGGCGGAGGTCTGGATGACGGATCCGGGAAGCAGGGGGATGGCGCGCAGCAGCCGCAGCGCGCCGGGGCCGCTGAAGTCCACGAAATACTTCACCAGCGGCTCGTCCGGGGCGGTGGTGATGTGATGGGGCACGCGCGGCCCATAGGAAAACAGCGTGCCGGGGACGAGGCGGTGCGGGCGCCCCTGGAGGGTCAAAGAGCCTTGGCCCCCGGCGACAAATTCCAAACCAAAATACGGAAAGGTCGCCCGCCGAATCTGATAATCGGCCGCGCACCGCTCGCACCCGCCGCAGACGACGCTCAGGCGTTTTCCCGGCAGCGGCCGGGCCTGCAAATGAAACCGCCGCGCCTGGGCGATCTGGGCGGAGAAAAACTTGGGCGGCGCCCCGGCGGCGTCGGATTGCACGCGTTGGGGCAGGTCAATAATCGGCATCATTTATCCAAGAATAGCCATGGGCCGCGCCCGTCGCAAGCGGGTATCATCCCGGCGTAACAATTGCGACGGCGCGGCCACCCCGCCGTCAGGCTTAAGCAAGGAGCAACCACAATGGCCAAGAAGGTAATGGACAATACCTGCCGCAAGGACGACCTGATCCTGGTCGCCGGCGCCGGCGGTTTCATCGGCGGGGCGCTGGTGAAATACTTCCTCGCCAAGGGCTTCACGAACATCCGCGCCGTCGACAAGAAGCCCCTGCCGATGTGGTATCAGCACCACCACGGTGTCGAGTCCCTGAGCCTGGACCTCTCCGAATATGACAACTGCGTCCAGGCCACCGAAAACGCCGTGGAAATATACCAACTCGCGGCGGACATGGGCGGCATGGGCTTTATTGAACGCTTCCGCATCCAGTGCCTCCGCAGCGTGCTGATCAACACGCACATGATCGAGGCGGCGTATCGGGCCGGCTGCCAGCGGTACTTCTACAGTTCGTCGGCCTGTGCGTACAACACCGACCTGCAGAAATCCCCGGATGTGGTGGCGCTCAAGGAATCCGACGCCTACCCCGCCATGGCCGAGCGCGGCTACGGTTGGGAGAAGCTCATCAGCGAAATGTTCTGCCAGGAATATTGGGCCGAGCGCGGCATGAAGACGGCGATCGCCCGCTTCCACAATGTCTACGGCCCCCCGGGCACGTGGGACGGCGGCCGCGAGAAGGCCCCGGCGGCGATGTGCCGGAAGGTCGTCGAGGCCAAGCACGAAGGCAAGAAGGACATCATCATCTGGGGCACCGGGCACCAGACCCGCAGCTTCATGTACATCGACGACTGCGTGAAGGGCATCGACATGATCACCCACTGCGACAAGCTGATCGCCACACCGATCAACCTGGGCTCCAACGAACTGGTTTCGATCAACGACCTGGTCACCTACGTCGAGGAGATTGGCGGCCTGAAGCTCAACCGCAAGTATGACCTGGACGCCCCCAAGGGCGTCGCCGGGCGCAACTCCGACAACACCTTCATCAAGAAGATGCTCGGCTGGGAGCCCGGCACCAGCCTCAAAGCCGGCCTGAAGCCCACGTACAAGTGGATCGAACAGCAGTATCTGGACCGCAAGGCGGGCAAGCGCACGGTGATGGACACCATCTGACCCATTTAATCATTTAATCATTGATTCATTGATTCATTGATTCATAACTTCCTCTCACGGGGAACACATGCCTCACACTCTCACCTCCGTCATCGGCAACATCCCCTACCGCATGGCCTTTGCCGGCGGGTGGATCGATCAGCCGTTCATTTCCCGGCTCAACCCCGACCATGTCGGTTCGATGGTCGTGGTCAACATCGAAGCCCAGGCGCCCTTCCTGGAACGCGCCGGCATGGCCACCGGCACCCGCAAGGTCGCACGCCGCATCTGGAAAGACGGCATCCCCCAGCGCCCCCCCGCGGAGTTGGTCAAGGAACTCTACGCCGAGGAAAACAAACACCTCGCCGACCCCTCCGGCTCGCAGGACATGATCGGGTTGATCTACCCCGGCGTGAACCGCCTGGATTATGACTTCCGCCACGAGGGGGGCATCTTCCCCGTCCACATTGAATCCAACAACGACCCCGCCATCGCGGCCTGGCTCGAACGGGTGGTCCACATGGTCCCCGTCGCGCCGCGTCCCGATGGTTACAACCCCCTGGGCATCAAGAACCTCGACCCCCAGTGGGTCCGGCAACTCGGCCAGACCGGCAAGGACTGCTACGACGCCATCCTCGCCCGCGACCTGGGCGCCCTGGGCCAGTCGATGAACAAGTGCATGCAGTGCTGGGCCGTGCTGCTGCCGCACGTGGTCCGCCATCCCACGATCACCACCGACCTCGTGGGGATCATGGAGCATTACCAGGCCCGCTATGCCGGCGCCATGTACAGCGGCTGCGGCGGGGGGTATCTCTATGTGGTCTCCGACGAACCGGTCCCCGGCGGCTTCAAAGTGAAAGTTCGCACCGCAAAGGAAAACCCCTGACATGAAACGCGTAATCGTCTCCGGCGCCTTCGATGACCTGCGCTACCCGGATTACAGGTTTCTGGAAGAAGCCTCCAAGCTGGGCACGCTCCACGCCCTGCTCTGGTCGGATGACGCCGTCCAGACCGCCACCGGCAAGGCCCCCAAGTTCCCGCAGATCGAGCGCGAATATACCCTGCAGGCCAACCGCCACGTGGCCTCAATCACCCTACTGCACGGCGCCAACAACGCCGACGCCCTCCCCAGTATTGCCCCCAGTGGTGCCGACGCCCTCGTCGGCCGTGCCCCCACCAGCGCCCCACTCTGGGCCGTCCCCTCCTCCGCCGACACCCCCGCCAAACGCGCCTGGGCCAACAACGCCGGCATCGCCTACCATGTCATCCCCGCCGCCACCCTCCAAACCATCCCGCCCACTCCCCCCACGCCCAACAATCCCCAATCCGCGCGCAAAAAAGTTCTCGTCACCGGCAGTTTTGACTGGTTCCACTCCGGCCACATCCGTTTCTTCGAGGAATGCGCGGAACTGGGCGACCTTTATGTTGTGGTCGGTCACGATGCCAACATCCTGCTCCTCAAAGGCCCCGGCCATCCGCTCTTTCCGGCGGCCCAGCGCTGTTACATCTGCGGCGCCATCCGCTACGTGAAAATCGCCCTCATCTCCACCGGCCATGGCTGGATGGATGCCGAGCCGGAGTGCGACGCGATCAAACCCGACATCTATGCAGTCAACGAAGACGGCGACAAGCCCGACAAGGCCCAGTTCTGCGAGGACCACGGCATCACCTACAAAGTCCTCAAACGCCTGCCCAAGGAAGGGCTACCGCGGCGCATGAGCACGGCGCTGCGGGGTTTTTAGCTTTTAGAAATTGAATGCGCGCGGCCAATGATGAGAGTTCAATGGTCGCTCCCTTACAGTCGCGGCTCTGATCAGTGGCCGTAGAGGGGGCCGAAGTTGGCGCAGGCGCGGAAGTCGGCGCCTTCCAGGCCGGCGGTGCCGAAGGCATGCCAGGCGCTGGGACGGAAAATGTTGTCTTCGGGGACGTTGTGCATGTAGACGGGGATGCGCAGGATGGCGGCCAGGGCGATGAGGTCGGCGCCGATGTGGCCGTAGGAGAAGGCCCCGTGATTGGCGCCCCAGGCGTTCATGACGGTGTAGCTGTCCTGGAAGGCGCCGTGGCCGTTGAGCCGCGGTGCGAACCAGGTGGTGGGCCAGGTGGGGTTGGTGCGTTCATTGAGGGTCCGGTGGACGGCGGCGGGGAGTTCGAAGGTCCAGCCTTCGGCAAGCTGGAGGGCCGGGCCCAGGCCCTGGATGAGGTTCAGGCGCGCCATGGTAATGGGCATGCCGCCGGTGGTGAGGAACTGGGAGGAGCAGCCTCCGCCGCGGAAGTACTCGTAGATCGCGGGATGCCAGGTGGTGGCGGCCAGGCAGGCTTGGGCTTCGGCGCCGGTGATCTGCCAGAAGGGTTTCATGGCGGGCTGTCCGCCGCGGGTCTGGCGGCCGGAGCCATCGAGGGCGGCGGCGCCGGAGTTGATGAGGTGGAGCAGGCCGCCGGCGGCCGGGCCGGGGAGCTCAAAGCCGGTGACGCGTTTGACGGCGGCGGGCGACCAATAGGTGCGGACGTCGGCGAAGACCTGGGCGGTGTTGGTGAGCAGGTGGCCCAGGAGCATGGTCACGCCGTTGAGGCAGTCATTTTCCGTGGCGAAAATGTAGGGGGCGCGGATGCCGTTCCAGTCGAAGGACGAGTTGAGAATGGCTTCCATGAAGTCGCCGTTGGGCCGGTGATCGGTCCAGTGGCGCTGGCCCTGGAAGCCGCCGACGATGGCATTGTGGCCGAGGGCCTCCTCGCCGAAGCCCAGCTGGGCGAGGCGGCGATTGCCGACCATCAGGTCGCGGGCGATCATGGTCATCTTGATCGACCATTCCCACACCTTTTGTTTCTGGGCCCGGGAGAAGCGGGTCGCCGGGGAGTTGTAATCCTTGCCCTCGGGGCAATGGGCCTTGACCCAGGCGGCGGCTTTTTTGTACTCGACGGGGTCGAAGATGTCCCGTTCGATGCGGCGGGCGATCTCGGACATGTCCACGGCCTCCACGCGCATGCCGAGGTAGCTCTCAAATAAACTGGGGTTGACGATGGAGCCGGCTATGCCCATGGAGACGTTGCCCAGGGAGAGGTAGGACTTGCCTTTCATGGTGGCGGCGGCGAGGCCGGCGCGGGCGAAGCGGAGGATTTTTTCCTGGACGTCGGCGGGGATGGAGGCGTCGGAGGAATCCTGGACGTCGCGGCCGTAGATGCCGAAGGCCGGGAGGCCCTTTTGGGAGTGGCCGGCGAGGACGGCGGCGAGGTAGACGGCGCCGGGGCGTTCGGTGCCGTTGAAGCCCCAGACGGCCTTGGGGGTGAGCGGGTCCATGTCCATGGTTTCCGAGCCGTAGCACCAGCAGGGCGAGACGGTCAGGGACACGCCGACGCTTTCCCGGGCAAACTTGTCGGCCGCCGCCGCGGACTCGGCCACGCCGCCGATGCAGGTGTCGGCGAGCACGCACTCGACGGGCTGGCCGTTGGCGTGGCGGAGGTTATCCGAGATGAGCCTGGCGGCGCGCTGCGCCAGGGCCATGGTCTGGTTTTCCAACGATTCGCGCACGCCCTTGCGGCGGCCGTCGATGGCCGGGCGGATGCCGATCCTGGGCAGTGAACCGATGAGCCGATTTTTGGAACTGAGGGCGGGCATATGGTTTTCTCCTATATTTGGCAACCTGCGAAAGGGCGGCAGATCCGGATGGAGACCCCACTCCACGATGACGTTCCCTTGCTGCATGGAGTACGTTAGCCGAATTATTTGCATTTCGCCATCAAATGACACCGGGAACAGGGCGTTGCCGGTCGTCGGCGCGCGTGACAGAACCTTCCCCGCCCAGCGTTGGTCATAAGCCCCGGCGCGGGTTTCACACGATCCCCCCTCAACCGCGCTCCAAAAAAAGACCCCGGAACATGGTCCGGGGTCCGAGGTGATTTTCGATTCGCAAGGCACGATGACGGGGCCTTACGCCGAGCCATGGCGCTTGGGCATCAAACCCGCTTAGTGACCGGGCGTGTCATTGGACTGCATCGACGTAAACCCGCTAAGCTTGGGCCACATAAAGCCGTAGATGGCGACCACCGCAAAGCATGCCAACGGCACGACATAACCGATGCTGATGCCATGGCTGTCCATGATGTAGCCCTGAATCTTCGGCACTACCGCCCCGCCCATGATGGCCATCACGATGTAGGCCGACGCCTTCTTGGCCCGCACACCGAGCCCGAAAATGCCCAACGCAAAGATGGTCGGGAACATGATCGACATGAAGAAATAGCTCCCGAATACCGCTATCACCGAAAGCCATCCGACCTTCATGGAGATCACTGCGCACATGATCATGCTCAGCACCGCATAGGTGCCCAGCATTTTGTGCGCCGAAATCTTACGCAGCAGTGCCGCGCCGGTGAAACGCCCGGTCAGGAAGAAGACGAACCCGACGGAGGCCATAATCGAACCGAAGGCGTTGGTAAAATGCCGAACCCCCTGGGCGTCGAGTTCCGATGATTTCTTGCCGAATATGCCCGCAAAGCTGTCCGCTGCGCTCTGCAAGCCGTCGGGAATCGCGGGCGTCTCTTTCGTCAGGTAGTTGATCAGATAAGCGAAGATGCACGATTGCGCCGCGACATAAAAGAACTGCGCCGCCACCGCCATGATGAAGTGCGGATGCTTCCAAATGGAGTGCGCTGGCGTGTTCGCATCGGCCTTGTCGCCTTTATCGTCCAGGTGGTAATCATCCTCGGTTTTGATGTCCGGCACGGGTGCGAAAACAAAGATGAGGGCAATGATGATCACGACGATCGCGATGCCGCAGTATGGAATCCACAGCGTCTTTTCCCCGGTGCTCGCGCCCGTGGCGTCCGTGCCGTAAAAGTACATGCTGCCGGCGATGGGGCCGAAAATCCAGCCGATGCCATTGAGGGATTGCGCCAGATTGATGCGCGTGGCCGCGTACCGCGTCTCCCCGAGCACCGTGGTGTACGGATTGGCAATCGTCTCCAGAAAGGTCAGCCCCGCGGCGATAAAGCACACGCCCGTGAGAAACGCCCAGAACTGCCCGATCTGCGTTGCCGGAATGAACCAGAGGCCCCCGACGGCCACCATCAGCAATCCCGTGATGATCCCGCCCTTATAACCCAGCTTGGTCGCCAGCCAGCCGGCGGGCAGGGCCATTAGAAAATAGCCCAGATAGTGCGCCCATTGCACATTGGCGGCTTGCGCCAGCGTCAGATGCAGCGACTCCTGGAAGTGCTTGTCCATCACGTCGATCATGCCGTTGCAGAATCCCCACAGCAGGAACAACGAGCTGACCAGGGCAAACGTGAAAGCCACGTTTTGTCCTGATTTGGTGATGAACATGCCCCGTTTTTTGGGGGGAGCCTGATCGGTCGTCATGATTTACTCCGAAAGTAAAAGAGATGCGAAACAGCTTGACATTATTACCGAGAATGTTTCGCTTGTAAACCGACCGTGGATCTACAGCCGGCTCACGTTGCGATATTGGCCAAAGGTCAAAAGGTGGCAGTATGAGGTCAAAATATGACATGTCCCAAAGCCTGCCGCGCGGGACTCAATGCCCGATCACCGCCGCCCTCCTTGACAAACTCCGCCCACGTCGCAACGCCGCCATATAATGGTGCCGACGCCCCCAGCGGTCCGTTCACTTGTCCCCGCACCCCGGAGCTTCCCATGCCCTCCTTCTGTTCGCGCCTCCTCTACCTCGCCCTGCTCCCGCTCTCCCTGCTCACCGGCTGCCGCCTCTATGAAGCCCCCATCTACCGCCACCTGCCCCCCAACCCCCAGGCCCAGAAGATACTCTTCATCGGCAACAGCCTCACTTATTACAACGACCTCCCCGGCCTGGTCGAGCAACTCTCCGCCCGCGCGGCCCGCCCCCTCGCCGAAGACCGCGTCACCCTCGCCAACGCCACGCTCGGCTTCCACTGGTACTACACCTCCGCCCGCCGGCGTCTCTACCAGGACGCCTGGGCCTTCGTCGTCCTCCAGGAATACTCCTCCCGCCCCGCCGACGACCCCGCCGCCACCCTCGCCGACTACCGCCTCTGGGGCGGTGCCGTCAACCGCCTGGGCGCCCGCCCGATCATCTTTGAAAACTGGCCCCACGACGCCCGCGAGTCCGACGCCCCCGCCATGCACGCCACCTATCTGAAGGTCCAGCAGGAAATCGGCGGCGACCTGGCCCCCATCGGCCCCGCCTGGCTCCTCTGCCGTCGGCTGCATCCCGAAATCGAACTCTACGTCGATGAAAAACACCCCACCGTCGCCGGCACGTACCTGGCCGCCTGCGTCCTCTACAAAACCCTCTACCACCAGCCCGCCACCGGCCTGCCCACCATCATCGCCGGCCTGGACCTGGCCCCCGACATCGCCGCCACACTGCAAAAAATCGCCGACGCCGCGAAATAACCCATTGGAACCAGATCGAGCAGGAGCTTTAATGACCATTCTGCATGTCCATATTGAAACGGACGACGGCTGGCTGATCGGCCAGGCACTCGAAGAACCAGGCGTCATCACTCAGGCGCGCTCGCTCGATGAACTTGTCGCCAACGTCCGCGACGCCGCGTCATTGTTGCTGAATGTCAAGCACGTCCATGTGGAGTTGATCGTCCCGCCTGCCATAGAAATGCACGTCGGCAAGAGACCCCGGTCTTTATCGCGCAAGGCCGGTTAGCCTTCATCCAAGAATTACAGCGCCCGCCGCCCCCGAGTACAATCTCATCAACCCGTCCCCCCCCGCCCTTCAGCCGCGTGCCTGAATGCCCGGGGTCTATCCCATGGAGGAATCCCATGCCCCATCTCCCCCTCATCCTCGCCCTCGCTGTCTGCCTCACCACCGCCCTCTCCGCCGCCGCCGCCCCGGCCGCCTTCTCCAGCCCCGACGGCAAGCTCACCGTCGAATTCCAGCTCAACGCCGACCAGGCACCCCGCTACTCCCTCCGCCTCAACGGCCAACCCATTCTCGGCGAATCGCGCCTGGGCCTCCTCCGCGATGATGCCGACTTCTCCCAAAAACTCACCCTCACCGGCGAGGAAAAAACCCAGCCCGTCGAAGACTCCTACGACCTCCCCACCAACAAACGCCGCCTCAACACCTACCGCGCCAACCGCAAAATATTCCACCTCCAAAATCCCGCCGGCAACAAACTCGACCTCATCTTCCAAGCCTCCAACGACGGCCTGGCCTTCCGCTACTTCTTCCCCGAAACATCCACCCAAAAACATACGATAAAAGAGGAACTCTCCACCTTCCGCTTCCTCCCCGCCACCACCGCCTGGCTCCAGCCCATCGCCCCCGCACGCTCCGGCTGGGAAAGCTCCCAGCCCTCCTTCGAAGAATACTACGAAAAAGCCATCCCCGTTGGCACTCCCTCCACCCTCAAGTCCGGCTGGATGTTCCCCGCACTCTTCCGCTCCGGCGACACCTGGCTCCTCCTGAGCGAAACCGGTCTCGGCCGCTCCTACTGCGGCACACGCCTCCGTGACGCCTCCCCCAGCGGCGAATACGCCATCGGCTTCCCCGACCCCCGCGAAACCATCACCGGCGGTGCCGTCAACCCCCAGTCCACCCTCCCCTGGCTCACCCCCTGGCGGCTCATCGTTGTCGGCAGCCTCAAAACCATCGCCGAATCCACCCTCGGCACCGACCTGGCCGCCGCCCCCGCCCCGCCCGCCCGCCCCATCAATGCCGCCGACCTCCCCGGCAAGGCCTCCTGGAGCTGGCCGCTGCTGGGCGACAAGAACACCACCTTCGACGTGCAGAAGCGCTTCATCGACTATGCCGCCGACATGGGCTGGCGCTACTGCCTCATCGACGCCCTGTGGGACAAGCAGATCGGCGACGACCGCATCAAGCAGCTCGTCGATTATGCCGCCCCGAAAAAAGTCTCCATCCTCGTCTGGTACAACAGCGCCGGCGACTGGAACACCACCCCGCAAACTCCGCGCGACAAAATGCTCACCCACGCCAGCCGCATCGCCGAGTTCGACAAGCTCAAGGCCCTCGGCGTCAAAGGCGTCAAGATCGACTTCTTCGGCGGCGACGGCCAGTCCATGATGAACTACTACCAGGACATCCTCGACGATGCCGCCCCCTACGGCCTGGTCATGAACTTCCACGGCGCCACCCTCCCCCGCGGCTGGCAGCGCACCTACCCTTACCTGATGACCATGGAAGGCATCCGCGGCTTCGAGTACGTCACCTTCGAGCAGACCAACGCCGACCAGGAACCCTCCCATTGCGCCATGCTCCCCTTCACCCGCAACGTCTTCGATCCCATGGACTTCACCCCCGTGTGCCTCGACCGCGTCAACGACAAAATCACCCGCAAAACCACCCCCGCCTTCGAACTGGCGCTCGCCGTCCTCTTCACCTCCGGCATCCAGCATTACCCCGAAACCCCCGAAGGCATGGCCAAACAACCCCCCTTCGTCATCGACTTCATGAAACACGTTCCCAGCATCTGGGACGACACCCAGTTCCTCGATGGCTTCCCCGGCAAGTTCGTAGCCCTGGCGCGGAAGGGGGACGGGCACTGGTATGTTGGTGCGATTAACGGCGAAGCTTCCGAAAAGAAGCTCACCCTCGACTTCTCCGCACTCTCCGTCACCAAAGGCACCCTCATCACCGACGGCCCCGCCGGCTTCGAAAAACGCCCCGTCGATCTCCCCGCCAGCAAGAAACTGGATATCACCCTGCAACCCAATGGCGGCGCCACGATCCTCTTCGACTGAATTGAGTGAACTCTTTGGGCTCCTTACGACCTGTATCAATAGCGGAATTCAGTATGTTCCATTTGGGAACATACTGCCTCTTCGTGTCCCCGGATTCGACAGACACTGTCTGTCGAATCTCAACCCTGACAAGCCCCACAATTCGTGTGTCCGGCGAGCTTATCCGCGAGTCAGTCATTTCCATTTTGGAAACAACTGCTCCCACAGGGAAGAATCGAAAATCCTCTCACCGACGCCGGACGCGGCTCATCCCGGATTTTCCTTCTTCAGCCGGTCGATCACCCCCTGCGTCGTCGGGAACACAGTCCCATGCCGCGAGCCCCGCGGCATGCTGAACGCCTGCGTCACCACGTCCCACTTCTGGAAGTCCTTGGTCTTGATCGCCCCGTACGTGCTCCGCTGGTACGCATCATAGAACACATACCATTCATCATTCACCTGATTGATCGTCGGACCTTCCACCCACAACTTGTCCGGGGAAATCGACGCCGAGGACTTGCCCCAGGGCCCCTCCGGCGAATCCGCCAGCGCCGTGTGCAGGTTCTTCTGGGCGGCGGGCGTGACGGTTTCATCCTTGAGCACCATCAGGTACTTGCCGCTGGGAATCTTGGCGATGGTCGCGTCGATGCAGTTGTAGCCGGGGTCGTAGAGCAGCTTGGCGTCGGAAAAGGTTTTGAAGTCCTTGGTCGTCGTGTAATACAGCCGGTGGTTGAGCGCCCCGCCGCCGCCGAGATCGCCGCCGGCGGCCGGCTCGGTTTCCTTGAATTTCCCGGGGATCGTCGAGGCCCAGAAGATCATCCACTGCTGCTTCTGGTCGTCGAAAAAAAGCTCCGGCGCCCAGGTGTTGCGCGCCGTGGGTTCATTTTTCATCACTTCCACAAACAGTTGCGGCGTCCAGTGCGTCAGGTCCGGCGAGGAGGCCGTGCCAAAGCCGCGCTGATACCAGCCAGAGGACCAGACGAAGTGATAGACGCCGTCGGCGCCCTGGCGGATGCACGGGTCGCGCATCAGGTGATTGGCGGTGGTGGATCCGTCGTTGTTCACGCCGACGGTGGGCGTGAGAAAGATTTTGTTGGCCCCGCCGATGGCGGTGAACGCCAGGCCGTCGGTGGATGCCGCCAGGTGCAGTCCGTCGCCGTTGCCCAAGAAGTAGCAGAAGAGGTAGGGGCCTTTTTCGGGATGCGCGGGGAGGGGGTCGGCGTTGATGCCGGGGATGAGGGGAGTGGCAGGCGTGGGTGCGGGGGCACAAGCGGGGAGTGCGAGCGGCAGGCACAGGAGGAGGGCCAGACACCAAGGCAGGGATAAGGTCA
>CAIPTQ010000319.1 GCA_903868035.1 uncultured Phycisphaerales bacterium
CGGCAGCACTGGTTACCCAGCCCTGCCCCTTCAGATCCATCAGAATCTGCTGCATAAAGCGTTCAGGCACGTCATTTAGCAGGGCGAGCGTCCGCATCGAGACGGGTTGTGACTTGGACCATCGGGCCAAGCCAATCAGGGCGCGCAGCGCATAATCAGACTTTTTGGAGAGTCGCATAAATTAATCCATACCTAGTGGGTATTATATTGTCCGGGCGGGCAGGATGTCAAAATTCCACGCTGAGCTGCCGGAAATCTCGCTATGGGGGGCTCGGGTGGAGCAACACCCCGGCCCGGAAGTGCCGGCTTTCAGGTCCGCGCACGGCATCTATGAAAAATGTGCGAAACCCGTATTGAGACCGGCGCGCCTCCAGGGTTAGTATTCCGGAAAAGAGAGGAACTCACCATGAAGGTATTCTCAGCGCCAACGGTACCGGGGAAGATTATCCGGGCCGGGCTCCTTGCATTGCTTTTCCTGCTCGCCGGCACGGGGCATGGTCACTGTTCGGTTCCGGAGGTCATCGTCCTCCGGCAGCATCCTCACGCGCTCGAATCGCTGGCCGCCCAAGAAGTGAGACGTTATATAAACCTGCGCACGGGCAAGCTGATGCAGGTAAAGAACGGGGGTACAGGTCGAGACCGGGTTGTGGTGGCCTGCAAGAACGGGCCGCTTTGCGGCGAACTGGGGAAGGACCTAGGGCCGCAGCAGTTCCTGTTGAAGTCGGACACGGTGGACGGCCACCGCGTCTGGTGGATTGTCGGCGGCGATGAGGTCGGCGCGCTTTATGGCGCATACCGCTTCGCCGAAAAACTCGGCGTCCGGTTTGGGATAGATGAGGACATTCTGCCCGATGAACCGCTCGGCGGCGATTTGCCCGAGATGAACGAAACCGGCAAGCCCCGCTTTTCGCTGCGCGGGCTCCAGCCGTTTCATGACTTTTCCGTCGGGCCGGACTGGTGGAATGCGCAGGATTACAAGAACATCCTGTCGCAGATGACGAAGATGCGGATGAATTTCATCGGCCTGCACACTTACCCGAGTTGGAACCCGAGCGCGGGACCGGAAGCAAACGTCTGGATTGGCCCGCCGGAGGATGTGGACGACGCGGGTAACGTGAAATCCGGCTACGAGGCCGGGGTCGTGACCACACGGCGCGGCTGGGCGGTCACGCCTTTTCCGACCAGCCAGTATGCCTCCGGTGCCGGGCTGCTCTTTGAAGATGACGACTACGGCCCTGACTTTCTGTTGGACTGCCTCGACTGGCCCAAGACCGACGCGGCCGCCACGGCAATGTTCAACCGTTACGGCGATTTCCAGAAGGAGGTCTTTGGGTACGCGCGGCGGCTGGGCGTGAAGACCTGCGTGGGCACGGAGTTGCCGCTGGGTGTGCCGAAGGAAGTGGCCGCGCGACTGGAAGCGGAGGGAAAGAAACCGGACGACCCGGCGGTGATTCAACGGCTGTATGAGGGAACCTTCCTCCGAGTCATGCGGAAGTCGCCGGTGGACTACTACTGGTTCTGGACGCCTGAGACTTGGCTTGGCATGGCGCCGGGCTGCAAGGGCTGGGAGATGACCACCCGCGAGAATGTCGCGCGCGATATCGGCCTGGCCGACGCGGCCGCGAAGGCAGTTGGGGCACCCTTTGGCCTGGCCACCAGCGGCTGGCGGCTGGGCACGCCCGACGATGCATCCTGGACGGATGCGCACACCCCGAAGACGTGGGCCGCCTCGGCGATCGGCACCAACCTGGGACGGGACTCGGTGGAAGCGGAATTTGGATCCATGAGCGGCCGGCCCAAGTGGGCGATCGGCTGGGCCGAGGACGACGGCGCCGCCGGCGCGCACTGCTGCACCTGCTGGGATATCCAATTCTGGGTGAACCGCATGTTCGCCAATTCGGCCGACGCGGCCCGCTATGGTTGCGAAGGCATGATGGCAATTCACTGGCGCACGTCCGCCATTTCGCCCAACCTCGCAGCGCTGTCCCAGGCGGGCTGGGAGTTCAACGGCGCGGCCGCGAAGGCCGAGGATTTCTGGGCGGAGTGGGGGAGGGACCTGTTCGGCGGCGATGTGGGCGTGGAGCTTGGGCGGCTCATCGGGAAATTCGACGGAGGCCACATGCGCATCAACGAACTCATTGACGGCCGCGACAAGACGACGGACGCGGCCATGGCCGCGTTCTTCGCGACCTTGGACGAGATGGAATCGCTTCGTCTGCAAATCAATGGCACCGGCAATCTCGAACGCTTCGAGTACTGGCTCAACACCCTCCGCGCCACAGAACTCCGCGTGAAAACCTGGGTGCTATCCGCGCGCCTCGGAGCGAAGCTGGAAGAAGCCAAGGCGATGGGCGCGGCGGACAAGGCGCCAGACTTTGTCCGCACCCAGGTGCTCCCCTTGCGGATCGAAGTCGCCCGCAGCTACGAGAACATGATCGCGGCCTACGTGAATGCCGCCAAGTCCCCCGGTGAAATCGGCACCATCGCCAGCATCGAATACGGCATGCGCAACCAAATCGTGTCAGCGCATGACGAAGAGATCGTAAAACTTCTGGAGAAGTTCCCCCTCAAAGCCGAAGAGGGCGCCCCCTCAAAATCCCCCCTTGAGGGGGGTGCCGCGAAGCGGCAGGGGGTGTACTCCCCAACCAACACGAACGCCTCAAAGCCTCCCTTGGAAGGGGGATTTAGGGGGATGTCTCCCCTGACCGAAGAAGCCAAGGTCAACGCCGCCTACCGCGGCGCGCCGCGCATCTTCGTGTCCTCAAAATGCAGCCAAATGAAGATAGGCGAGGCGCAGGAAATCAGGACCTTCGTTCTTTCCGCCCCAAAATGCACCGAGGTCAATCTCTACTGGCGCCCCTTGGGCAATGGCATCTTCAACAAAGTCCCTGCCACGCATCGAAACCGTCAGGCCTACCGCGTCTCCATCCCCGCCCAACCGGAGGGCGCGGTGGAATACTACTTGGAGGCGGTGTTGGATGACGGACAGAAAGTGCTTTGGCCCACGACGGCA
>CAIPTQ010000320.1 GCA_903868035.1 uncultured Phycisphaerales bacterium
CTATCCCCCATGATCACCACCCTCTTCCACCCGCGCGACCTCCCGCCCGACGCCTCCTGCGCCCAGGTCGTCATTCTCGATGTCCTTCGCGCCACCTCCACCATCGTCACAACCCTCTCCGCCGGAGCAAGGGAAGTGCGTCTCTTCGACTCCCTCGACGCCGCCCGTGCCGCCCGGCGGTTGTCCCCATCTCCTAACCTGCTGGCGGGGGAACAGAACTGCCTCAAGCCGGACGATTTCGACTTGGGCAACTCCCCCCGCGAGCATGTCCCCGAAAAGGTCGGCAACGCCACCATCCTTCTGGCCACCACCAATGGTACGCGCGCCGCGGTCGCCGCGCAGCAGGCCGGCGCATCCACGCTGCTTGCCGGTTCGCTGCTGAATGCCACCGCGACCGCCCGGGCGCTGCTTCCGCGGATCGACACGCATGACACGTTTTTGCTGGGTGCCGGCACCAATGGAGAGATATCCCTGGAAGACACGCTGGGCGCCGGGGCGATACTCTTTGCGCTCTTGCAGGCGACCTATCGCACGAACCTGGCCTTCACGGACACGGCCTGGATGGCCTATCACGCGTTTGCCGCCGTGCGCACGCATTTGCCCGCGGCCCTGCGCCTGGGTCAGGGCGGCATCAACGTGATGAACGCGGGGCTGGAGGATGACATCGGCCACTGCGCCCGCCTGGATGCGCTGCCGCTAGTGGCCACGATCGGGCTGGTGGACCGGCAGCTCACGGTTCTCACCGGATAGATGCGGGCCAAACGCGGGGGCCTGCGTGCGCTTGAAGTGAGGCTCTTGCGCCGGCCTCACGGCTCGAACTTGGCCGGCACCGACAGATCAAAACCCGTCTGCGTCAACTGATCGCCATTCTGAATCAATTTCCCGTTCATCGTGACGTGCTTGAACAGGACCGGCCCGACCTGCGACCCCATGATTAGTCCGGGCTTGCTGGGCTTCTCGAAGGTGCAGTTTTCGAAGACCAAGTTGGTCAGGGGATAGTTGCCGCCGTCGATATAGATCTGCCCGCCGTCGCTCTCGAACGAGCAGTTGACGAACCGGAGGTCGTCGAGGGTGTTTCCCCGGGCCCCGGTGGGATACCCGCGCCCGACAAAATACGCCGGCGTCGATTGAATCCAAATCGCGAACTTGTTGTGGTTGGACACGAAGTGGCAGTCCTCCAGCCGCAGCCCCTTGACCACCGGCACGCCGCCGTACCCCAGCGCCAGCGAGCACGTGTAGGAGTAATTGACGAAGCCCTTCACGACGAAATTGTTGATCGTCCCATGCAGCGCCCAGGTGTCGTCCATGGTCATGGCAAACCCGTTTTCGATCAGGGCGTTGTTGCCGGAGATGTTGTAGGCGTCATCATGGTACTGCTGCTTGCGGTTGACGATCTTGATGTTGCGGTTGGAGAAGTTCTCGCAGTTGCTCACGTTGATGTTGTGATAGCAGCCCCGGCGGAACATCAGATCACTGAAGGACACATTGCGCCCGCCGTTGACGACGTAGCTGCGGATTCCTGTGGAATGGGGATCAATCACTTTTCCCCCGAGTTCCCGGGCCTTGCCGTCGCCGGTGTCGGGCTGGAAATCGTGCCATAGGTCCGGATAGCCCTGCATGTCAAACGTCCCCCGCCCCGCCAGGCTCGCATCCACGCAGTTGGTAAACGTCACAAAGGCCCGCTGCGGGTAATCCGCGGCCTTGGTGGACCCCAGAATCACCGCGTCCACGTCCACGTAGAACCTCACGTTGCTCTTCATCATAATGTTGCCCGACTTGTACACGCCCTTGGGGAAGAACAGCGTCCCGCCGCCGGGCTTGGCGGATACTTCGGTGATGGCCTGATTGATCTTCGCGGTCTCGACGGTCTTGCCCGTGTTGTCAATCTTGTAGTCCATGATGTTGACCACGCCCGGATCGCCCAGCTTGACGGGGTTCTTCTCGGGCGGCTCGGCGAAGAGCAGCAACCCGCAGTTGTTGAAGGCCGGCTCGTCGTTGAAGAAGATGACCAGATAGCGCGGCTGATCCAGGTCGAAGCTGACCTTGTTGCCTTCGATTTTGGGCTGAATGTTGTAGGCCAGCGGCCGGATGTTGCAGGTGATCAGCTTGCGCTGGCTGACCAGGCACTCGATCTCGACGTGGACTTTTCCGGTCATGGAGAAACTGGCATGGTCCATCCATTGGAACTGATCATAGGTCAGAAGCTGGTGTACAAACACCGGCTGGCCATCCACCGTCACCTTGTACGCCAGGCTCGGCGCCGCGCCGGGGTAGGGGGCGTACGGGGTGGACGCGGCGAAGGCCGCCGCTGGCAGGAGCAGCAGGAGCATTCCCAGCAGAATCGCAAACACGCGGGATTTCATTGTGTAGTCCTCCAGTAATTACACGACAGGGACAACCGATTAACGTGCATCGGCCACCGGGCTTGCATCCGTTTGTGGCGGAACCAGTGTTTCCACCGGCAGGACCGCCGGTTTGAAGTCCCGGCTGAGCCAGTGCATGATGCCCAGGGCCGTGAGGTAGGCGATGGCGGCGCAGAAGAAGGGGCCATAGTAATTATTGTTCGTATACTTGAGCCAGTTGCCCGTGAAGGCCTGAAACAGGGACGCGCTGACATAGCCAAAAAATCCCCCAAAGCCCGCGATGGACGCGACGACTTTGGAGGGGAACAGGTCGCTGCACAACGTGTACAGGTTGCTGCTGAAGCCCTGGTGCCCCGCCGTCGCCAGGCCGATCAGCAGCACCGCCGCCCACACGTTGTACGCCATCGGAGCGAACATGATGGGCAGGGCCATCGCGCCGCAGATCAGCATCGCCGTCTTGCGCGCGACATTGACGCTCGCCCCGCGCCGGATCAGCACCGAGGAGAGCATGCCGCCGCCAATGCTCCCCAGGTCGGCCATCAGGTAGATGACCACCAGGGGCAGGCCGATGTCCTTGAGGTAGATGTGGTAGGGTTTGTCGGGGTCCGCGAAGAAATCGGGAATCCAGGTCATGAAGAACCACCAGATGCCGTCGGTGAAAAACTTGCCCACGGCAAAGACCCAGGCCTGGCGGTATTGCACCACCGCCCGCCAGGGGAGCTTGACGGGCGCTTCGGGCGGATCGCTTTGGATCACGGCCAACTCTGGGGCGGAGACCCACGGATGTTGTTCGGGCCGGCGGTACAGTGGAATCCAAACCACCGCCAGCACCAGCCCCATGGACCCGGTCCAGATGAAGGCGGACTGCCAGCCAAAATGCAACGCCAGCCAGGGCACAACCAGGGGCGTGACGATGGCGGCCATGTTGGCGCCGGCGTTCACAAAGCCAAACGCGAACGCCCGCTGGCGGCGGGGGAACCATTCGGCGCACACCTTGGCCGCGGCGGGAAACGAGGGGGATTCGCTGAGGCCCAGGCAGCCGCGGAATATCATGAAGCTCACCGGCCCGCAGCCCAGGGCCGTGGCCATGGCGCAGAGACTCCACGAGATCATCGCCAGGCCATAGCCGGCGCGCGTGCCGATCAGGTCCAGCATCCGGCCGGAGAGTACCTGTCCGATCGCGTAGGCGATGGCGAACGCCGATCCGATATACCCATATTGGTCCTTAGTGATGTGGTAGATTGGCTTGAGATAGTCGTTATAGACCAGGGCGATCACGATGCGATCGACGTAGTTGAACGTGGTGCCGAAGAAGATGAGGGCCAGCATCACCCAGCGGAGGCCGTGGAATGATCGGGGAGCGCCCAAGGTTGGAGAAATCGCATCAGCCACTGAATGCCGCCATCGCACGAAGAATTGGTCGCGGCGGATTCTCGCACGCCCGCCCGCCGTGTGCAAGGATTTTTGAAATTTGGAACGTCATTACACGCGCCCTCAAACAAAACCCTCAAACAAAATGGTATTGCCCCGTCCGTCACCATTTGCTAGGCTACCCGTGCCCGTTCGCCGAAAGCCGGACGCCCATTTCTTTTTCGTTCGCAGCAGGAGTACCTTATGGCGTTTGAACAATCCCGTCGTGGTTTCCTGAAAGTCACTCTCGCCGGAGGCGCCGCCGCCATTGCCGCGGCGCGCTGGGGCCGGCCCGCGCTGGCTGGAGCGCCGACACGCCCGGCCGCGTCAGGCCCGGCCCCGTCCGCTTACGGCACCGCGGCCGTGGTGGCCGTCGCCGCCCGGTCCCGCGTGGCCCTCACCGCCGGCGAGGACTGCGCCAACATGGCCTTTACCGCCCTTAAGACCTTCGAGAAGGAAATCGCCGCCGCCATCGGCGACAAACGCGTCATCCTCAAGCCCAACAACGTGGACGTCCGCAACGCCCTGGCCTGTTCCGACCCCAAAAACCTCGAAGGCGCCCTCGAATTCCTCAAATCCATCGGCAAAATCAAACAGACGATCATCGCCGAGTCCGGCATGGTCGGCCCCACCCTCGATGGCTTCAACAAACTGGGCTACAACGCGGTGGCCGAGAAGTACGGCGTCAAACTCGTGGACCTCGATAAGGAGGATTACCAGGTCCTGCCCTGCTTCGATCAAACCGACCTCCGCCCGCATCCGGTCCGCTTCTCCAAGCTGCTGCTGGACGCCAACAGCTACATCATCTCCGCCGCCAAGCTCAAGACCCATGACCGCGTCACCGCCACGCTCTCCCTCAAGAACATCGTCCTGGGAGCGCCCGTCAGAATCGGCGGCGGCAGCGACAAGAACCTGGTCCACGGCGGCGGCATCTACGGCATCAACTCCAACCTCGCCACCTTCGCCCCCTTCCTCCATCCCCACCTGGCCCTCATCGACGGCTACCAGGGCATGGAAGGCAACGGACCCGCCCGCGGCACCGCCGTCGAACACCGCGTCTGCGTCGCCAGCACCGATTGGCTCGCCGCCGACCGCATCGGCCTCGAACTCATGGGCATTGACCCCGCCAAAGTGGGCTACCTGACCTACTGCTCCCAGAGCGGCCTGGGGCAATACGACCTCACGAAGATTGACGTGGTCGGCGCGACCCTCAAGGACCACATCAAGCAGTACAAACTCCCCGGCAGCCTCGACCAGCAACTCCAGTGGATGCAGCCGCCCGCACGCGTCTAATGTTTCAACCAGGCCCTCGGAGTTCGCGGCATGCCCCGGTTTATTGTTGACAGCCTTGATAACGGCATGATTACGTTGCGTGTTTCGGGCTTCCATTACGCCCACACCTTCACCCTCGCCGGCAACCCGCCCCCAGCCCTCGCCCCCGGGGCGCGCGTGCGCGGCACCATCCACGCCCCCGCGTGGAAGGTGGACCGCGTCGAACTCGGCGGCAACTACGTCGAGCCGCTGCTGGGCCGGCCGCGCCGGATGCAGGGGACAATTCTGGCCGTCAATGCCCCGGCCAACGAACTGACCGTGCGGGTCGGCTACGAAGTCACCGTGAAACTGCCGGAGAAGTATCAGGCGGCGGACTACAAGGTGGGCGAGCGCATCGGCTGGGATAACATCGCTATTCCCACATTTACACTTGAACCCGCGGCCGCTCCGGCCGCCTAAAGGCGGAACTCCCAACATGCGTGACCCACGTCTGGACAAACTCGCCGCCGTCCTCGTCAACTACTCCACCGGCATCAAAAAAGGCCACCTCGTCCGCATCGGCGGCGAAGTGCCTGCATTGCCGTTGATCGAGGCGCTCTACGAGCAGGTGCTGCTGGCCGGCGGGCATCCGTTCGTGCAACTCACCAGCGACAACCTGGACGACACCTTCTTCCGCGTGGCCACCAGCGAGCAACTCTCCTATGTCGATCCGCTCATGCTGCACATGGTCGAGAAAATCGACGCGTACATCGGCGTGTGGGCGGACGAGAACACCAAGTCGCGCTCCAACGTCCCGCCCGAGAAGCAGGCCCTCGCCTCGCAGGCCCGTCGGCCGTTCACCAAGCGGCTGCTGGAACGCGGGGCGAACAAGGAACTCCGCTGGGTGGGCACGCAATATCCCACCACCGGCAGCGCCCAGGATGCCGAGATGTCCCTCTACGAATACGCGGACTTCGTGTTCCGCGCCGGCCTGCTGCACCTGCCCGACCCCGTCGCCGCCTGGCGCGCCATCTCCGAAAAGCAGCAGCGCCTCGCCGACCACCTCAACACCAAAAAAGAACTCCGCATCCTCGGCCAGGACACCGACCTCCGCGTGGGCGTCGAAGGCCGCCACTGGATCAACTGTGACGGCCAGGAAAACTTCCCCGATGGCGAGGTCTTCACCGGCCCGATTGAAACCGCCACCGAAGGCACCATTCGCTACACCTTCCCCGCCGTGTATCAGGGCCGCGAATGCCACGACATCGTCCTGGTCTTCAAGGCCGGCCGCGTGGTGGACGCCCGCGCCGGCAAGGGGCAGGACTTCCTGCTCAAGATGATCGACCAGGATGCCGGCGCCCGCACGCTGGGCGAAATCGCCATCGGCACCAACTTCGGCATCACGCATTACACGAAAAACACGCTGTTCGATGAGAAAATCGGCGGCACCTGCCACGCGGCGCTGGGCGCGGCCTACCCCGAATCCGGCGGCAAGAACGAATCGGGCCTGCACTGGGACATGGTCTGCGACCTCCGCCAGCCGGGCTGCCAGATACTCGCCGATGGCGAGACAATCCTGCGCGAAGGCCGCTTTACGCGGGCGGATTGGCCCAATCCCTAGTGGTCAGTGATCAGCGACCAATTCCGACACCGATAACCGCTGGGGCGCCGCCTCCGCCGCGCCCGGCGATGAACCGGTCAGCACCAACACCTGCCGGCCGGTTGTCCGCCGGCACTCCTGGGCGATCTCCTCAAGCACACCCCGTGCGGATTCTTCCAACAACACCGTCACGCCGCCCTCACCCTCGCCCCCGGCAAGTCTCGCGCCATACAGCCCGCGCTCCGGGCCGCGCTGCGTGACCCCTTGCACCAGCACATCGGCGGTTTCGTTGCCCAGGCGTGCCTCGCGCGTGCAGGCGGCATGGGATTCGAGCATCAGCTCTCCGGCCCCAGCGGCATGCTTGCGCCTTTCGCCGGCGGAGAGCGGTTCCGCCAGCGCCCGCAAATGACCGACAAAGGCTTCCGTGCGGGCGTTCTCCGCGACGTGGAACGTCGCCGCCGCGCGGGGATAGTAGATTGTCGCAGGATCGACCGTGCTCAGCCGATCGGCGATCGCCCCGTGGGTGTTCAGGAATTCCCCGCCCGTCAGCGTCTCGGGCAGCATCTGTCGGAAGTACCGCCCGAACGCGTCCACCGTCAGATTCGCCAGATAGCCGCGCGTCGGATCCTTCTTGCTGCCCGTGTCGGCATAGAACCGCGCGATCATCGCCTGGGCCATGAACGCCGCGACGCGCGTCGCGCGGCATGCCGCCGAATCCTCGTGCCTAAATTGCAGCCCCGCGAACATCATCCCCGCCGGCACCGCCACGAATCCCTTGTGCTCGTGCGGCTGGCATTGCAGCAGCAGCAACTGGTCACTCCGCCCCAACACCGACACCGCCGGCTCCATCACGCCGCCCAGCGTGCCGATAAACTGGTTCTCAATTTTCTGCGCCAGCAGCGCGATCTCCATGGGGTCCAGGATCAGGTGATACGCCGCCGTCAGCGCCCAGAGCGTGGCGCACGGCAGTGCCGCCGAAGACGCCGCGCCGGCGCCCACCGGTAAATCCGAAAAACACGCGATGTTCGCCCCGTGGGCCCGCTGCGTGAGCTTCTTGTGCTTGACCAGCATGGGATACGCCCCGGCAATGGGCGCGGCCCACTGGTGGTCGCCGGTGAACAGCTTCTGCAGCGTCTCGATGGGCAGCAGTGCGGCGGTGCCGTAGAAATCATCCAGCGACAGTGTGACGACGTCCTGCGGTGCCCCTGCGGATGCTGCACGATAATTTTTGATGACCAGCTTCCGGTCGTCGCGCCGCTGCAGCGCCACGGCGGCGGAGGCTTGCAGGGGCAACCCGCAGGCGAGGCTGCCGGCGTATTCTGAGAGTCCCCCCATCACGTCCAGGCGACCCGGGGCGCGGGCCAGGTACACTTCCTTGTGCCCGTCGCGCAGGATGGCGGCGGCATCCGATTTCAAATGCCCAAGGAGTTGGGTTATGGGGTCCGGATCAGTCACGGGCCACTCCGTATGTGCGGCAAACCAAGTGTAGTTTAGCCTATTGGTGCCTGCCCGGCGAAGCTGTGACGCGCGCCGGATTGGGTTATTATGCGGCCTGGAGGTATGCCGTGTCGGTGACATGTCCCTATTGCGGCCATCGGATGCGTGTGCAAGGCGCTCATGCCGGTCGTTTTTTGCCCGCCTGCGCCCGCTGCGGCGACACGTTCATGCTGGTCCTCCCCGCCGACCCGGACGCCCCGCCCCTGGTCACCCCGCTGGATGAGACGCGGCGGAAGATCAAATCGCGGCGGAAGCATTCGGGGTAGGGGCCGGGAATCAACGCCGCGCCATGCGCAAGGCATTGTAATGTACCCGAAAAAAGCCCCGCGATGTTGTCGCGGGGCTTCGGGAACGGCTTGATTTGACTGCGCGTTGTGTTACCACGCGAAGTGGGCGAACGCCTTGTTCGCTTCCGCCATCTTATGCACGTTCTCCCGCATCGTCATCGCATCGCCTTCCTTGCGCGACGCCGCGATGAGTTGCTCGGCCAGGCGCTCGTGCATGGCCTTGCCGCTCTTGGAACGCGAGGCTTCCAGCAGCCACCGGATCGCCAGCGACTGCTGCCGCTTGCGGCCCACGGCCATGGGCACCTGGTAGTTGGCCCCGCCGACCCGCCGCGAGCGCACTTCGATGTTCGGCTTGACGTTGTTGAGCGCCAGCTCGAAGACGTCATAGGGCTTCATGTCCTTGACGCGGTTTTCGATGATCTTGAACGCCCCGTACACCACGCGCTGGGCCGTGGCCTTCTTGCCGCCGTACATCAGGCAGTTGATGAACTTCGACAGCAGCAGGCTGCCGTAGACGGGGTCGGGTTTCAGGTTTTCGACGGAGGAGGTGTAGGACTTGGCCGACATGGAATTCCTTTCGTTTTCTCCCGATCCGCCACAAAGGCGGGGGATACTAATGCGAGTTTCGAGTTTCATGTTTCAAGTTTCCAGGGAACTCGCAGCGCCGGTTTCAACTCGAAACTGGCAACTGGAAACTTGAAACTATTTTACTTGGGTTTCTTGGCCCCGTACTTCGAGCGGCTCCGGCGGCGGGCTTCCACGCCCGAGGCGTCCAGCACGCCGCGGACGATGTGGTACCGCACGCCCGGCAGGTCGCGCACGCGGCCGCCGCGCACCAGCACGATCGAGTGTTCCTGCAGGTTGTGGTCGATCCCCGGGATGTACGCCGTGACTTCCCGGCCGTTGGACAGCCGCACGCGGGCGACCTTCCGCAGGGCCGAGTTGGGCTTCTTGGGGGTCATGGTCTTGACGATCAGGCACACGCCGCGCTTGGCGGGTGAGGCATCCAGATCCTTGACCTTGTTGATGCGCTTGAGACTGCGGCGCGGCTTCTTGATCAACTGATTAATCGTCGGCATCAGAACCCTTTATCTATTCGCTGGTCATCAGGCGTCATGCCGCACTCGGAACGCTTCCGCACGCGCGCCTTGCCGCCTAAAAACGAGCCGCTTACTGTATCCCAAAGGGCTGCCGCTTGCAAGAGATACGCGTTTGTGTTTTGCGGTGCAGGCAAAACGGCCAGATTCCGGTCACGGTTTGGCCGGTGAAAATTCCCAATACACGCCGGTGACACTCTCCGCTGGCACGGCGAAAGTTTTGTCGCCGGCCGTGGCGGTCGTCCCTTGGTCGGTCTTCTTGAAACCAATCGGATCACCCTTCTTGAGCGTCACCGTGGCAAGCTGTTTCGGTTCCACAGTGATGCCCGTACCGCCACGGGCGCCGCCGCCGCCGCGGCCCGTGGTGGGTGGTTTTGGCTGCGCGGCGTCGGATGCCAATGGCGGCGCCTGATATTCCCGCAGCAGATACGTCCCCGCTTCCGGCACCCGCACCATCCCCGGTTGTGCCGCATAACCCAGGATGCGGTATGTCGATATATCATTGTCCGTCATCGCCTTGACCACGGACCACTCCAACTCAAACCGCTGGTCGAGCGTGAGCAGGGCATCAATGGCCTTGAGCGTGGCGCGGGTCTTCTGCGTGAATGTCGCCTGTTGGGTCATTCGCCCGATCTGATCACCCGTCTGCGCGAAAATGGCGGCTTGCTTGGACATCTCGGCAAGATCGGCCTTGAACTGGTCCATCATCGCCTTGATTTTGGCCATCTGCGCATCATCGGCACCGGCCGCCTTGATCAGGGCCACATAAGCCGCCGATTTGTCTTGCAGCATCCGCCCCTTCATCTCCCCCAAAGATCTGCCGTGATCCGCAATCCAAGCCAGATCCTGGCGCGCTTTGAGTGCGAGGATAATGTCCTGGGTGGATTGCACGACTTTCGCCTGATCCGCCTGAATGCCTTCGATGGTCGGATTAGCCGCGGCGTTATTTTTCATCGCAGCCAGCGCCTCGTTCATTGGCTGAAGAGTCTTGCGCATCAGTTCCTTGTCGCCATCCGTGAGCCAGGGATGATCGAGGATCGGCCCGACCACGCCGTCGGCAAGCATCTGATCCTGGGCCAGCGTCATCGCCAGATAGTCTGCCGGCGCAATCTGCTGCGCCAGCGCCACGCCAATGCCGCTGAGGATGCCCAGTAAGATGCCCGGTATATGTTGAGTGCGCATGGTTATTCTCCTGACAAACCCATCCGCTGATATCATGAGGGCACGTGGATTTGGATGCAAGAGGATATGCGTAAGGGCCAGACGCCCGAAGACGCCCGAAGACGCCCGATGGCGCGTAAACTTCGGGATTATTTGATGCCGCCGACGATGCCGTTCTTGGCGTCCGGCTTGTCGGGTAGCGCGATGGCGGCAGCCTGGGACGCCGGGGCCGAAGCCGTCGCCGGCACCGCCGGCAACCCCGGCAAATTGCCCAACTGCGGCAGGAATTGCCAGTTCTGCTGCAGCTCCGCGGGCTTCCCGCGGACCCGCGCCAGCACTTTTTCAGTGTTCGCGTCCTTCGCCCACCCCCCAAAAAGATTCTCAAAGTACCACAGTTCCACGCGATAGATCACTTCGCCCCCCGTGTCGGAGTGGAAGTCGCGCGTGCGGATCAGCTCCACCAGCACCGTCGCGTGCTGATGGTCCGCGGCCATCTTCAGCGGCCGGCACTTGTCGTAAAACTGCGGCACATCCGTGATAAGCACCTCAATCGCTTTGCGATCGTCCGCCGTGGCTGCGGTTGAGGGAATGATCGGCCGGTGGTAATCCATGTTCGCGCCTTCCCACCGCGTCACCGTCCCATCACCGGCGGTGGTCCAGACAATCAAATCATAGGCGCGGCCGGGCAGCAGATGATCGACATGAAACTGGCCCTGGCCGTTGACGGCGCCTTCGTAGAGGAACTGGTCCTTGGGATTCAGCTCGGAAGTTTTCAGGACATCCGCCCACGTCCGATCCACCGCCGCCAGACGGGTGATGCGATTCTTGGTCGTGATGGTGCCGGGAAGGGAGACCGCGGGCTGCGTGTCAGCGGCGAGGAGTAGGGGGAGGAGGAGGATGGGAACAAATCGACGCATGGCGGCATTATCGGTGACCAGGGGTTCGGAAAACAAGGAGCGGAAGATCAAGAGTCCAGGAAGTGTGCATCTCCTTGTCTCCCCCTCTCCCTGTCTCCTTGTCTTCATCCCGGTTTGCACACGAAAATCGTCAGCCCATCCGTGTTCAGCGGCGTTTCTTCAAGGATGCGGTAGCGCGCCTTGGCCAGGGCCTCGCGCCATTGTTCCGCCGGCCAGGGGTAGGACCGGGCAAGATTCAGCAACAGCGTAAGCTCCGGTGCGTAATAATTGCGGTCAAAGCGCGGCGACGCCACCGGTTCGATCAACAGCAGCGTGGCGGTCGGAAAGTTCTTTGGCAATGCCGCCAGGATGCGGGCGATGTCCTCGGGCCGGGCGGTGAGTTCGGAGAACAACCCGGTCGCCACCAGCCCGTTGATTTCCTTCCACAACTGCCGCGAAACGCCGATGCGGTCAAACGTCCGCTGCGTCTGCGTGCAGACATCAAACGAACTGGCCGCGACGGCGATCAGCCGCTTCTCCAAATCCGCCGCGGTGATCGCCGCATTCGCCCGGCGCACGGCAATCGCGTCCGCGCCGATGCCCACACCCACCACCCGCTTGTGCTCCCGGGCAATGTGCATCAGCAGGTCGCCGGCCCCGCAGGAGATGTCCATCACGTGCGAGAGCTTGTGCTTGGCGATCAGGTTCGCCACCGCGGGATAAACCTCCGCCGCATAACGCTTGGCCTGCGAGTCGATCAGATACTCCGCCTTGCGCAGCACCGAACCCACGGTTCCCCCGGCCCCGGTTCCCGCGCCCGTTGCTCCCCCATTCAGCCCCGCGGGGGCATACGTCTTGAGCTTGGCCAGCAGATGCTCGGCCATGTCCAGCACCGGCTGATAGGCGCGGACCAGTTCCAGGACGGCATCTTCATGTTCCAGCAGCGCCTTACCGTCGCCGGAAAGATGCGCGCCATCCTTTTTCAGCGTGACCAGGCCGGCGGACGCCAGGTAATTCAGCAAGGCCTGCAAAATATCCGGCGACATGTTCGTGCGGGTGGCGTACACCAGCGGGTCCAGCCCCTCCCCGGATTCGGTCTGGTACTTCAGCATGGCCTCCAAAACGCCGGCATGGCGGAGCGTCCACCAGGCGATCAACGTGCAATGCCCCGACAGAAACTGCCGGGCGATTTGCTGCGCTTGCTTGCGGGCGATCGAGAACATGGGGATAGGGTATAGGGGATGGGGTTTGGGGTCTAGCAAGGAGGCAGGTCAATTGCATTTGACTTTCGGAGCCGCGACCGTGAGGGAG
>CAIPTQ010000321.1 GCA_903868035.1 uncultured Phycisphaerales bacterium
CGCCCCCCCCACGCCCGCCGCGCCCTCACCCTCATCGACATGCTCATCGGCCTAGCCATCACCGCCACCACCTGCGGCATCCTCGCCACCCTCATCAACGCCACCGCCATGGGCACCTCCTCCCAAAACGACGGCCGCCGCCAGCTCGTCCGCCTCCAAACCCTCAAATCCGAACTCCAGGACGAATTCGTCAACGCCCGCGCCATCCTCGCCACTGGCGCCAACTACGTCGTCTACTGGATCGGCGATCAGCCCGGTGCCGTCACCCCCGCCAACCTCGCCGTCAACTTCTCCGAACTCCGCCTCCTCGAAATCGACGCCACCGGCAATCTCAACCTCTACTGCGCCAAATGGCCCGCCGGCACCTCCAACGCGACCATCCTCGCCAACGACACCACCTACTCCGCCTCCACCAACTGGTATTCCGCCGCCGCCGCCCTCAAGGGCACCGCCTACTACAGCACCAACCTCCTCGCCGCCGGCGCCACCACCCTCTCCGCCTCCCTCGACAACGCCGCCCCCACCGCCGCCCGCCTCATCCACCTCCGCATCGACATCACCGACGGCATCGTCCCCCGCCAATTCGCCCTCGGCGTCGCCCTCTCCAATCCCCTGGCCCCCTGGTGAGGTTCGATGATGCTCCCCGCATCCGCACAGTACCCCCATTGCCGATAAAAGTGCCAATTTCCAACAACCCTCCTGCCCCCGCTCTTATCACCCCCTGAGAAAATCCCCCCTTCCCGGTTCAGCCCCCGCAATCCCCATCCGATGCTCACAGCAGGGTTCCCCATCCCGAACCCCAGCGCGGTTATCGAGGCCACCCATGCCCGTTTCCAGTCTGCTCCACATCTTCCGCACCATCAAGGAGCGCGGCCCCATCTCCCGCACCGACCTCCAGCACGCCACCAACCTGAGCTGGGGCACCATCACCAACACCACCCGCCAGTTGCTCACCCGCAAGCTCATCCTCGAACAAGGCGCCCGCGCCACCAAGGCCGGCCGCAAACCCATGCAACTCGCCCTCAACACCTCCCACCACGGCCTCATCGGCCTGGAAATCACCCCCGCCCACATCCACGGCCTCCTCATGAACCTCGCCGGCGAAATCCTCTGGCACGAGTCCGCCCCCCTCGCCTCCGGCCAATCCCCCGACTCCGCCCTCGCCCTGGCCGCCGACCTCGTCCGCCGCGCCCAACTCTCCGCCCACGGCCTTGTCCCCCTGGGCATCGGCCTGGCCATGCCCGCGCCCTTCGACTTCCACCGCCGCGCCATGCGCTGCCACGCGTCCATGTCCGCCTGGAACGGCCTCCCCATCCATGATCTCCTCCAAGCGCAACTGAACCTCCCCCTCCGCCTCGAGCAGCACGCCAACTGCCTCGCCCTCGCCGAACGCTGGTTCGGCGACGCCGACCATAACGGCCATGCCGCCGGACCCGGCGAAAACTTCATCTGCATCCATCTGGGCGACACCATCGACCTCGGCATCGTCATCGCCGGCGAAATCTACCGCGGCACCGCCGGCCTGGCCGGCAACTTCGGCCATGTCCTCCTGGACCCCAACGGCCCGCCCTGCCCCTGCGGTGACCGCGGCTGCGTCGAAACCTATTGCACCGCCGCTGCCGTCCTCCGCAACGCCCACGCCGCCGACCCGCACATCCCTCCCACCCACTCCATCAACCAGCTCGCCGAACTCGCCGCCGCCGGCAACCCCCACGCCCGCGCCGCCTTTGAAAACATGGGCACGCACCTGGGCCTCGGCATCGCCAACCTCATCCACCTCTTCGACCCCGCCCTCATCATCCTCGCCGGCCCCTCCACCGCCGCCGCACCCTTCTTCCAGCCCGCCCTGGACCGCGCACTCTCCGCCCACGCCCGCCGCGACCCCCATGACGCCCCCCCCTGCCCCGTCCTCATCTCCCGCCTCACCCACCACGCCCCCGCCATGGGCGCCTGCGGCATGATCCTCCAATCCGCCTTCGACCTGGACCACACTCCTCCCGTCCCCCAACCCGTAACACTCCCCGCCTGAAATTCAATCAAAAATCGAAAATCGAAAATCAAAAATCACATCTCCCCTATCACCCCCAGCGCCGCCTCCACCAACTCCCCGCCCTCCACCCCCTCCGCCGCCGTCA
>CAIPTQ010000322.1 GCA_903868035.1 uncultured Phycisphaerales bacterium
CTTGCGGGAATACTCGGCCTCGCAAATGTACTGCCCCAGCCCGCCACCGATCGCCGGGGGCTTGCCGAACGCCTCGATGGACTGGCAGAGACAGAACGGGTCGGGCGTGTTGCCGTAGGGATCTTGGAAGGGCCGGCCGCGCCGGATGCCATTCTGGTAGAGCAGTTGAATCGCCGCCACGTCGGAAGTGGCCAGAACCGAGAATCGCCGGGCGGCGGTCAGGCCGTTTTCGTCCGAGCGCGCGGGGCGCGGAGGCCGCTGCTCTGTGATCTGCTTCTGGCTGCCAAAATAGAACGTCGCCATCTCAGGCCCTCAAAGTGAAACCAGAACCAGCCGAATCACCAATCGAACGCGGGCCGTTTTTCAGGAGTTCGCGGATGCCTTCCAGAATCGTCACTGCACGGCCCGTATTGTCCGCCACCGGGTCGCGCTTGGCGACGCCCTGATAGCGGCTGTTCAAAAGAACCGCCTGAAATGGCGTCAGCCGCTCCGCCATCGCCTTGCCGGCGGCGTGGCCCGACTTCTCCGCCACATCCTTATCCTCTTTGCCGTCTTCCTTGGCTTGGTCCGCAGCCTCTTTGGCCCATCGCTTCCGATCCTTCAGCGTCTCATCCGCCGCGTCGTTTGTGAGTTTGTGCTGCTCCTCCATTTGCTTTTCGGTGGTTTTGTGCAGCTTGTTGCCTTCGTCGGTTTGTGCCTTGCCGATGTCCAGATTCAGTTTTTCGATGCGCTTGCGGCGTAGGGCTTCCGCCTCATCGTCGATCTTTTGCAGGGCATTTAATTGCTGGTTTTTTTGATTGGCCACCAGACTTCGTCCGCCTTTGA
Source organism: uncultured Phycisphaerales bacterium (assembly GCA_903868035.1). Next base: position 826 of record CAIPTQ010000322.1, read on the forward strand.
TCTGCTCTAGGTCGGCGGCCATTTCCTGCCCGGCACCGCCGTCATGGGGATTCGTGCCCAGCATGTGGAGTGAGTTTTGCGGGTCTTCATCTGGGTCTAATCCATACCAGTTGTTTTTGAATTGCTTCCTTTGATTTTCCGCTATTGCCTGCGCGTCGGCAATCTTTTTGTCAAAGTCCTCCCGCACCTTTTTCTTGTCCGCTTCCGTCTTGCCCTTGTCGGCTTTTTCCTGTGCGTCCTCCACCGCCTTCAAATGCAGCACTTTCTTTGCCAGCGGGTCGGTTTCGGCGTCTTCTGCCTCCGCCGCCGCAATCTTGTCGATCTCGTCCTTGATGGATTCCAACACCTTCCGCAGCCCCTCCGCCGCCTTTACCGAATCATCGAAATATTTGGTGGTGAGCTTCGCCTCTTCGTTCACGAGTTCGATGGCCAACTTCTCTCCGGTCAAGCCCTCGTGAATCGCGCGGCCCGCCTTCCACACGTCGCCGAAGATCGGGATGCCCTCGGCCACCTTGTCCCACATCTCGCCGGCGTCCTCCTTACCCTCCACGAACTGGCGGCGGACCTCCTGCATGGTGGTGCCGACTTTTTCCAGCGCCCGCGCCCCCAGTTCGATTCCCGCCACCGCCAGCCCGGCACCGAAGATTTTAGCGATGCCTTCCGGCCCCTGTTTGATGAGCCGCTCCAGCGATAGATCGCCGCTGGCCCGCATTTCAGCCATGCGGACCTTGACGTTGCGCGCGACGGAATCGACGGTGCTGCTCGCCCCTTCATCCTTGCCGTGCAAGGCCAGATTGATGTCAAACTGCTTAGCCATCCGAGTCGCTCCGTCGTTTCCACCATCGTTTTTCGGTCTGGATCAGCTCTATGGCCTCCAAACCGATCGCCGTCTGATCCAGCCAGCCGCCGGACACGGGCCACGAGCTCATTGGCGGGGCGGCATACTCAGCCGCCTGAACCGCCCGCCACACGTCCGCCGTCACCATCCGATACGGGCATCCGGTCAGGTCCACATGCCCCAGCCCGTTGCACTCCGAACAGGTCCAGTCGGTGCCGTCGGGGTTGCCCCCGACTCCCTGCCCGTCACACGCCCGGCAGCGCATTTCCAACGGGAGGGCCTCCGGTGTTTCCTTTAGGCACTCGGGGCCGCAGGTGTGGATGATTTCGTCGCCGTATCGGAGGGCTGCGGCGACGCGGATTTTTTTCGGTCACGCTCGGCCAATCGCGACTTCACGGGGATCTGATTCGCCAGCTCCCACATTTCCAAGGGAGTCAGCGTGGCTGCGGCGTCCGCTTCCGGCTGGCCTTTACGGCAGACCTTTCCGAGCGCCAACGCCGCCAGCAGATTGCCGATTTCGTCCGCCGAGTTGACCTCGGCGGCATTGGCCAAATCTGTCAGCCGGTCGAATTCGATCAACTGCCGGCCCGTCATGTACCGGCAGACGAACGGCACGACGTCGGGCTTGCCGGCCTCCAGCTTCAGGGTGATCTCGAACACTTCATTAGGGTCAAGGGCAATCACGGGTTTCTCCAAAAAAGAGGGTCATGGGTTTTCAACAACTCAGGCGTGCGAATCCGCCAGCGTTAAAGCATCGTCGCCGGCCGAGTTGCACAAATTCACGTCGAGGGGATCGGTCAGCCGCTTGCCGCGGGAGGCGTCGGTCACTTTCACCCGCTGGATTGCCGGGGCGGTGATGGTGAGGGTATGGCCGCCAGATACCAGACTTGCCGCCAGGGCAGCCGTGGTGCCGCCCAGCAGCAGCCCGTACACGTCCTGGTCGGCGACTTTGCGGGCCTCGGGGTCCAGCGTCGCCTTGGGCAGCAGTTCGGTAACGAGGAATTGAGCGATGCCGCTGCCTGCCGTGATGTCCTCGCGTTCCTCCACGGTGGCGCCCAGGTCCAGCGACACCTTGCTGATTGTCGCCGGCGCCACGCCGCCGACCGTCAGGGCCAAACCGCGGGCAACGAAGGGGGCGGCGGTGATGGGGGCCTGCGCGGGCATGGCGGCGTCAGCGACGGCCTGCCAGATGCCGCTGATGACCAACTTTGCCGTCACCTTTTTCCCGTCGTCAAGGTCAATCGTGATGTTCGCCGCGCAGCCGGTCAGCGTCTTCTTGCGGCCGTCTTCGTAGACCTCGAAGGATTTGGTGACGCGGGTGGCGAGGCTGGAGCCCGGCGTCAGCGTGCCGGCCGCGCCGACGAAGCCCGCCAGGGTCGCCAGATTGGTATAGCCGGCGGTGCCGGTGCCATTAACCAGCAGCGGCCCGCCCGGCGCCACATCCATCGTGAATTCCAGCTTGCCCATTTGCTTTCCGAGCACGCTGGCCACGCGGCCGAGATAGTTCCCGTCGGGCTGGCGATCGCCCTCGGCGAAGAAGTCGCCCGGCTCGCACTTCACCTCGTAATAGTTGGCCGGCAGCAGCGACAGCGTGCCCGCCAGCGTGCCGGCGGTGGTTTCATCGCCGACCTTGATGAGTTTCTTGCGGGCCAGAAGTGCCGGTTGCGGTTCGGTTGCCATGTGCAGGCTCCTTTGTCAGTTCGTTTCCGTGTAGGCGGTAATGCCCGGCCCGGTGCCGGGGTCATCGCTGGTGGTTTCGTAGGTGATTTCAAAGTTGATGCCGATCATCATTTCGCGCTCGCCCGGTTCGGGGTCGCTGGTGGCCCGTTCGGTAACGCGGGTATCCACGGCAAGGATATCCTGATTGCCGATGCCCGCC
>CAIPTQ010000323.1 GCA_903868035.1 uncultured Phycisphaerales bacterium
AGTCCAGGGCGTCGGCTTCCGCCCCTTTATCTACCGCATCGCCCAATCCGCCGGCGTCACCGGCCGCGTCCTCAATAATCCCGCCGGCGTGTACCTGGAAATCCAGGGCACCCTTCGCGCCCTCGAATCCTTCGCCGCCGACTTTCAAAAACAACTCCCCCCACTCGCCAAAGTCGATTCCTGCCAAAAAACCCCCATCCCCCTCCTCCCCCACGAATCCGCCTTCATCATCGACACCACCGAAGACATGGCAGGCGCCGCCGCCCTTTCAGCCTTCAGCCTTCAGCCTTCAGCCTTCATCTCCCCCGTCACCATCGACACCGCCGTCTGCGCCGATTGCCTGCGCGAAATGCGCTCCCCCGATGACCGCAGATACCGCCACGCCTTGATCAACTGCACCAACTGCGGCCCGCGCTTCAGCATCATCCGCGATGTCCCCTACGACCGCCATAACACCACCATGGCCCGCTTCAAAATGTGCCCCGCCTGCCGCCGCGAGTACCAAAACCCCGCCGACCGCCGCTTTCATGCCCAGCCGGTCTGCTGTCCTCGCTGCGGGCCCAAGGTGGAGCTGGTGCGGATGGTGCTGGGGCGGGCGCGGCGGGTGGCGGGCGACCCCTTTGCGAAAGCCGCCCAACTTTTGCGGGCCGGAAAGATCGTCGCCCTCAAGGGCTTGGGCGGCTTTCATCTGGCGGTGCGCGCGGATCGCGAGGATGCCGTGGCCCGCCTGCGGAGTTTGAAGAAACGCGACGCCAAGCCCTTTGCGATCATGTGCCCCAACCTCGCCGCCGCGCTCCAGCTCGTCGAACTCTCCCCCGCCGCCCAGGCCGAACTCACCTCCCTCCGCGCCCCCATCGTCCTGGCCCCGCGCCATCAGAGCCGCGACCATAAGGGAGCGACCGGGCTCCAAAACGCATTCTTGATCGAGCCAAGGCCCGGCGCTTCTGGCCTTGTCGCCCATTGCGTTTGCCCTGCGCCCTCCGTCGCCCCCGGCACCGACCTCCTGGGCATCATGCTCCCCTACACCCCCATCCACCACCGCCTCTTCGACGCCCTCCTCACTCCTCACTCCTCACTCCTCACTCTCGTCATGACCAGCGGCAACCTTTCCAACGAACCCTTGGTCATCGACAACGCCGACGCCGTCGCCCGCCTCGGGCCCATGTGCGACGCCCTCCTCTGGCATGACCGTCCCATCGAACGCTGCGTCGATGACAGCGTCATCCTCGACCGCGGCCCCGGCCGCGACGTCCTCCCCCTCCGTCGCTCCCGCGGCTACACTCCCTCCGCCTTCACTCATCCTTCCGGCCTCCCCAGTGGTGCCGACGCCCCCGTCGGCCTTCCGCCCAGTGGTGCCGACGCCCTCGTCGGCCTTCCGCCCAGTGGTGCCGACGCCCCCGTCGGCTGTCCCATTCCCAGTGCCTCTTCCCCCTTCCCCCTATCCCCTTCCCCCTTCCCCTCCGGCCTCTGCCTCGGCGGCGAACTCAAAAGCACCGTCGCCGTCGTCCGCCGCGGCGAGATCATCCTCAGCCAGCATCTGGGCGATCTGACCGACGCCCGCGCCTACGCCCATTTTCGCACGGCCATTGATGATTTGATCCGCCTGTTTCATGTGCCCGTGGAATTCATCGCCCATGACCTGCACCCGGGATACATGAGCACGCTGGCCGCCCGCGAACTCGCCCAGCGCTTCGCCGTGCCGCTCCTGCCCGTCCAGCATCACGCCGCCCACGCCTATGCCGTCATGGGCGAGCACCGCCTCTCCCACGCCCTGGCCATCATCTGCGACGGCACCGGCTACGGCACCGACAACACTATCTGGGGCGGCGAACTCCTCGAAGTCGATGGTCCCCACTGGCGGCGAATCGGCCGGCTCAAGCCCCTGCGCCTCCCCGGCGGCGATGCCGCCGCGCGCGATCCCCGCCGCAGCGCGCTGGCGCTGTTGCATCAGGCGTATGGCCCGGACTTTCAAGACCTGCCCGAAGTCCCGGCATTATTCCCGGATGCCGCCGATCGCCACCTGCTCGCCCATATGCTGGACACGGGTTTGTCCAGCCCCTGGACCAGCAGCACCGGCCGCCTCTTCGACGGCATCGCCGCGCTCCTGGGCATCTGCACCCGCAACGACCACGAAGCCCAGGCCGCCATGGCCCTCGAAGCCGCCGCCTGGAGCGCCGGAAATGTGGACCTGCCCCAAACCGAGTTATACGAAATTCGCACCGGACCCGACGGCCTCTGGGAACTGGACCTCTCCAATTTCGTCCGCTGGATAGTTAAACGTAATCCAGGAAGCGAAAGCTGCAAGGAAATAACCGATTTTAAGGCCAAAGATAACGCGGAAATTGCGGATTATAAGCGCGCCGCCCGGTTGTTTCATCGCACCCTGGCGCAGGGTTTGGTCCGCCTGGCCACCCTCGCCTCCCCCACAAAATCGCTGCCGTGGGTGGCTAGCGGCGGCAGTTTTTGCAATCGCATGCTCGAGCGCGACGTGGATGAATTGACTGCTGGACGGCCTTCTCGCACTTTTTTTCACAAGACGTATCCGCCTACAGATGCAGGACTTGCGTTTGGCCAGGCGCAGTATGTGCAGGCGCTGGGTTTGACGGGCGGGTAACCAGGATGTTATAATCTGTTAAAAGAGAGTAAAAAGTCGATAATTCGCCGCCTCTTTTTGAATTCCTGGCGAATCCGGCTTAATTTTCGTGGCTCCCTGGCGTCCATAAAGCCTTGTGGCCCAGAAAGTTACAGTGAACCGCGCTTCGGCCATCTCCACCCTCCTCGCCCGCCTCCATTCCGCCGCCGCCGCCGCCGGCCGCAACATCTCCCTCATGGAAGTCTGCGGCACCCACACCATGAGCGCCTTCCGCAGCGGCCTGCACTCACTTTTGCCTGTAAATGTGCGGTTATTATCGGGCCCCGGCTGTCCCGTCTGCGTCACCGCCCAAAGCGACATTGACCTCCTGATCGAACTTTCCCGCATGCCAAATGTAGCAGTTTGCACGTACGGCGACATGCTCCGGGTCCCCAGCCGCAACGGTAGCCTCGAAAAAGCCCGCGCTGCCGGCGCGGACGTGCGCGTGATTTACTCCACATTGGATGCGGTAAAATGGGCACAAATGACGCCCGAACGGCAATTTGTCCTGGGGGCGGTGGGCTTTGAAACCACGGCCCCGGCGACGGCGGCGGCGGTGTTGCAGGCGCAGGCGCTAGGATTGAAGAATTTCTCGATCCTGGCGAGTCACAAATGCGTGCTGCCGGCGATGATGGCGCTGCTGGAGTCGGGGGATGTCCACGTGGACGGGTTTGTGTGTCCGGGGCATGTGTCGGCGATCATCGGGGTGGAAGTGTACCGGCCGATTGTGGAGAAGTACCATTTGCCGTGCGTGGTGTCGGGGTTTGAAGAGTTGCACATGGCGGCGGCGATCACGCGGCTGGTGGAGTTGATCCGGGACGGGAAGGCGGAGTTGATCAATGAATATGCCGAGGCGGTGCTGGCCAACGGCAATCGGAGCGCGTGCCAGTTGTTGGAGAAAGTGTTTGAGCCGGCGGATGTGCGGTGGCGGGCGCTGGGGACAATTCCGCGGTCGGGGCTGGTGTTGCGGGAGGAGTATCGGTTTTTCGATGCCATGCAGCGGTTCCATTTGGTGATGCCCAGGGATATGGAACCGGCGGGTTGCCTGTGCGGGAAGGTGATCACGGGGGCGGTGACGCCGCACGAATGCAAGCTGTTTGGGAAGGCGTGTACGCCGATCAACCCGATCGGGCCGTGCATGGTGAGTTCGGAAGGGACGTGCCAGGCGTATTTCAAGTATGCGCGGATCAAGGGCGGCCGCTTGAGCGGCAGCTTTGTGGAAGCACCCGGAGGTGGCGCATGAGTCGAATGGAAGCCGGCGGCAAGCGGGCGGTGGACATGGCGACACTGTTGCGGCGGGAAAGCGATTCCGCGCGGCGCGGGGGCACGGTGATGCTGGCGCACGGCGGCGGCGGGCAGTTGACGGACGAACTGGTCGGCGGGCGGGTGCTGCCCAAGCTGGGGAACGCGATTTTGAATGAACTGCTGGATGCGGCGGTGCTCGATCCGCAGCACGGGCGCATTGCGATGACGATAGATTCCTACGTTGTGCAGCCGTGGCGGTTCCCCGGCGGAGACATCGGGCGGCTGGCGGTTTCGGGGACGGTCAACGATCTGGCGGTGTGCGGGGCCAAGCCGGCGGGTTTGGCGCTGGGGATGATATTGGCGGAGGGTTTTCCGCTGGCGGACCTGGATGCGGTGATAGATTCGATTGCGGCGACGGCGAAGGAGGCGGGGGTGCCGGTGATTACGGGGGACACCAAAGTGGTGGGGCGCGGGCAGGCGGACGGGATCTATCTGATCACGGCGGGGATCGGGCGGGTGCCCAGCCGGCGGAACGTGGGGCCCCGGGAAGTCAAAGAGGGGCATGTGCTGGTGCTCAACGGGCCGATCGGGGAACACGGCCTGGCGGTGATGCTGGCCCGGGAGATGCCGGACGTGAAATCGGTGATCAAGAGCGACGTGGCCCCGCTGAATGGGTTGATAGACGAGGCGCTGGACGTGGGCGGGGCGGCGATTTCGTTCATGCGCGATCCGACGCGCGGCGGCCTGGCGGGCCTGTGCGCGGACCTGGCCAGACAGTGCGGGCGGCGGGTAATATTGAATGAAGCGGCGATCCAGATTCGGCCCGAGGCGCGCCACGCCGCGGACATGCTCGGGCTGGACCCCCTGGAAGTGGCCAATGAGGGCAAAGTGGTCATGGCAGTCGCGCCGCGGGCGGTGGACCGGGTGATCGCGGCGATGAAATCCCATCCGCTGGGCCGGTATACGGCGGCAATCGGGACGATCGGCGAAGCGATGGAGAAGGGCGCGGCGTTGTGCGAACTGCGGACGACGATCGGCGGCCGGCGGATCGTCCAGAAACCCTACGGCGAACAATTGCCGCGGATTTGCTAAGGAGACCCCGACATGACGGCATTGATGGCCACCTTGCCCAAGGCCCCCACCGACGACAAGCGGTGGCGCCTCGTGGATGCCGCGATGCGGCGCCAGGGGTACGACAGCCATGCGTTGATCGAGTCGTTGCACGCGGCGCAGGGGGCGTTCGGGTATCTCGATGAGACGACGATGCGCTACGTGGCGCGGTCCCTGCGGGTGCCGCTGTCGAAGGTCTACGGGGTGGCGACGTTCTACCACTTTTTCACGCTCAAGCCGCAGGGCAAGCACACGTGCGTGGTGTGCATGGGGACGGCGTGCTACATCAAGGGCGCGGGGGAAATCCTCAAGGACATCGGGGGGCGCTTCAAGATCAAGGACGGCCAGACGACGCCGGACGACGAGCTGTCGCTGCTGTCGGCACGGTGCATCGGGGCGTGCGGGCTGGCGCCCGCGGTGGTGCTGGACGGGGACGTGATGGCCAAGGCGCAGGCGGGGCAAGTGATCGCGAAGATCGAAAGGAAGCTTAAGCCGTGACACCGGAAGAACTATCCGAAATGGCCGAGGCGAAGGCCCAGAAGCACGCGGCGTTCCGGCATGTGCTGAACGTGTGCATGGAATCCGGCTGCGTCAGCTCGCGCTCGGACACGGTGGCCGACGCGCTGGACGGGGAGATCAAGAAGCG
>CAIPTQ010000324.1 GCA_903868035.1 uncultured Phycisphaerales bacterium
GCCGCCGCCACCCGATAGGACGTAGAGTTTCATTGTCTTGTTGCCGGCGCAGAGCATTCCCGTAAAGCCGTTTTCGGTGACCTGGACGATTCGCCCCGTCTCCTCATTCACCGCCAGCGCCTGGGATCCGGTCTCGCGCGTTCCCCGGAAAATCAGCCACTTGCCATCGGCGGTCCATTGCCGGTGCGTCTGGTAGATTTTCGACTGGCTGTACCCGCCGTCGGTGCTGGTGAGGAAGGTGAGCGGCAGCCCCGTCACGGGGTCCGGGACGATCTTTTTCTCCGAGGGCCAGGTCCGGCCCAGTTGCGCCTGCGCCGGAGCGGCCAGCATGGTCGCGGCCAGCGCCGCTACGCAACCCATGACGACGGTTTTCATATGCATAAAACATCTCCATGTGATTTGTTTCGGAACCGCCGGCTTGCGGCGGAACCGCGGCCACAACAGACATGTCCCCAGCCAGAACGCTTGGCTTGAGGGGAGCCGTTGGTTCAACGCCGCCGCCGCGCTTTCATTGCGGCGCTTCCCGCCTCAAATATTCCCCCGGAATGCCGCTTCCGCATCATGATTTCCGCCGGTTTACCGTCGCGTGGACCTTCATCGGTAGCCCAAACAGCTTGATGAAACCTATCGCATCCTTGCCGTCATACTCCGCGCCCATCGTGAAGCTCGCCAGGTTGTGCTGGTAGAGCGACTGGGGCGAAGTGGTCGCGGCGGCCGTGGCGCGGCCCTTGAACAGCCGCACCTTCACCGTGCCCGTCGTGTTTTCCTGGACCTTGTTGACGAAGGCGTCGAGCGCCTCGCGCAGCGGGTGGAACCACATGCCGTAGTAGACCAAATCCGCGTATTTCAGCGCCACCTGCTGCTTGTAGTGCAGCGTCTCGCGCTCCAGGCACAGATGCTCCAGCGCCGTCAGCGCCGTGTACAGAATCGTCCCCCCCGGCGTCTCATACGCCCCGCGCGACTTCATCCCCACCAGCCGGTTCTCCACCAGATCCGTCTGCCCCACCCCATGCCGCCCGCCAATCTCATTAAGCGTGGCGACCACCTCGTGCCCCTTGAGTTTCTTCCCGTTCACCGCCACCGGCACCCCCGCCTCAAACCCCACCTCCACATACTCCGCCTGGTTCGGCGCCTTGGCCACCGGCACCGACATCACCCACATATCATCCCGCGTCTCATTCGCCGGGTCTTCCAAATCCGCCCCCTCATGCGATAGATGCCACAGATTCCGATCCCGCGAGTAAATCTTCTTCTTGCTTTGCGCAATGGGTATCCCCTTCTCCTGGGCATAATCCACCGCCGCCTCCCGGCTGCGCAACTGGAACCGGTCGTCCTTCCACGGTGCGATGATCTTCAGCTCCGGCCCCAGCGCCATGTACGTCAGCTCAAACCGCACCTGGTCGTTCCCCTTCCCCGTCGCCCCGTGCGACACCGCATCCGCCCCCTCGGCATGCGCCACCTCTACCTGATACTTGGCGATCAGCGGCCGCGCAATCGACGTCCCCAGCAAATACTGCCCCTCATAAATCGCCCCGGACTTGAGCATCGGAAAGCAATACTGCTCGGCAAATTCCTGCCGCAGATCCTTGATGATGCACTTGTCCGCCCCGCTCTTGAGCGCCTTGGCCTTGATCCCCTCCAGTTCATCCCCCTGCCCCAGCTCCGCGGCAAAGGCGATCACCTTGCACCCCGGATAGTTGTCCTTGAGCCAGGGCAGAATCACCGACGTATCCAGCCCGCCCGAATAGGCGAGCACGATTTTTTTCACGGCCGACATGCGAAGCTCCAATCAACAAGAAACCTGCCCCCCATCATGGAGCCGCCGGCACATTTTGGCAATGGTGCCCGCAGCGCTTACCGCTTGATCCGTGCGCTGCCGCCCTTGTAGATGTGCATGAGCTCTTCCCGGGTGATCTGGCTGGTATCGCCGCGCGTGGTTTGGAGAAGCGCGCCGTGGGCCGCGCCGAGGTTGACGCATTCTTCGGGGGTCATGCCGGTAAGGAAGCCATAGGCGAAACCGCTGGCAAAGCCGTCACCGCCGCCGACGCGGTCTTCGATCTCCAAATCCTTGAACAACCGCGACTCGTGGAACTTGCCGTCATGCCAGAGGATGGCGGACCAGTTGTTGATCAGGCCGGACTTCACTTCCCGCAGGGTGGTGCCGACAACGCGGATGTTGGGATATTTGGCGACGACTTTTTCGACCATGCGTTTGTAGGCGGTGGTGTCGAGGGCACCGAGGTTTTCGCTGTCCACGCCTTCGACTTCAAAGCCCAGCACCTTCTGGAAGTCCTCCTCGTTGCCGATGAGGCAGTCCACGTAGGGGATAAGGTCCTTGGTGACTTCCTGGGCTTTTTGGGAGGACCAGAGCTTGGAGCGGAAGTTGAGGTCGTAGGAGGTGATCGTGCCGGAGGTTTTGGCCTTCACGAGGGCCTCCTTGACGACGGCGGCGGCGGAATCGGACAGCGCGGTGAAGATGCCGCCGGTGTGGAGCCAGCGGACGCCGCGAATGGCGAAGAGGGTGTCGAAATCGACGTCGCCAGGCTTCATGTGCATGGCGGCGGAGTGGCCGCGATCATACATCGTCACGCTCCCGCGCACCCCCGTGCCCACCTCGGTGAAGTTCAACCCGATCCGGTCGGCCAGGCCCACGCCATCGTACTTGACGACGTTGACGTGCCGCACATCGACGCCCACGGCACGGGCGTGGTTGAGGATGATGGCCCCCAGCGGATTATCTACCAGCCGGCACGACCAGCCGGTGCGCAGCCCCAGCCGCGCCAGGGCGTAGGCGACGTTGTACTCGCCGCCGCCGACCCAGACTTCCAAATTGCTGGCGAATTCGATGCGCCCGTGGCCCGGCGGCGAGAGCCGGATCATGCATTCGCCGAGGGAGACCAAGTCGAGTTGGGTGGCGTCTTTGGGTTTGATGCTCAGGGACATGTGATACTCCATCCGAGTGGACAACGGTCAGGCAACAGAAGCGGAAAAGATACTCGTTTTTTGGGCGGTGGTCGAGGGTATGGCGGCATGGCTTGAAGGGCCAGGAGGAAGAAAGGTCGTAGGTAAAGAATTCCAGCCGGCGGATTCGAAATGCCCCATCCACCCCGCTACGATTGCCCGTGCCATTTGACGGAGCAACATTCATGCCCACGGCAACCTCGCATCCGCCCGCCCCGCGAACGGTGGGACAACTGAAAGCCACCGGATACCGGCCGCTGTCCGTGAAGGATGAGCTGCGCAAGAACGTGATCGCACGCCTGCGGACCGGGACGGAACTCTTCCCCGGCATCGTCGGCTATCGCGATACCGTGATCCCCCAGATCATTCATGGCATCTTGTCCAAGCACGATCTGCTCTTCCTGGGCCTGCGCGGCCAGGCCAAGACGCGGATAATGCGGATGCTGCCCGATTTGCTCGATGAGTGGATGCCCACGCTGGCGGAAACGGAAATCAATGACGATCCGCTGCTGCCCACGACGACGGCGGGGCGGCGGATCATCTCCGAACAGGGGGACGAGGCGGGCGTGGAGTGGATTCACCGCGCGGCGCGCTATCACGAAAAGCTGGCCACGCCGGACGTGACGATCGCGGACCTCATCGGCGAGATCGACCTGGTCAAGCACGCCCAGGGGCGGTATCTGTCGGATGAATCGACCATGCACTTCGGCCTGATTCCTCGCACGAACCGGGGGATTTTCGCGATCAACGAGCTGCCGGACTTGGCGCCCAAGATCCAAGTGGGATTGTTCAACGTGCTGGAGGAGCGCGACATCCAGATACGCGGCTATCCGATACGCTTGAACCTGGATGTGTGCATGGTGTTTTCGGCAAATCCGGAGGACTATACAAATCGCGGCCGGATCGTCACCCCCCTGAAGGACCGCATCGGCTCGGTGATCCGCACGCATTACCCGGCCGGCGTGAACGAGGGAATTGAGATTGTCATGCAAAACGCATGGCTGGAGCGGCACGCGGAGGGCGGCGCGCCCGATAGCGGCGTCGAAGTGCTGGTGCCGGCATATGTGCATCAGATATTGGAGGAGTTCGTGCGGTTGGCGCGGACGAGTCCGCATATTAACCAGTCGTCGGGGGTGTCGGTGCGGTGTTCGCTTGCCAATGCCGAGAATGTGGTATCATCGGCGGAACGGCGGAGTATTTTGGCCGGGGAGAAGCGCGTGGTGGCGCGCGTGGATAACCTGGCGTTCATCGCGGCGAGTTCCCGCGGCAAGCTGGAATTGATGCTCGCCGAGGGGGAGGGCGCGGAGGACAAGCTGATTGGGGCGCTGGTGGGCGAGGCCGTGAAAGCCGTGTTCGCGCGGCATGCGGATTTCAACCAGTTCGATGAGCTCGCGCTGCAGTTCAAGGGTGGGCTTACTTTGCAGGTGGGCGATGAGGTGCCCACCGAGATGATGCTGGAGAACTATACACACATTAAGGGCCTGCGCCAGGCGGCGTTTGAGCTGACGCGCGAACTGGGCATGGATTCCAAGGATCCGGGGAGCATTGTGTCCGCCGGGGAGTTCCTGCTGGAGGCGCTGTACGTGAATAACCGGCTGAGCAAGGGGATGATCCGGGGGAAGATGGTGTTTCGGAAGTGACGCTCACACCCGCCGCGCCCGCAGCGCCAGAAACATCGGTATTTCCTTCCGCGCCTGATCCAGCGCCGCCTGCCGCGGCCCGGGCTGGCTTTTCTTGTGGCTGATCCATTCCTCGATATGGTCGATAAGCAGTCCCGCGTTCCCCAATGTGTTGATGTACGCTTGCAGCGGCCGGTGGAAGTGCGTCGTCGCGGAGGCGTCGTTACCGTGGGCGGCCAGGCCGGGGTGGGTCTGGATGGGGATCGACGCACTGGAAAGATACTGCCGTACCAGGCGGGTCTGCGTGCCGACGGCGGCATCCCAGTGCCAGTCAGACTGCCGGGGGATGCGGAAGCAGGGATGCATCATCACAATAATCATCGCGCCGGCGGGCTTGAGCAGCGCATGACACGCCTGCCACACCGGCGACAGCGGCGTGAGGTTCTGGATCGCCAGCACCAGCGTGATGGCATCAAAAGTTTCCGCCACCAGATCCGCGGCCCAATGGCCGCCCTCGTCACGCAGTTTCGTGGCGTCGGCAATCGCGTAACGCATGGGGAGCTTGTCGGCGGCGTTGCGCTGGCGGGCGGCGGCAATCAACGGCTCCGCGGCGTCGATCCCGGTGACGTGATGGCCCAACGTCGCCAACTTCCGACACAGTACGCCCTGGCCGCAGGCGAGATCGAGAATGGCCAGGGGAGCGAAAGGAGGATTCTCGATTTTCGATTTTCGCCCTACATGTTCGATTTTGTTGGTGTGCGGCGCCAGCATTCGCAGAATGCCGGGGATAATCACCTCGCGGTGGTATTCCGAGCCATCAGCGCCCACCAGCGTGTCATACCAGTCGGCCACCTCGGCCCAGTGGGTGGGCTTGGTCCGGGAGGCCTGAGCGGGTCGCGGCGATTGGGGCGGATGTTTGTGCATGGGGCCATCATAACCGCTGGCTAGCCGGTGGCTATCTTCAATCCCCCGTATGAAACAAATGCCCCATCCCCCCCGGCATCGGCGACTCAAAACTCACCGTCTTCCCCGAGCGCGGATGCTCAAACGCCAGCCGCGCCGCATGCAGGGCCAGGCGGTGTGGCGGCTCATCCGGCTGCGGCGGCTTGGGCGGCCGGCTGTATAGGGGGTCCGCACACACCGTGTGGCCCAGGGCGTTGAGCTGCACACGAATCTGGTGCTTACGCCCGGTGAACAGCGTGCAGCGGAGGTGCGCGAGGTTTTTGGTTTTGGACGTAGCGACAGTCTCATAGTCGAGGATGGCGAGTTTGCCTTTTTTGAGATCATTGGTGATCCGCACGATGCCGAAGTTATCCTCCAAAAGAAGATTCTCCAGGTGCCCCTTGGGATTTTTCGGGATGCCATGGACGATGGCGTCATACTGGCGGGTGATGGTGTGCTCGAAGAACTGCCGCTTGAGGCTGGCGAAGGCCTCCCAGTTGCGGGCGAAAACCAGCAGCCCCGAGGCGTCGCGGTCGAGCCGGTGGACCAGGTGGACCTGAAAACGCTGGTTCTGGTTGAGGAAATAATCCTGCAAAATGCGCCACGCCGTGGGCCGCTTCTCCTGGGCGTCCGTCGCCGTGATCTGCCCGGCGGGCTTGTCCACCACAATGATGTCGGCATCGAAATGGATCAGCCGCAGCCCCTCATACAAAATGACCACCGCCGTGTGTACGTCGCCGGTGTCCGCAACCTCAATCTTGTCGCTCTCGGCCACCGGCTGCTTGAGGCTCCGCACCAGCGTGCCATTGATCCGCACCCGCTTGCCGGCGACCATGTCGCGGAGCGTGGTCTTGCTGGCTTGGGGAAAAAGCTGGCTCAGACGGGTGAGGAGGTCGGTGGGCATCGGTGGATTATACGCCCGCAGGCGTGGAGATGCGCGGCCGTTGCGGTAGAATGCGGGCATGTTTACCGGCATCGTACAAGCTCTGGGCACCATTCAATCCGCCGCCGATACCGGCGCGGGCCGGCGGTTGGTGGTGGCCCTGGCGGAACTGGCCGCCGCGCCGATCGCTCGCGGCGACTCGGTCTGCATCTCCGGCGTGTGCCTCACGGCCGTCAAATGTGCCGCCGGTGTGGCCCATTTTGATGTCATCACCGAAACACTCAAACGCTCCACCCTCGGCGGCAAGAAGCCGCAGGACCGCGTGAACCTGGAATTGTCGCTCCGCGGCGATTCCTTCGTCGGCGGACATTTTGTGCAGGGCCATGTGGATGCCGTGGCCCGCGTGGTGGCCGTGCGAGAGGATGCGCGGGACTGGCGCGTCACGTTTGGCGTGCCGGCCGAGTGCATGGTCTACCTGATCCCCAAAGGCTCCGTGGCCGTGGACGGCGTGTCGATGACGATCGCCGAAGTCGGCGAAGGGACGTTTACCCTGGCGGTGATTCCCACGACGTTGGAAAAAACCACGCTGGCGAAACTCCGCGTCGGCGATCAGGTGAACGTGGAGACGGACATCCTGGCCCGCACGGTCGTGCATTACCTGCAACAAATGAGCGGACGTGGCGGCGGAACACTCGGCGGCGCCGACGCGGGCATTACCCTCGCCAAACTCCAAGAATTGGGCATGGCATGAGCGAGCCCAATCCCAACCTCACCCCCGCACCCGCGCCTTCGCCCACCCCTTTCCAACCCGTGCCCTTCGACCCCCGACCCACCATCGGCATCTCCATGGGCGACCCCGGCGGCGTTGGCGCGGAGGTCATCGTCAAGGCCCTGGCCGACCCCGAAATTCGCGGCCTCGCCCGCTATGTCATCTTCGGCCTCAATGAACTCATGGCCTACGTCGCGGACCTCGCCGAGATCGAGCCCTACTGGTGGCGCGATCAGCACGAGCGCTTCCCGCTCAACGGCGCGGTGCTGCCGGCACACTTGCAGGATAAGTATCCCCACGACGTGGTCGTGCTCGACTACGATGAGTTTTCCATCCTGGGCCTGGAACATCGCGGCGCCACCCGCGCCGGCGGCATCGCCTCGATGCAGTTCATCACCGACGCCATCAGCGCCGCTATGAAAGGCAAAATCGACGCCATCGTGACCGCCCCCATCTGCAAGGAATCCTGGAAAATGGCCGGCTTCGACCGCTGGCCCGGCCACACCGAACTCCTGGCCGAAAAAACCAAGGCCCGCCGCTACGCCATGATGTTCGCCGCCCCACCCACGCAGAAGCAAGAAGTAAGATGCAAGAAGCAAGAAGAACTGCCGCAGACCGCCACCCGCCCTATCCCCTATCCCCTATCCCCTATCCCCTCTCACAAGGGCCTCCGCGTCGTCCTCTGCACCATCCACGAAGCCCTCTTCGACCTCCGCAACACCTTCAAAATCGGCACCGTCTTCGACCCCATCGACCTCGCCCACCGCGCCCTGGTCGATTGGTTCGGCATCCCCAACCCCCGCATCGCCGTCTGCGGCCTCAACCCCCACGCCTCCGAAAACGGCCTCTTCGGCGATGAGGAAAAACGCATCATCGAACCCGCCATCCTCATGGCCCGCCACCACGGCATCGACGCCACCGGCCCCTTCCCCGCCGACACCATCTTCATCAAGGCCATCCAGGGCCACTACGACCTCGTCGTCGCCATGTACCACGACCAGGGCCTCATCCCCGTCAAACTCCTCGACTTCAATGGCTCCGTCAATATGACCCTCGGTCTCCCCATCGTCCGCACCTCCCCCGACCACGGCACTGCCTTCGACATCGCCGGCAAAAACAAGGCCGACCCCGGCAGCATGAAGTCCGCCATCCTCATGGCCGTGGAAGTCGCCCGGCAACGAAAATCGCCCCCCTCGCCCACGGATACCGCCCCGCCCCTGTGACACCCGCCACCCGCCGCCTGACCGGAGAATGCATGTCCGACTACATCCATATCAACGGCCAACTCACCCCCTACGACTCCGCCGCCATAGCCCCCGGCGACGCCGGCCTCCTCCACGGCGCGGGCCTCTTTGAAACCATGCGCGCCCATAACGGCAAGGTCTTCCGCCTCCGCCAGCACCTCGAGCGCCTCACCCGCTCCGCCCAAACCCTCTCCATCCCCTTCGCCCTCGGCGAAGCCCTGCTCCAGGAGATGGCCGCCGACCTCCTCGACGCCAATGGCCTCGACGCCGCCGACGCCCGCCTGCGCCTGACCATCACCCGCGGCGACCTCCATGCCGCCACCGCCGAAGACCCCGTGCCGCCGGTGACCCTCATCCTCTCCGCCACCGCCTTCACGCCCTATCCCGCCGAACTCTACGAAAAAGGCCTGCCCGTCGTCATCAGCGCCTGCAAACAAAACCCCGAAAACCCCACCACCGGACACAAAACCACCAGCTACTTCGACCGCCTCCTCGCCTTGCGCGAGGCGCAGAAACTTCACGCCGGCGAAGCCCTCTGGTGTACCGCCGGCACCAACTGCCTCGCCGAAGGCTCCATCTCCAACATCTTCCTCGTCGATCAGGACGGCACCCTCTGCACCCCCCCGCTCACCATGCCCGACCACCCCAACCAGCGCCTCTGCCTCCCCGGCATCACCCGCCAGGTCGTCCTCGAACTGGCCACCGAACAAAACATCCTCCCCCACGAACGTCTCCTCACCATCAACGACCTGTTGGCCGCCAGGGAGGTCTTCCTCACCAACGCCATCATGGGCGTAATGCCGGTGACGCACATTGAGAAGCATGAAGTGGGAGAAGGCAAGCCGGGAGCCCTCACTCAACAACTCGCACAGGCCTATGCATGCCAATTTTAATCAATTCCCGCGCCCACCAAGCCCGGGGATTGCAATCCCCGGGCCTGCGCGAGCGCTATTATCGTGTGGCGCATATTTCAGGTGTTCCCCAACCGTCCTGCTTCCCCTCACTGCTTCGGCGGCGCCGCCTCGCGCACCACGGCCCCTTCGGTGTCGCTCAGGATCAACACCGAGAAGCGGTCCACATTGTCCAGGTCGTTGGTCGACAGCGACGCATACTCAAAGCGGCCGCGCAGGTCGGTGTAGCCGTCCTTGTAGTATTCGATCTGGCCGTTGCGCTTGCGGGCGTAGACCTTCACGTACACCTTGGGCAGGTCGGCCCCCGTCTTCTGGCTGGTGACGTGTACCTGGCCGTAGTTTTCCACCATCTGTATCGCCAGCGAGTTGGGATAGTACGCCTGCGACCGCGTCACGCCGGCGGACGTGATCTCGATCATCACGTTGGCATTGGCGAAGCGCGCGGGCAGGTCGAAGGTGTTGGTCTTCTTGGTGGCGTCGAGCTTGACCACCGCGGTGTCGTTGGGCCGGATCGAGGAGAACTGGCCGCCAAAGCGCCCCAGGAACGGGTTCTGGCTGAACATCAGCTCGATGTCCATCAGATAATAGTTCACGCGGGCTTCGGTCAGGTTCTGGTAGTCGATGGTGACCTTGCGGCTCTCCACCTTGAAGTCCAGGTTGGGCGCGGTGGCGGCCAGATTGCCCTGCTGCTGGTTGCGGTCCTCCACGCTGATGATCCTGCCGGCGTTGCCCTCGAGTTCGGCCAGTTGCACGCCCGCCGTGGCGAAGAGTTCGCGCCAGCGATCCACGGGGTAGTCCTTGTATTTGTCGATGATGGACCGGGCCACCTTGTGCGTGTCGGTGAAGAAATCCAGATACGTGCGGAAATAGTCGTACTGCAACTGCGTGGTCAGCTTGGCCGGATCGACCTTCGCGAAGAAGGTGTTGGCCTCGTCAATGCGGTCTTGCAGCAGCAGGTAATAGGTGACGGCCATCAGGTCGTCCTGGTCCATCGTGGGGCGATAGCGCTCGATGGCCATGAGGCGCTCGTACTGCTCGAAGAAGCGGTCGTTGACGATCTGGCGCAGGCGGCCCATCTTGTGCGTGCGGGCGTTGATCAGCGGCATGTATTCCAGGAACTGATAGCTGCGCCGCACGACCGGGTCCAGCGTGAGCAGCTTGCTGTCGATGAACGGGCCGCAGGCGTTGGCGAACGCGTCGGTCTTCTGGAGGTATTCGCGGATGGCCGGGACGTTGTTGTTCTTCAGGCCGTAGGACCAGAGGGTGGCACTATAGATATGACGCGCGGCCAGCAGGTCGGTCACCTGCTTAAAGTAGTCGGCATCCTTCATCCGCCAGGCGATGCGGTCCAGGTTGATGCGGTCCACGTTGTTGTCCTTGAGGAAGGTGAGCACCTGCTCGGGCGTGCCGTTCTGCGAGATGTAGTCCCAACTGGTCGTGTCGATCGTCGAGGGCGTATCGACCACCTTGAAGTTGGCGGCATCGGTGAAGGCGATGACTTTTTCGTTCCGCGCCACGTGGACGGGGTAGTGCTTATACCCCCCCGCCGCCGGGAAGTAGAAGTAGTATTCGATGGCCTTGGACTCAAAGGGGTTGACATCGGTGTGGATGCCGCGGGTGTACAGGCCGTTGCTGACGGGCAGCGCCCCCTGCGGAATTTGCAACAGCACGTCGAGCTTCTGCTTTCTGGACGTGGGGTTGGTCACCACGACCTGACAGCCGTAGACGACATGCGTGAGGAATTCAACGGAAACGTACTTGTCGGTTTTTTCGTTATCGACGTAGGTGTAGCGGTCGGAGGCGCGGAAAAAGTTCTGGCTCACCAGGATGGGCGTCTTGACGGCATCAATGGCGGCCTCGTTGGTTTCGCGGTGGTAGACCACCATGGGGCCGGGGGCCGTAAATGAGACCTTGCCGTCCTTGTGGGTGACGTCGAGCTTGGGGGATTCAAAGGGGAGGTCCAAAACACCCAGGGCCAGCATCATTTCGGAGAAGTTGCGGCCGGCCTCGGCGAGGTTGACGGAGAGGAAGCCGGTCTTGGTGGCGGCCGCGGCATAGTCGCGCCAGAAGGCGTTCACCGGCACCAATGCGGCGTTCTGGTTTTCAATGAGAATGTGATAGTAATTGTTTTCGGCCCAGTCCTCGGTTTTATCGACTTTGAGATAGAGTTGCTGGACGGTTTGCCGATAGGCGGCGTCTGCCGAAAGATAGCCCAGACCCGAACTATCCTTCATAGCTAAGGCTTCATCCAACATCGCCTTGTCGCCGGCATCGAGGCGCATGGCCGGCGGGGTTGCGGCCGACGCCTGGGTCGCTGGTGCCGATGGCCTCGCCGCGCTCGGCATGCCACCTGGGGCGCCGCCGCCAGCAGCCCCACCGCCGCGTCCGCCGCGTCCGCCACCGCCACCGCCGCCAGCACCGCCGGCAGCAGCGCCACCGCCGCCACCGAAACCGCCGCCGCCATTCAGCGTGCCGCCAGAAACGGTGGTGCCTCCGGTGTAAGTGTTAGAACCATCCAGCGACAACCTACCGGAACCCGACAGCACCAGGTTGCCCTGGTCCAGCGCCCCGCCCTGCAGCGCCGTGCGGAAGAGGTAGTTGAAGCGTTCGATATCCGGGGGCAGCAGGTCATAGCGGTCCTTCACATGCCGCGCCGCCGCCGCCTGCTCGCCGGCGATGCGCTCGCCCAGCAGCGTGCGTTCGGCAATGTTCAGGCGGTCATACTCGGACGGCTTGAGGTATGCCGCCAGATCATCCTTCAGCAGATAATGATCCATGAAGGTCTTGTCCTTCTTGTTCTTCAGGTACGGCACGATCACCGTGTTGAAGAATTCCGGATCCTTGCGGCTCAGGAAGAAGCTCAACTCGTGGCATGCATACTTGGAATACTTCTCCTGTTTCTGCGCCTTGGTCAGCTTGGGCCAATCCAATATAAAGCTGAACTCCGCCAGCGTGGGATCCTTGGACAGCGTGGCGTACAGCTTGTAGACCCGGGCGACCGAGTCATACGCTTCCAGCGCTGAGGAGGCGGCATCGTCGGAGGAATAGGCCGCGCCCTTCTGCACGATGGCGATCTGCTTCTGCTCGGTGAAGTGCTTGGCGATGTCCAGCGGCGTCTTGAGCCGCAAATCGCGCGGGGCCAGCGCCGTCTCGGGCAGCGTCAGCGTGCGCGCGACCGTGACGCCGAAATCCACGGCCACCACCTGAATATCCTGATGCTCGCCCAAGTCCTTGCGGTTGATGACCACCTCGCCTTTGTCGTTGGGCACCAGGTTGGGGATGACTACCGACATGGCGGGCAGGAAGTCCAGCGAGGAGTACGCGGCGCTCGATCCCTGCATCTGCCTGCCGCGGGAGTCGCTGGGCATGCCGCTGGAAGCGCCGTAGCCCGGCCCGCCGATGGGCGCCTGGCCGGCCTCGGCAATTTGCTTGCCGGTCTCGGTCTTGCGGATCGACCACGGATTAAGAATCAGGCCCGGCCGGGCCAGGGTGTTGCCCGGGAATATCTTGGCGTACTTGCGGTCCAGAATGTACCGGTATTCGTCGCCGATGTTGCGGCCCGCCACGTACTGGGCGTCCAGGATCGGCAGCGTCATGCCGCCGTCGGCCGGCGCGGACAGTCCGAGGCTGGCGTACAGCGGGAACTCGGGGACATACCGCGTCGCGACGACGTGGACGCGCGTGAGCTTGGTGGTGTTGGTCAGTTTGATCGTCAGGTTGTTGGCGTCGGCCGCCACGTTGACGATCTGCAGCGGGGCGGGATCGCGCTGCTGCAGGAACCGCGAGCCGGCCAGCACCCACCCGTCGCGCACAATCCCCGGGGCAATGCGGATGGATACGTTCTCGCCCGTCTCCTTGTACCGCAACGAATAATCCCCCGCGGGCAGGTCGTCCATGGTCAGCAGGCCGTCCTTGAGCTTCAAGGCGTTAAACCGGTTGGCATAAAAGACGCCGTCGCGCAGTTCCAGCAGCGACAGTTCGGACGCATCCGGGGCGGCCTTCGCGCCCATGTAGGGCAGCGTGACCGGTTTGCCCACGGCGGCATGGGCGGCGGGTATGGGCGAGTGCAGGTCTTTTACCGGCGACCAGGCGTGGCTCACGCCGCTCTCGGTCGCGGCCGAGAAGTTGACGATCCCCTCCAGGGCGCCCAGCGTGATGCGGCCCTTGGCGTCCGACTTGAGCGTGACTTGCACCGGCTGGCGGAAATCCTTGTGCTTCAAGGTCAAATTGACGGGCCGGTCCGGCAGCGCCTCGCCGGTCTTGCCCAGAACATCGAGCACATACTGCGTGCCGCCGGCCGCGGCAACATGCGACAGGAACAAATCTTCAATCTTGTCCGTGGCGTCAATGTTGTTCACCGTGAAGGTGCGACCGTCCACCAGGTCCACGTTCTTGTTCTGGCTGATATTCTTCACCTGGGCCTTGAGCGTGAAGCTGACGGCGGAAAGGTTGTCCGGCACGAGGAAGTTGTACGTCGTTTCGCGGTCCAGCAGCAGCGGGAAGTCGGGTATCTCCTTGGTGGACGGCGTGCCTTCGCGGTCGATCGAGGTGATGACCAGCGTGGTCTTCTGCAGCTTGGCGTCGTCCAGCAGCCGCAGGCTCGCCGGCTCCCCGTTGATCGAAAGCATCGGGCGAATGATGACCGAGGCCGTGCCCCCGCGGATGAGCTCCTCGCGATCGACGTGGAAGGCCGCATTGAACGTATAACTCTCGGCATCATGCGTGAAACGGTCAAACGAGGCGAAATCGCCAAGTTGCAGCACCAGCGCCTGCGGCCCCGGCGCGGTGGAATAGGGCACGATGATGCGCCCGTCATTGGCGGCGGCGTCGGCCTTGTATTCATGCCCGGCCATCCACAGTGTGGCCTCGGGGACTTTCTGGTTCTTTTCATCCAGCACGGTGAAGACATGCCCCGCGCTGCCCGACTGCTCCAGGTAATGCAGCTTCCCCTTGATGACCAAAGCCCGGCTCGAAATGCCATTGCCGATGAATTCGATCATGTACGCCCCGCGCTGGTTCAGCTTGGGGAAATCAAAATGCCGTTTGACGCGGCGCAATTCCGGCTCTTCATACGTAAGCACGGTTTCCTGGTTGGCGACCAAACCATCCAGCGGCATATCGGTGCCCAGTTCGCGCAGGTTCGTCTTGTAGTAACTTTGGGTGTTGATGTCGTAGACCTTCACCAGCAAGGTTTTGACATTCTTGACATACAGGTCCAGGGAAACGGGATCCTCCGGCTTGTAGAACTGCTTGTTGGTGTACGCGAATTCCAGGTCGATCCGGTCGCGCAGGCCCTGAAGATTGGAGGCCATGGCATACCATTTCGTCTGGTCCCCCACGCCGTTGACGATCTTCGCCTCGGCAAACGCCCCCTCCAGATACGTGTTGCCAATGTACGTGCGATACGCCTCAAAGTCGGCGGCATCCACGAAATAACGCAGCAAATAACTTCGGACCAGTTGTTCATCATTGCCGATGGGCCGGTAGGCGGTGCTCGCGAGATAGTCCGCGCCCAGGTTGGCCGAAGCGATGCGTGCCACATCCTGCTGCCGCATATACTCGCTGTTCATGTACCCGGCGTTTTTGGGCAACTGGATATACAGCATGAAGCGGTCTTTGTCCCAGACGTCCTGCGTGCGGTCGAAGACGAGGCGCTGGTAAAGAATGTGGGCCTTGAGCGAGTTGTGTACCGGCCCCAGGCGCGACGCGAACGCCCACAGGCGGTCCAGGTAATCCTTCTGTTCCTGGGGTTCGTGCTGCCAGTCCACGCCGTTGGCGGGGCGGAGGCGCGCGAGGTAGGCGTTGACGAAGTTGCTGTCGTTGAGGATGGCCGGGCGGATGCTGATCAGATCATCGAGTTGGGATTTCAGCATCTGGCGGTGGATGTTCAGCGAGAAGTTGCCCGAGCCGTAAATGGTGCCCAGATCGCGATTGACCAGCGCCACCAGGCCGGGAAGATCGGGCCGTTCCAGCCGGGAGAGATATTCGTGAAGGCGTTGATCGCTCAAGGTGGTGGCATCCAACCAGTCGAGCGCGGAGTTCTCAAAACCTTCCAGGCGGTCGGTAAAGCGCGCCAGGGCGTCCGCCATCAGCGTGGCGCGGCTGATGCGCGCCGGGTCCAGCGCGGTGGGCAGCGCCCGCTGCTGGTCGAGGGTCTGGCGCTCGTGGTTAAATGTGAGATTTAACCGCTGAATGATGAAATTAAGCGAATTTTGCGGGGTTTTTTCGTAATTTATAAGCGCCTGCCGGTTCTCCATTTCACGT
Source organism: uncultured Phycisphaerales bacterium (assembly GCA_903868035.1). The sequence goes on from CAIPTQ010000324.1 coordinate 15,594, forward strand.
ATTCGCGGGTCGGAACCCCGCCCATGCCGCGAAATCCACTCCGCCAGCATCTGGTCCGCCTTCGCCAAATCCCCAGTGTTTTCGGCCTGCAAACAACTGTAATAATAGTAATCCGGCGTCCCCGGAATAAGCTGCTTGAGCGGCACGCTCCGATCCGGGGCCAGCGCAAAATCCTCCTCAAACCCAATTTGCCCGCCAAAAACTGACCCCGCCAAACCCGCCACCACCGCGGCGGTCAGCAACCGATGAATCGCACATTTCATGAGAAACCCCTGAAAAAGAGCTGTTACACGCACCCAAAGGGCGCATTATCCGCTGTCCAACCCATTGGACGCAAAAACTTAGACGCGGCAGACGCGGTTTGGTTCCCGGAAAAATGCCGCGGAGGGGGCAGTACGCGGAAAGGTGGAGCTACTCGCGGGATGCTAAAGTTGAAGGCCTGATGCACACGCGAGCCATAAATATGCTATAATTGCGATAAATATGCTGATTTACCTTGACATGTGTTCCCTCAAGCGGCCCTTTGACGACCAGTCACAGCCGCGCGTTCATTTGGAAAGCGAAGCGGTTCTTGGCGCCCTCGCCATGGAATCGGACCTGTTGCAATTCGTGCGCTCCGCCCCGTTGCTTTTGGAGAATTCCTATAATCCCGTGCCCGATCGCGCGGCACGCGTGAACCAATGGCTCATTGCGGCGCCAAGCGTGGCCTTGGATCACAACGCGTTCACATCGCGCATCGACGAATTGATGAAACTCGGATTCAAGGGTTTTGACGCCATGCACTTGGCTTGTGCCGAACAGGCGAAGGCCGACTTGTTTGTCTCGTGCGATGATCGCCTGCTGGCCGTGGCGAAACGTCATGCCCCGCAACTGCAAGTCCGGGTCATCGGGGTCTTGGAATTGTCCAAAGAGGTGATGACATGACAACACTGCTGGAACCAGTTGAGCTGCGCTTCCGGGGTTTCGACGCGTTGCGCCGTTCCCTTGGCTGGGTGAATGCCGTGCGCTTCATCCAGCAGTACGAACCCAGTCGGCTCAATTACACCCAGGAGCGCGACGCCATTCTTCCGGAGTTAACCGCTACGGAGTTGTCGCGCCAAGTACAGGCGCTCACGCAAACCCCTTCCTGATTCTCACCCCTCTCCAGGCTTCATTCGCGTTCGACCCTGAAATGCCTTCACGTTATACTCCCCCTCATGTCCAAACCCACCCCCCACGACCCCCTCCACCCCCTCCGCGAGAAGATCGACGAACTCGACCTCCGCATCGTCGAACTCCTCAACGCCCGCGCCCGCATCGTCGTCGATATCGGCAAGATCAAACACCAGTCCGGCGCCCCCGTCTACGCCCCGGACCGCGAAAAGGTCGTCCTCGAACGCATCCGCCAGGCCAACAAGGCCGTCGGCGGGCCGCTGCCCAACTCCTGCCTCGAAGCCATTTACCGCGAGCTTATGTCCGGCAGCTTCGCCCTCGAAAAGCCCCTCCGCATCGCCTACCTCGGGCCCCAAGGCTCCTTCTCGCACTTGGCATCCGTCAAAAAGTTCGGCAACTCCGTCGAGCACGTCGCCCTCACCGACATCGCCGCCGTCTTCAAGGAGGTCGATTGCGGCCATGCCGACCTGGCGCTGGTGCCCATCGAAAATTCCACCGTCGGCGGCATCATCGAATCCATGGACGCCTTCCTCGAAACCCGCTCCGTCGTCATCGTCGCCGAGGTCCTCGTCGCCATCCACTCGCACTTCCTGGCCAACTGCCCCCCGGAGGAAGTCAAAATCGTCTACTCCAAGGGCGAGGCCCTCACCCAGTGCCGCCAGTGGCTCACCGCCACCTTCCCCAACATCCAGCGCATGGCCGTGGCCTCCAGCAGCAAGGCCGCCGAAATGGCCGCCATCGAAACCGGCGCCGCCGCCATCGGCTCGACACTGGCCGCCGAGCTCTACAACCTCAAAATCCTCTTCTCCAACATCGAGGACAACCCCCACAACGTCACCCGCTTTTTTGTCATCGGCAAATCCAATCACGCCCCCAAACGCACCGGCGACGACAAAACCTCCCTCCTGTTCACCACCGCCCACAAGTCCGGCGCGCTGGTGGACGTGCTGGACGTCTTCCGCCGCTTCAACCTCAACCTCACCAACATCGACACCCGCCCCAGCCAGAAGCGCAACTTCGAGTATTACTTCTTCACCGACATCGTCGGCCACAGCGAAGACGAAAACCTCCAGGCCGCCCTGAAGGAAGCGCGGCAGCATTGCCTGCAAATCGCGGTGTTGGGGAGTTTTCCGCGGGCGGCGGAGACACTGTAATTGCCCTGATAAACAGGCCGGTGGAGGGGCATGGTGGCGGAGGGGTCGGGCAGTGGGTTCACAGTTTACAGTTTGCACTAGCTATAACCATCGCTATAATCATGTGTATGAAAACCGTGCAGATGACATTGGATGAATCACTGGTACTCGAAGTGGATCGTGCCGCCGCCCAGCGGGGAACAACCCGCTCGGCCTTTACGCGCGAAGCGCTGCGCCACGCACTGGCGCGGGACCAGGAAAAGCGTCTGGAGGAAAAGCACCGCCTCGGATACCTCAAAAAGCCCGTCACCAAAGATGAATTTGGAAACTGGGAATCCCTGCAAGCCTGGGGTGAACCGTGAAACGCGGGGAAGTCCGTTGGTGCAGATTCCCCCATCCGGACAAAAAACGCCCGGTCGTTATTCTCACCCGCGACTCAGTCCAGCAATATCTCCATGAAGTCACCGTCGCGCCGATCTCGTCCACCATCCGCGACATTCCCACGGAAATCCTCCTCTCACCCGCCGACGGCATGCCCCGTCCTTGCGCTATTAACTTCGACCACGTCCAAACCATCTCCCGGCAGCGCCTCGGCCTCCTTATCACCACGCTCAGCCCCCAGAAAATGCGCTCTCTTCAGCCGGCCTTGCTCTTCGCACTCGGCTTCGGCAGCCAGTAATTGCCAGAATATTTGAATGTTGTGAATGTTTGTGCGGCGGCGTACTCGAGAAAATCGGGGGCCATTTCGACCGCATCGGTGGAGTCCAATTCCCCCAGCGAAGGAACTGCCTTGGGTGCCGCAGGCGGTGGCCCGCGCGGCGGTGAGTTTGGCGCGGGTTTCGGCTTCGTTCATGAAGCCCGCAGGGCGTAGCGTCCGCTTTTTTTGCCGCCCATTTTTTCGACCAGGCCGGCATCGAGCAACGGGCGCAGCAAATCCATCGCCCCTTGCCGGGAGACGCCCAGCGCCTTCCATATTTCACGGGGCGCCATGCTGCCATGATCGCGCAGGAGATGCAGGAGCTTTTCCTGCCTGGGGCGCAGTACCAGTCTTTCAGTGGACTTGACCTGAACCAGTTGAATCCGCATCCAGGCCCGTTCGAGGGTTTGGCGCACCCCCGCGGCGCAGTACTCGAGCCAGGCGGTCAGATCGTCCCCCGTAAGCCGCACGCCTTGCAGGGCGGCGTAATAGCTGGGGCGGTCCTCCCAGTAGTATTCATCCACCGCGAAGATATGGTGCGTATCGAAGCCGCGGCGGTAGAGCTCCCAGAGGGCGAGGGCCCGTCCGGTGCGTCCATTGCCGTCGGCAAAGGGATGGATGGCCTCGAAGCGGTAGTGGACGATGGCGGAGCTGAGCACGGGTGAAAGGTCCAGGGAGGCGGTATTCCACCATGCGAGCAGCTCAAACATGAGCCCCGAGACCTCCGCGGGAAGCGGGGGAACATAAGGCCCGACGCGCACGGAAAAGGTGCGGTATTTCCCGGCCTCGCCTTGATCCATGACTTCTCCGGCGACGATGCGGTGCAGCGCAAAGATATCCTGCTGCCGGAGGATTTTCCGGTGGGAATTTTTCTCGATGTGACGGAGGGCGGCGAAATAGTTGAGAACCTCCCGCTGCGGGCGGGCGCCGGATGCGGAAAGCGCGCGTCCTTCTTCCAAGGCACGCACCTGCTCCAGCGTAAGAGGATTGCCCTCGATGGCGGTGGAGGCATGGGTATTCCGGGAGCGCGCGTCTTTTTGGAGGGCGGGAATCCAGGCCAGATCCACGGCGGCGTCCTGAATTTGCTGGCGCAGGGCCGCGACCTGCTCGACTTGGGAAAGCAGGAAGGGAGTAATGGTAAAATGCGGGATATAGGCCATGGAAAGAGGGTAGA
>CAIPTQ010000325.1 GCA_903868035.1 uncultured Phycisphaerales bacterium
ATCCCGGTAAAAATCCTAGGTGAAGCGATGGAGAAAGATGGCATGCCTCAGATTGCGGAAAACGGGTTGAAAACTTCTCTTGAGATTTGTCCTGAATGTCATGGCGCGCCGGTAGAGTGCCGTCTGTGCCGAGGCAAGCGGTATCGGGAGGTGATCGCTCCGATCACGCTTGGTCCGCTGGAAGTAATGTCACTGGAGGCGACGGACGATGACTGACCGGGAATTCCTGAAGGCTCTGAAAATCACGCCGGAGCCGATTCTTCTTCCCAAGCGTGGCGATGCCGGGCAACAAGCCCGACCCGGCCGGCTACGCCCGGCGCTAGAGGAACTGGCGGCCGCGATCGATATGGATCTGCAACGCCATGGCGGCGTATTACCGACGTATGACCGGCTAGAGGCCCGCTGCGCGGCATTGAGCGAGGAACGGGGGCAACTGCTCGACATCCAGCGGCGCCTGATCGAGCAGCGGAACCTTTGGTATCTGAGGTGGAAGCGCGCTACCTGTGCGTTTTTCATCGTCGTGGCAATCGTCGTGGTTTGGGGAATCGTGGAGGTTGTCTTTTCATGAGGTTATTTGTTGCCAACATCAATTACGACGCGACGGAAGCGGACCTGCGGGACTTTTTCGTTGCCGGTGGATACATTCCATCCTCAGTACGGATCTGTCTGGACCGGGATACGCAGAGGCCGCGCGGGTTCGCATTCGTCGAAATGCAGGAAAGTTGGCGCCAGGCGATCGAGGATATGAACGGCCAGGAATTCATGGGCCGCGACCTGGCGGTGCGGGAAGCCACGCCGCGCGGCGGCGAGAGCCGCTTCGTGGGAGCGAGTCCCGACGGCGGCCGGTACGCGCATCGGTGAGGGCGTCGCAAATGCTGAGCCTGACCCTGGCTGCCCTCTTATTGTTGCCGACGCGGACCGACGCGGGCCTCGAGGAAGCGTTGGCCCGCGCCCGTGCGTCATGGCGTCCATACGTCGCCGCGGTTGCCGGGGTGCGCTGGTGTCGCGAGCTGGAATGCGCCGAGGAAACCGGCGGAGGGAAGTGGGAGCCGGAGACGCGGACCATCATTATCTGGCCCGGCTATCCATGGCCGTGTGCAAACGGACTTGACCTGGTGATGCTGCACGAGTATGGACACGCGCTGGGACTGGAGCACGTGGATCGCAAAGAGCGGCTGAGCATCATGAACCAGGGATGGAAGCAGCCCTATGGCGAGGTTCCGTCGCCGGCGGATCTTGCGGCCGTAGGGAAGCTGCGGGGGCTCTGACGATGCCGCGAGATCTATGCCTGACGTGCGGGAACACCGGAGTGGTGATCGAGTGGCGGCTGGTGTGGAAGGAATTCCGCGAAGGCCGCGGGCTGGTGCAGTGCGCCGTCCGTGTGGCATCGGAAGAAGTGGGTCGGCGCCTGGCAGCGAACGCTCCGGAGACCGCAGTGGATGTGGAGCTGCAAAGCGGAGCTCGCGCTTGTCCGCGATTACGCCGCGCGCGGCCGCAGGAACCAGAGGAACCGGTGAACGCCGCGCTTCCTCGCATGTGGTGGATGGAATCTTAAAGGGATTGTGTACGCGGCCTCCCAATTCCGGGAGGGGCCCGCGGGAGGCTGTTCCCGTAACTGTTTGGTCTGATTTTCTGCCATCGAGGATTCCGGGCTTGGATAGGTTGGGTGCCAGTCTCGGGGGAGGTGGCCTCCTCCTCTCCGGCCCGGTTCGCTCCATGGAAGAAGAAGCTCGGTTTTTTAATGCGCGATAAAAACTTGGTTGTGAATCGGTGCGGATGTGGGACGTGCGGGGTCTGCCGCGTGTTCCGCCGGCGGGAGACGATTAGGGCCGCTGCCAGGCTGCGCGACAAGTTGGGGCGTCCGGCGGGCGTGCCCCGCTTCAGGAGGGCAGGGTGATGATGACCTGGCGGTCCGCCGCGATTGGCTGGTTCTGTGCGTTTGTGGCACTGGCCCTGACGCTTGGCTTCG
>CAIPTQ010000326.1 GCA_903868035.1 uncultured Phycisphaerales bacterium
ATATCCCACTTCGCCGATGCGGGGCACATGAAATATTGGATGGGGCGGGTCGTCATCAAGCCCCCCCCGTGGTTCTACCTGTTCATGCTCCTCGTCCGCACCCCCCCCCTGATGCTTTGCCTTCTCGCCGTCGGGATCGTCCGCTCCTGCATGGAGGTGTGCCGGCGCAGAGACAATGGCGGCCCCCGGTTGATGTGCCTTTTCGAGCCGCTCCTGTTTATCGCCGCGATAAGTATGGGGGCCAAGATGGGGTTCCGCTACATCGTCCCCGCCGTCCCCTTCCTGTGCGTCCTCTCGGCGGTCGGTTTCACCGACACGGTCAATTACCTGGCTGCGTGTATGGGCAGGAGGGGCATACGCCAGCCGATGGGGGCGGCCGTCGTGCCGGCGGGGGTGCTCGTCGCCGCGTGCAGCATAGTGCCGCTTGCGAGGATCGCCCCAGCGTATGATATGTACTTCAATGTCTTCATCGGGGGGCTCCCGGGCGCGGCGCGCAGTATCTCAATCGGTTTTGGGGTGGGCACGAAAGAAGCGGCCGAGTATCTGAGGGACCACGCCCGGGAGGGTGACTTGATCTACGCGCTCGGCATTTCGGGCGAGCTGGCCTACTACCTGCGGCATATGATGCCGCCCCGCGGGGGCGGGCTGCGTGTCAACGAAGCGAGGCCTCCCGATATCGATTGGCTCGTCGTTCCGTTATCGTACAGGGTAAGATTCGACGAGGCGGACAGGCTTTTGAAGGAATATCCCTTTCGCCACATGTACGCGGTGAGCAGATACGGAGTTGACCTCGTGGATATCTACCGGCATGAAAGGACCTCCGTGAGCCGGGGGAAATAAGGTCAGTCGGCGGATCGGGGAAATGCGGTGAATAGAGCACCTGCTCCGAAGGCGTTTCAAACCTTTGGGCCATCGCTCAAGAGATTTGGGTTTCATCCGCCATCGCGCGGCTTGTCCGGTGGGTTCGACCTTGGGGTGGGATTCGAAGCCGACTCGTACAGCATCCCCCTCCTTATGGCACGCTGGCGGTATATGAGGGCGAGACCGGGTGCCAGAGACGTGCAACGGATGGGGCTGACAGCATGAGGCAGGACGTCCCCTCAAAAGGATGGGAGCGAGTACTTATACCTGTGGGACTCTTACAAAATATCAGCAGGGCACCGCGGGAACATCCGCGGCAGTCTCTTCATGTGGAGGCCTTTTTGGGAATACCGTCGCCGGAAGGCGCATACCCCTTCCCGGAATCGGAGCTCCGAATCCCTTCAGTTTGCACCAGAGCGCCTCGGCGGCAATACGGTAGGCCGCTTCGTTTGGATGGGTATTCCTTACCGGATGGATGACCAGGCAGATCGGATTTCGATGTCTGTAAAAGGGGAGGAGATCGAGGTAGTCCAGTCCTGAATCCGCAATCACGTTATGGAGTTTGGCGTGCAGATCAAGAAAAGGATACTCGTCCCCGAGACCATAACCAAAAATAGGGAAAATCAGGACGCCCGCCTTTGTATGATGAGCACGGGCAAAGTCACCCAGCTCCCGGAGTGACTTCTGGCTCTTCTGCCACCCG
>CAIPTQ010000327.1 GCA_903868035.1 uncultured Phycisphaerales bacterium
CGGCGGCGGCCCTGGTGCCGGCGGCGGCGGCCCTGGTGCTGGCGGCGGCGGCCCTGGCGGCGGTGGCGGCGGCGGCGGCGGAGCGATGACTCCGGCTGCGCAGGTCACTGCCAGTCTGACCACCATCCAAACCTCGCTGGGCATGACGGATGGCGCCGAATGGACCGTCCTGAAGGACAAGATTCAGAAGGTGCTTGAAGACCAGCAGAAGCTGGCCGCCGGCGCCCAGAATCCCCTCGGCGGTCGTGGCGGCGGCGGTGGTCGCCGTGGCGGCGCTGCGGCTACGGTCGATGCCACCAATCCCGTGGCCGTGTCCCGCGATGATCTGTCGAAGGCCGTGATTGCGGCAGCCGGCGCCCCGGCCCCGACGACCTCGGAAGCCGACATCAAGACGAAGCTGGCGGCCGTTCGTGACGCGGTCAAGAAGGGCACCGACACGCTCGTTGCCGACCAGACCGCGCTCAAGGGCGTCTGCTCAGTCCGCCAGGAAGCCATCCTGGTGACCCTGGGCGTATTGAACTAAGCCATTTTGGTTCAAGCGGCAAATTTGTTACAGTAGTCATGCGGGGCTCCGGGCAACCGGAGCCCCGCTTTCCAAAAGGGATTGCACTTTTCAGGGAAACGGGTCGACATGAATGACGTACTGAATCTACTGGCCCAGGACGGGATTCTCGATGCCGCCGCGCAGGCCAAGGCGGAGGAAGGGCTGTCGCGCGGGCTGCCGCTGGAAGAGGCGCTGCGGGACGCGGCGCCGGAGGAAAAGTGGCTCAAGGCGCTGGCGGAGCATTACGAGATCGCCTATGTCGACCTGAACAAGTTTGAGGCGCCCAAGGACTTCTTCTCGAAGTTCCCGGCGCGCGTGCTGCTCGACCATCATCTGCTGCCCCTGCGCGACGTGGACGGCGCGGTGGAGATCGCCACCTGCAAGCTGTTCGATTCGGCGGGGATCGACGAGCTGCGCCTGGCGACGGGGATGGATTTCCGCCCGGTGCTCGCGCCGATGGCCGAGATCGACCGGGCGATGAAGCGGCTGGTGGGCATCGGGGCCGACACCCTGCAGACGATGGGCGAGGAGGGCGGCATCCGGGTGCTGGAGCAGGAAAGCGACGACCTGGACTTGTCGAAGGCGGCGGAGGACGCGACGATCATCCGGTTCGTGAACCAGGTGCTGACCGAAGCCCTGGCCTCGCGGGCGACGGACGTACACATTGAACCCTTCGAGCATCAACTGCGCGTGCGCTACCGCGTAGACGGCTCGCTGACGGATGTGCCCGTGCCGCCGGAGGTGCGGAAGTACCACGCGGCGATCGTGTCGCGCATCAAGATTCTGAGCCATCTGGACATCGCGGAAAAGCGCGTGCCCCAGGACGGCGCCATCCGGGTGAAGATAGCCGGGCGCGACATCGACTTGCGCGTGTCGGTGATTCCGATGATCCACGGGGAGGCGGTGGTGCTGCGTATTCTCGAGCACGGGGACATGAAGCTGGGGCTGGAACACCTGGGCATGTCGCAACGGGACATCGCGTTGTTCGACAAGGTGCTGGCCCTGCCGCACGGGATCGTGCTGGTGACCGGCCCGACCGGATCGGGCAAGACGACGACGCTGTACTCGGCGCTGACGAAGATCAACACGATCGACCTGAAGCTGATCACGGTGGAAGACCCCGTGGAATACCAGATGAACGGCATCAACCAGATTCAGGTGAACGTCAAGACGGGGCTGACGTTCGCCCACGGGCTGCGTTCGATCCTGCGGCACGACCCGGACGTGGTGCTGATCGGCGAAATCCGCGACAAGGAGACGGCGGAAATCGCGGTGCAGGCGTCGCTCACGGGCCACCTGGTCTTCTCAACGCTGCACACTAACGACGCGCCGTCGGCGGCGACGCGGTTGATCGACATGGGGGTCGAGCCGTACCTGATCTCCTCGTCGGTGGAACTGGTGCTGGCGCAGCGGCTGGTGCGTTTGATCTGCAAGCAGTGCAAGGAAGAGGTGCCCGAGCACGAGGTGGAGCCGATACGGCATGAATTCGGGGATCTGGTGCCGGCGAAGCTATTCCGGGGCCGGGGTTGCCGGTCGTGCCTGAACACGGGGTTCCGGGGCCGGTACGGGATCTTTGAGATGATGCCTTTGACGGAAGAAATCCGCGCATTAATCATGGAACGTGCATCTTCGGGCCGCATTCGGCGTGTAGCATTAGACCAGGGCATGCGCAGCCTGCGATTGGACGGCTGGCGTCTGATTCGCGAGGGCGTGACGACGGTGCAGGAAGTGGTGTTGGCGACCAAGGATGAATCCAATCTCTCGGCGATGATGGAAGGCGCGGCGCGGGCATTGGAAAAACCCATGGCGGAAGCAAGTAAATAATCGTAAGCAGGTATTTGATGGCAACGACGTTCACATATACGGCGATCACAACCAAGGGCAAGTCCGTCATCGGGACGATCCCGGCGGACAACCGCGCGGCGGCGATAGCCGCGGTGATCGGCAAGGGCTTGTCGCCGCTGCGAGTCGAGGAGGCGGGGAAAAAGGGCGGCGATAAAAAAAAGGCGGCGGCGGATGCGCATGTGCCCGCGGCCAGCGTCCCCAAGGGCCGTGTGACGCAGCGCCATATCGAGGATTTCACCCGCGAACTGGCGAGCCTGCTGGCCGGCGGCGTGCCGCTGGCGCGGGCGTTGGCGCTGCTGAAGCGCGAGACCAAGGTTCCCGGCCCGCTGGCGTTGTGGACGCAGATCCACAGCGACGTAACGGAAGGGAACTCGCTGGCCGATTCGCTGGCGCAGCATCCCAAGTCGTTCTCGACGATTTACATCGCGATGGTGCGCGCCGGCGAGGCGGGCGGGTTCCTGGACGTGGTGCTGTCGCAGATCGCGGAATTCCGGGCGCGCGAACAGGAGCTCAAGGGCAAGATCAAGGCGGCGATGATCTATCCGTGCGTGCTGGCCTGCCTGGCGGTATTTGTGCTGATCTTTTTGCTGACGTTCTTCATTCCGCGCTTCTCCGGGATTTTCAAACAGTTCGGCGGAAATCTGCCCTACCTCACGCAGGTGATCCTCGATGTGAGCTGGGTGGTGCAGCATTACGTGTTGTTTGTCATCGCCGGCGTGGTGGTGGCGGTGGTGCTCATTCGCCGGTTGGCGGCCACGGACCTGGGCCGGCGGCGGCTCGAACGCATCGTGCTCAAGACCCCCAAGCTGGGCAAAGTCGTGGCATTGTTCGCGATGGTGCGGTTCTGCCGCATGTTGGGGACGTTGCTGGGCGCCGGCGTGCCGCTGATCGCCGCGTTGAAGGTCTCCAAGGAGGCCATCGGGAACCAGACCTTGCAGGATACGGTGGGCTTCGGGATAGACGAGGTGCAAAAAGGGGCGTCGCTGGCCCGCAGCCTGGGCTCATCCGAACAATTGTTCCCGCCCTCCGTGGTGGAAATGATCGCGATCGCCGAGGAGACCGGCCGGCTGGACAAGGAATTGGTGCGGCTGTCGCTGGCGTATGAGACGGAACTAGACCGGCTGCTGCGGATGCTGGTGTCATTGGCGGAGCCGCTGATGTTGTTTTTGATGGCGGGTTTCATTGGAACCATCGTGATCGGGATGTTGTTGCCCGTGTTCAATTTGCAGGAGCTGATTCACTAAAACCTCAAGAAACCAACCGCGGCCGGATGGCCACCGGCGGCGGAACGTACATGAAGACTTTTGGAACCTGCGGTCGCGGCGCGATCGCGTATAAGGAGTTCACCCATGATGAATCGTCGTATTATCAAACGCCGTGCGTTTACCCTGATCGAGTTGTTGCTGGTGCTGGTGATTCTGGCGGTGCTGGCGGCGGTGGTCATTCCCAAGCTGACCGGCCGCGTGGAAGATTCGCGCCGGAAGGCGACGATCGCGGAAATCTCGAACCTGAAGATGGCGCTGGAGAATTTCGAGCTGGACAACGGCCGCTACCCCAACAGCAATGAAGGCCTGGAGGCGCTGGTGGACATGCCCGCGGGTATGGATGCCACCTGGCGCAAGGGCATCGACGAAGTTCCCACCGACAAATGGGGCCACCCATATATCTACCAGGGGCCTGATGCATTGGGCGAAGGCAATTACGACATCATTTCCTTGGGTGGCGATGGCGAGCAAGGCACGAGCGACGACATTAACAAGTTTACCAAGTTTTAAGAGGCCGCATGCGCCGGTCACTGCGACAATCTGGATTTACGATGATGGAGTTGGTGCTGGTGCTGGCCGTGATCGCCATCAGCGCCGCGATCGCGGCGCCCGCGCTGAGCGGCTTTGCGCACGGCCGGGTGCTGCCGAATTCGGTGACGGACTTGGTGACGGTGTTGCGGTGGTGCCGGGTGAAGGCCCTCAGCGACGGGATCGAGTACCGGCTGAACCTGGACCGGCCCGCCAATACGTGGTGGGTGACCAAGGATGACGGCAGCGGAACGACGTTTGTGGATGTCACGGACGACGACCTGGGCCGGGCCTATGTCCTGCCCGAGGGCATCGTCATCCAGGACATTGAATACCAGACCGTGCGCGACGCCGCCAAGGCCGACGAAGGCACATACATTCCCTTCCTGCCCGGCGGCAGGACCGAAGCGGCCCGGATCACGCTGGCCTCGGACCGGCGGGTGATGGCGGTCGAATGCGTCACGCCCCTGGGCACGTATCATATCGCCGAGGAGGTTCCGAAATGAGCCGTCCGCCGCGCCATGGTCGAAGGGGTTTCACGCTGATCGAAGCGCTGGCGGCGATCGGCGTGCTGGTGATCGTGATTCCCGTGCTGTTGCAGGGCTTCACCATCGCCGGGTCGATCGCGATGGACGCCCGCCAGACCGCGGAGGCCACGGCCTTGGCGCAGTCCACGATGGACGAGTTGATCGCCACGCAGAACTGGATGTTCGGTTCGGCATCCGGCGAGGATACCTTCATCCCCCCGACGCATTACTCCTGGTTTTCGACGCTTGACAACTACGAAACGGAAGTGAACGTGCAAACCCTCACCATTACCGTGCAATGGATGCGGCTGGGCAGGCAGCGTCAAGTGCAATTGGCGACGGTGGTGTACATTCCCGGCAGCACGGTGCAATCCACCTCGAACTCGCTGCTGGGGGCGACGCCGCTGGGAGGTGGGCCATGAGCCGGCGCGGCTTCACGCTGTTTGAGATCATCGTCGCCATCGCGATCGTCGTGATGCTGATGGGCACGATGGCCGAAACGCTCAAGACGGCCTTCCAGCATAAGGCCTCGGCGGAATACGCCATCGCCAACGTGCGCGACATCCAGACCGTGGGCGACATTTTCGTCCAGGAACTGGCCTGCGCGGTGCCGCCCAATCCGCTCAGCGGGGCGGCCAATTCGCTGACCATCAACGCCACGACCGCGCCGAGTAACGGAACCTACTCGGGCGGCATCAACAATATGAACGACAATGGGACGGGGACCGGCGGCTTGTACCTGTTCGGCCCGTTTCTCGGCGACAGCATCAGCCTGTCGTTCTTTACGACGGGGAGCGAACCGAAGGCGGATGTTCAGGCGGGCGTGCGGTATATCGAGTTCCGGCTGTCCCAGCAATCCAACGGCGACCTGGCGCTGGTGCGCTGCGTGGACACGAATCTGCTGGCCGACATCCCGGCGATCGTATTGCCCGAGGAGGTGCTGGTGACGGGCGTGAAGGCGGTGCAGTTTCAGTATTTTAACAGCATCGGCTGGCTGGACGCGTGGGATTCCACGGGGGTGGACAACAACAATACCCTGCCCATCGCCGTGAAGATGATTTTGACGCTCGCGCCGTTGCGCGATGGCGCCCCGGACCGGGTGATTACGAGAGTGGCCACCGTCTGGTGCGCCCAGAAGACGATCAATGACTACAACGTCGCCGCCCAGGCGGCCAGCACGCAGACGGGGATTACGACGCCATGAAGACGACCGTGCGCTATCACAGACGCTTGGCCGAGCCGCGGGGCTTTGTGCTGATCACGGCGATGTGGATCGCCATCGCGCTGTCGGCGGTGGTGCTGGTGCTGTGCCGGGAGATGTTGGTCGAGTCGCTGACGGTGCGGCAGCACCTGGCGCAGGCGAAGGTGGACGCGGCCGAGCTGGGGGTGGAGCAGTACGTGATGTCGATCGTGGAGCAGGAGCTGCTCACGCCGGGGTACAAGGACCAGGTGGGCTGGCAGCAGCGGCAGATCGGGGAATGTTATTTCTGGGTCTTGACGCCGAATGTGGATGACGAGACGCTGCCGATGTACGGGCTGACCGATGAGGCGAGCAAGGTGGACATCAATTACGCCACCGAGGTGATGCTGGAATATTTGCCGATGCTCGACCAGAATCCGTCGATCGCGGCGGCGATTGTGGACTGGCGGGATGCCGACGACATCGTGACGACGAACATGAACACGGGCTCGGTGGGCCAGGAAACCTCCTATTACCTGGCCACGTTCGGCTACCGGGCCAAGAACGCGCCGTTCGAGACGCTCGATGAATTGCGGCTGGTGGCGGGGCTGACGGCGTACGACCAGCCCGCGGGGGATTTTTATCTGTTTGGCGCCGACACCAATCATAACACGGTGGTGGAAACCAATGAGGGGGCGAATGTGGACCCTGGTATGACGTTCCAAACGACGATGCGCGGGTTTATGCCGTACGTGACGGTGTACGGTTATCAGGCGACGAACCCGCCGGCGCTGACCACTACTACGGACTCACTGGGGAACGTGACCGTGGGAGCCCCGGTGCCGCCGACGACGCTTGATGGGATCACGTACCTGACCCCGATTGACGTCAATGCGCTCATCGGAACGAATGGCACCGCTGACAACGCCACGCTCAGTTTGTTGCAGGGATTGCTCAATCAGTATGTGCCCGCGAAAGCGAATGCCATCATGACCGCTACGCGAACCCGCGTGGCGCCTACGGGGCGGAATCCCCCGGCACCAACACCCTTTGCAAGCATCTGGGACTGGATTGTGACCGTGAGCGCGACAAGTCAACTCAATAGCACGGACTTGAGTACCCCCACTGCGGATGGTGTTACTCCGCTGTACAACCTGCTAACATGTCTGCCACCGGCGGCGACCACGACCACAACGACGACCACAACCGCGATAACCCCGACCGCCACGAATCCGACTGGCGCACCACCGACGACGCAATTCGCAAAGTTGAATGTGAATACTGCGAGTCGGGAAGCGTTGATGTGTTTGCCCGGATTTGAGCAAATGGACGCGGAGAACATCATCACGTATCGGGAATCGTATCTGGTTAATCAGGATCCGTACCAAGTGCCGAATATATCATGGCTTTTGGACGTGGTGGATCCGCAGAAACTGGCCCCGACGGGGGTGGCCGCGGAGCTGCAGGCGGGATCGTGGATCACGGGGTCATCGACGGTTTTTTCGGCGGATATTGTAACTGTGAGTCAAGATGGGCGTGCTTTCAAACGGGTGTTTATTGTAGTGGATGCATCTTCGGGCACCCCGGTGATCATTTATCGCCGGGATTTGGCGGATGCCGGATGGCCGATGGATCCATATATCCGGACGGCGCTTCGCAAAGGCGAACCGCTTGACATGGCGACGACCAGCGGCGGCAGCAATGGTGCGACAGCGGCTGGGCGTCTTACCTTTGGCGGCAATTAGTTGGAGTTCATGCGTGAAGGTTGGCAATAAAATATTAGGTTTGGCGGTTGGCCAGAACAGCATTCATGTGGCCGAGGTCATGGTCAAGGGCACCCGCCACGCGGTCAGCCACTGCGCGGAGTTTGTGTTTCCGGAAGGCGTATCGCTGAGCATGCCCGAGAAAATGGGCGAGGCGTTTCATCAATTTTTGCGTAATAATCGCATTATGACCAAAGATGTGGTGATCGGCCTGCCGGCCAAGCGCCTGGTGACGCGCCGCAAGGAAGTGCCGCCGGCATCGCTGGCGGTCGCCGCCAGCACGCTGCGGTTGCAGGCGGAAGGGGAGTTTTCCTCGGAACTCGACAATCTGATCATGGATTTCGCCGGCACGCCGAACCTGGCCGAAACGACGACGGTGTTGATTATCGCGACCAACAAGGTGGTGGTCGATGAATGTGAGGCCATGGCCCGGGCGGCGGGGCTGCGGGTGCATGCGATCACCAGCACCACCGCGGCGCTGGGGCGGGCGACGAGCCGTTTGCCCGGCGGCGACGGGCTGGTGCTCAGCATCGGGCCCAACGGGGCCGAGCTGGTCATTCAGCATGGCATGGATCCGGCCCATCTGCGGCATTTGAATGTGGTGGGGGGAACCGAGTCCATCAGCGCGCTGGCGGGTGAAATCCGCCGCATGATGGCAACGATTCCGCGGAACGGCACGCCCCAGACGATGGCGCTGTGGAATTCCGGCAGCGCCGAGAATCCGCGCGGGCTGCTCGAGCAGCGGCTGAGCATGCCCGTGACCACGCCGGAGGTCTCCAACCTGGTGGTGACGGATACCCCGAACACCGAGGGGTTCGCCCCGGCGGTGTCGCTGGCGCTGGCGGCGCTGGAGCCGGCGGGTTTGCCGGTGGACTTCCTGCATTCGCGCATGGCCCCGCCCCGGGCGCCGGCGATGAGCAATGAGAAAAAGCTGGCGATCGCCGGGGGCCTGCTGGCGGCGGCGGTGGCGGCATTTGTATATATTGACATAAGCTCCAGGCAGCGCGACGTGGACACTCTCGGCGCGCAAATCAGCGCGAAAGCCCAGGATTTAACCACCTCCAAGGACCTGCTGGCCAAGCACGCTTTCGCCAAAGACTGGCTGCCCAAGGGGCCGCACTTCATCGAAGTGCTGCGCGATGTCACCCGGGTATTCCCGGCTCGGGGACAGACCATCTGGGCGACCAGTTTCGGGAGTAATCGGGACATCAACACCTGGGAAATTGACGGCAAGGCCACGGACCAGAATTTTCCCCAGCAACTGGTCGATGACATGCGGACGTTTGATCAATTCAGCAATCCCCGGCTGACGAACCTGCAGTTCGAACAACAGTCGGGCTACTGGGCTTTTCGGCTGTCGTTCACTTACAATCCCGTTTCGTCGGCCTCCAGTGCCACGGGAACACGGGGCGGAGCCGCGGCATCAGCGCCCGCATCCGCCCCCGCGACCAACACCGGCCGCCGGGGCCGGGGCGGTGGCATTGGTGGCATTGGTGGCGTCGGTGGCATTGGCGGCGTTGGCGGGGTCGGCGGGGGCGGTGCGGCGGGAGGTTGACCTTTGGAACCGGATACTAACCCAGAGCTTATGGAGTAAACGTGACCCTGAATAAACGAGAACAAGTGATCGCCTGGGCCTTGGGCATTTGCCTGGCCGGGGTGGTGGTGTATTACGGCGTTGACTGGTGGTTGACGCTGCGCTCCGGTCTGGATGAAAAGAAGCAGAATCTCGTCCTGAAAGTCAAACAGAATGACGTCACCATCGCCCAGGGCCGGAATGCCGTGGCGGATTTTGAGAAACTCGGGATTCAGACCATCGATCCCGCCAAGCCCGACGCGTCGTTGACCGACCGGCAGGTGCAGTCGGAATTCACCCGCGGGGGGCAGACGGCGGGGCTGACCTTCACCAATTGGGGCGGTTCGGGCGCGCGGCCCAACGCCAAAAACAAGGACTTCTGGGAAGCCAAGTACACCGCCACCGCCATGACGACGACCGTGCGGCTGGCGCGTTTCCTGCAGTACATCGAGAACGTCAAAATGCCGGCGCGGATTGACGGCATGACCATCATCACACCCAAACCAGGCATTGATAGCCTGCGCGTGGAGTTCACCATCTCCGCACTGATCTACGCGCCCAAACCGGCGGCCACCCAGCGTGGGGGACGGGGCGCGCCCCCCAAGCCGGCCCCCGCCACGGCCACCAAACCGGCCGGCACGACCTCCAGGCCGGCTGGCACGACCTCCCGACCGGCGGTGATTTCAACCAAACCCGCCTTTACCCCACAGGAATTGGCGAAAAAGGCGGCAGAGATGGCGGCGGCGCGCGCGGCGGAAGAAGCCCGTCTGGCGACCATGCCCGTGATCCCTCCCACGCCGCCGAAGACCCCGGAAGAAATTGCCGCGGACTTAAAGAAAACCGAGGAAAAAA
>CAIPTQ010000328.1 GCA_903868035.1 uncultured Phycisphaerales bacterium
CCCATCCCCCAGAAGCTCGCCGACGCCGTGGGCAGGCTCGCCTACCACGTTACCGCCGACCTCGCCTCCGCCGGCAAAGCCACGTTCGTCGAGTTCTCCAAGCGCATGTCCGAACTCCTGCAGGGCCAACTCCGCACGGTCGTCATGCCCAAGCTGCGTGAACTTTATGAGGCTGTACGCAACAATGACGCCTCGGAAGATTTCCGGCACAAAATGGATTCCCTCTACGCTCGCCCACTTTCCACCACGGAACAATCCGACATCGCCCGCCTGAGCAAGTTCCAGATTGAACAACGCCGGGCGATCGACACGGCCCAAGCCGCCCTCCCCGATCGCCCTCCCACCGAAACTCAGACGATTCGTAACGCTACCGTCGGGGGCGACGAAACCACCAAGGGCACCATCGCCCGCACGGCCATGTCGGGAACCAACCCCATCGTCGCCAAAACCATGAAGGCCCAGGAGAAAGCCGCGGCCGGCGGTTACAAGGCCGGCCAGGAGTCTGACACGCCCGCCGAAGCCAATCAACGAATCACCAACACCATCGCACCGCCAGAGGACAAGGTGGACGTGGGCAAGGCCATCCGCGCCAGCATGACCATCCGCGCCGCCGGCATGGAAGCCCTCGCCAAACTCAAGGGCAAGATGGAACTCGCCCAGGACGTGAAAGACCAGTTGACGGGATACGCGAAAGAACTCCCCCGCGACATCCGCGCCGACTTCCTCGGCAACCTCCGAGACGCCAAAACCCCCAACGACCTCGCCCGCGCCTTTGTGAAGATGGATAAGTTGATCGAAGAGCACCAGGGCAAGAAGGCGCTCAGCGACCTATACGACACCATTGGAAAACCAATGAAGACGCCGGCGCCGGCAGTTGGGGAGAACCTCGCACGCGAAATAAACAAGGACCTGGGCGTCAAGAAGCCGACGGACCCCTTCGTCAACGGACGCATCGACCCCAAAGAGCAATTCCCGGCCGCCCGCGATGCCCTGCGGGACATCATCGGCAGCCTCCGCACCGCGGAGCACCCCACCGCCCAGGGAGCCCGCAAACTGGCAGACTTCATCCAGGACGAGCGGGACCGCGGACAATCCAACGATGGGGGGATGACCGAAGTTGAACTCGAAAAACTTCGTAGCCTCGAAGGCAAGAGCGTGCGGGAACTTTCCGCCGAAGATAGGGAGTTGATCACCAAAGCCATCCGTCACGCGGCATTTCTCGGCAAACAATACAACGCAGCCATCCAGGGGAGCCGGGCCCACGACCTCCGCCGCTACACCCGCGCCATGCTCGACGGACTGTATCAGTACCACAACGCCCCGCTCCCCCCCGGCCACCGCGGCGGGGTTGAGACGGACCCCCGCAAGAACCCCATCGCCCGCTTCTTCGGCAACTATCTCCGGGACCCCTACCGCTTCTTCAAATTAAACTTCGGGCAGGGCGGTGTCGATATGATCCGCCGCATCTGGGACGGGCATACCAACTCTCTTGATTCCATCAATCAGGCGGAGGACGTCAAGAAGGCGGTGATGGAGAAGCATGGGATTACCGACGCCCAACTCCGGGAGATGAGCAGCACCCGCCGCGAGGTCGACCTGGGAGATGGTCAAACCATTTCCCTCACCCCCCGCGAAATCATGGCGTTCATCAACGGGTGGGGTGATCACAAAACCCAGGCGAGGATGTTGAAGAACGGCATTGTCCCCGAACGCCTTTCCAGCAACCCCAAGAACAATCGGGAAATCACGCCGGAGCGGGCTGATAGAATCATCGCCGCCGCCACCCCCGCCGAGCGTGACATCGCCTCCACCCTGAAAGACCATATCAACAACAGTGAACTCCGCGACGCCGCCAACAGGGAATCGGTTAATGAGTGGGGGTACGACAAGTTGGTGGAAAACGACTACTGGCCCCAGAAGAGCGCCCGCGAGCAAACCGAGCA
>CAIPTQ010000329.1 GCA_903868035.1 uncultured Phycisphaerales bacterium
CGGAGTTTTTCGCGCACCGCCGGGAGAACGGGCGTACCGGGCGCATGGCGGCGGTGATCGCGGCCGCCTCGCCCGGCGTGGCTACGCCCGGCAAATACGCGCGCCTCGGGCTAGACACCTGCCGCGCATCATCGCACCCCGCCCCCCCGCGGGGTATAATCGCCCCCATGAAACACCTCAAGTTCCAGGAACTCGTCGATCTTAAGCGGGCCGTCACCATTACGCCCAAATACCCCCCCTACGACACCGCCTTGGGCTTTCCGCTGGCGGTCACCGAGGAGATGCTGCTGATGCAGGAGGTGATCGAGTTCCATCTGGCCGGCTACTCGATCATGCCGATCTACGAGATTCGCTCGGTGCGGTCCAAGAAGGCCGAACGCACGCTGGAGCGCATATTCGAGGCGGAGGGCATTTTACAGAAGGTGGGCATCGCCGCCCCGCCGCCGCTGAACGACTGGCCGGACCTCTTCGCCTGGTTCAAGCGGCAGGGGAAGCTCCTGCAGATCGAATATTTCGACACGCCCGAGCCGGGCTTTTCGGATGAGGCCTTTGCCGTGGGGCGCATCACCGGTATGAGCAGCCGCTCGGTGGGGCTGATGAACTTTGACGCGACGGGGAACTGGGATTCGGAAACCACGGTGGTCGCCTACGACAACATCAAGCGGGTGCGCTTCGACACCGAGTACATCAATGTCTTCTCCAAATACCTCACCCAAAAGCAATAATCCGGATTCCCTTTGATTCTCGCGCCCCTCAAGCCCAGGGATTGCAATCCCTGGGCCTTCGCGCCCGATGGGCCTTCGTGCCCGATCCCGTATGGCGCGGGTTTCATCTGCGTTCCGGATCAACCCGCCGGTGGAGTTGCGACCCCGACGCGTTATACTCCCCAGCGTCCATTTCTTTGCAGGTGTTCCATGCTGCCCATGCGCTTCGTCTTCGCCGCCGTTCTGGCCTCCGCGACTTCACTATTTGCACAATCCGCCGACCTCCCCGTCAACCTCCGCTGCGAGTACCAGGACAATCCCCTCGCCGTCGGCACCACCGTCCCCCGCCTCTCCTGGCAACTCAGCAGCCCGCGCCGCGGCGTCATGCAGTCCGCCTACCGCATCCTCGCCGCCTCCACGCCCCAGATTCTCGCCCGGAACCAGGGCGACCTCTGGGACACCGGCAAAGTCGCCGGCGCCGAGTCGCTCCAGATCGAATACGCCGGCAAACCTCTCGTCGCCGGCCAGCATGTCTATTGGAAAGTCACCATTTGGGAAAATGGCGACCAAGCCTCCGCCTGGAGCACCCCCGCCTCCTTCTCCGTCGGCCCCCTGCAACCCGCCGACTGGAAAGCCGCCTGGATCGGCTACCCCAACGACGACGCCAACCGCACCTCCCAACCCGCCCCCTGCTTCCGCAGGGTATTCACCCTCAACAAGCCCGTCGCTCGCGCCACCCTCCACATCTGCGGCCTGGGCCAGTATGAACTCACCCTCAACGGCAAAAAAGTCGGCGACTCCGTCCTTACGCCCGCCTGGACCGCCTATGCCAAAACCTGTGCCTATGACTCCTACGACGTCACCGCCCAACTCCAACCCGGCGGCAACGCCCTCGGCATCATGCTCGGCAACGGCATGTACAACGTCCTGCGCATCCCCAACCGCTACACCAAGTTCACCGGCTCGGTCGGCGTCCCCAAGGTCATCGCCCAGCTTGAAGTCGAATTCGCCGACGGCGCCAAAACCACCCTCGGCACCGACACCACCTGGCAGACCGCCCGCGGCCCCGTCACCTTCACCCACATCTACGGCGGCGAAGACTACGACGCCCGCAAGGCCATGACCGGCTGGGATACCCCCGTCTGGGGCGACGCGCCCTGGGTCGCCGCCGTGGAAGTTCCCGCGCCGGGCACGAACACGCAGCTTGTCGCCGCCATCAATCCCCCCGTTAAAATCGCCAGGGTCTACCCGGCAGTCAAAGTCACCCAGACCACCCCGGGCACCTGGGTCTATGACTTCGGCCAGAATCTCTCCGGCTGGCCGCACCTCAAAGTCCAGGGTGCCGCCGGCACCGTCGTCCGTTTGACCCCCGGCGAACTGCTCGCATCCAACGGCACCGTCACCCAGGCCTCTTCCGGCAGCCCCGTCTGGTTCTCCTATACCCTCAACGGCGACGGCGTGGAGGACTGGCGCCCGAGCTTCTCCTATTACGGCTATCGCTACCTCCAGGTCCAGGGCGCGAGCCCCAAAGCGGAGGCCTTCTCCAGCATCGCCGCCATCGAGGAACTCACCAGCGAATTCATCCATGCCGACGTCCGGCCCGTCGGCAAATTCGTCAGTTCCGACGACACCCTCAACCGCGTTCACACCCTCATCAACATGGCCATCCTGAGCAACACCCAGTCGGTGCTGACCGACTGCCCGCACCGCGAAAAGCTCGGCTGGCTGGAGCAGTCGCACCTGATGGCCCACGGCATCGCGATGAACTACGACCTCGCGAGTCTCTACACCAAGATATGCCGCGACATGCGCGATTCGCAGACCGCCACCGGCCTGGTGCCGAGCATCGCGCCGGAGTTCACGGTCTTTGCGGGCGGATTCCGTGATTCGCCGGAGTGGGGCTCGGCGGCGGTCATTGATCCCTGGTTCGTGTACCAGACCTACGGCGACACGCGCATCCTGCGCGAACAATATGACACGATGAAAAAATATGGTAATTGTTTAGCGCCTTGCCCGTGCATATAATATCTCTAGCGTTTGGAACGCGGAGTGAAATGGCATGGATGCGATCCTTCCTGAATGTCCTGGTTGCGTGGCGGCGGGCACGAAGATTGCGGAGTTGGAGCGGGAGA
>CAIPTQ010000330.1 GCA_903868035.1 uncultured Phycisphaerales bacterium
ACGAACACAAAGAAGAGGGGGATTCCGCAATCCTTTGCGCTCTATGCGTGCTTTTGCGGCAGAAAAACGGAGAAAGGGCGATTCCGATAGCGATCCCGATTCCGACCCCGAAAGTAGCCGCCGTATCGTTTTGAACAGGAGGGAACGGAGGTAACAGAGAGGCTCGTCAAACCTCAGTTTCCTCTGTTATCTCCTGTTAAAATGAGGGACGTATGCCTGCGGGCAAGATTGCCCGCCTCACGTTGGGTCACAGGCAGGATTGCCTGTTTCACGTTCCGTCCCCACAACTCACAACTCACAACCCACAACTCACAACGCCTTCCCCCCACAAAGATTGGGAGAGATTGGGGACAAGAGGTTGGGGACAGGTGCCCATGGCCGCGAGGGAATGGCAGACCGGAATGTCTGCGCCACATTTTTCCCCACAGGCCACAGGCCCACAGAGCACAGGCCGTTGTTACGGCTTGGCCGTAGTAAGCAGCAGGCGATCCAGCGCCAGGATCGTCTCGGCGGTCTGGCGGCGGGCGGCGAGGACGGCGTCGGGGTCGTCGGTGTACTCGGTGAGGGAGGCGACGATGGCGCGGGGCACGGCCAGGAGTTCCTCGGCGGTGCGTTCCAGGTTGGCGGGAATGGGGAGATGGCGGTTGCGGGCCTCGGCCAGGCGCTGGCGGAGCTGCCAGAAGTATTCGTAGTCCTCGATGCCGTCGCGGATGGCGGCCAGGCGGATGGAGGGAACGGGGACGCCGCCGGGGCCGGGGTAGAAGAGCTGGCCGTCGCCGTTGAAGGTGAGGCAGCTCCAACTGTTCCAGGGCACCTCGGGCCAGCGCTTGCCGGCGCGGACGGCCTCGCGGTCGGCGGCATTGTCGGAGGGATGGAGCCAGCCGGGGAGGGTGTCGACCTCGCGGTTGCTGCGCCACATGTTGACGGAGTAGTAGAGGACGCCGGGGACGCGGTATTTCCAGTTCATCCAAAAGAGGAGGCGGGCGGGCAGGACGGGGTAGTCGATGAACCAGTTGGCATAGGGCGCCCAGGGGTAGCAGCAGATGTACCACCAGACCTGGTTGCCGGCGGCGGTGGCGCGGGCGGCGGTCTCGGGGTTGTAGAAGGCGGTGAGGGGGACCCAGGTGTCGACGTAGCCGCGGAGTTCCTCGGTGGGGGCGACGGTGCACATGAGGGGGATGTCGGGGAAGGCGGTCTTGACCTGGCTGAAGGTCTGGCGGAGACGCTGGTATTCGGCCGGCGCGGCCTCGTCGAAGCCGATGATGTAGGCCTTGTCCCAGGCCTTGCGGCCGCGGAGCAGGTCCCGGGTTTTTTCGAGGCGTTTCAGGTACTCGAGCATGCGTTCCGGGGGCATGGGGCCGAGATAGCCGGCGTGGACGGCGTTGAGGCCGCGGTCCAGGCACCAGTCGAGATCGGCCTTGGGCGGGGAAAGGGTCTTGGCGTAGATCGAGCCGGGGTTGAGGCGGAAGCGGAGCATGGCCTCGTACCAGGTCCGGCGCAGTTCGGGGGTGACTTCGCCGTACCAGGCTTCGAGTTCCTCCTCGTCCAGGGCGAACGCGGTCTTGAGGTGGAGTTCGGCGGGCAGTTCGAAGTCCCAGACTTCGATTTCCAGGGGGATCGCCTGCTCTGGGGCGTTGGCGGGGCAGACGCGGATTTCGCCGCGGTACACGCCGGCGTCGCAGCCGGGCGGGGCATAGGCGGTGACCCAGACGGCGCGGGTCTCCTCCAGGGCCG
>CAIPTQ010000331.1 GCA_903868035.1 uncultured Phycisphaerales bacterium
GAGCCCATCGCCCCCCCCGCCGCCGACCCCCGCCTGGACCACATGATCCGCCGCGTCACCGGCACGTATGCCTTCGCGGAACTCTCCCACCGGCCCGCCGTGCAGACCGTCTCGTTCCTGAAGACCCTCGCCGACGGCCGCGAAGCCGCCGGCGAAACGCCCGCCACCCTGGTCGCCAGCCTGGCCGCGCTCGCAGCGCCCGAGGAGCAAACGGAACTCGCCCGGGAATCCGACCCCGCCCTGGCCGCACAGGCCGCCGAAGCCGCCCGCCTCCGCGGCATCGCCACCCACCGCATCCTGGAACTGCTCGATTTCGCCCGCTGCGCCTCCCCCGAAGCCCTCGACGCCCAAATCGAAAACCTCATCGCCCGCCAGGCGCTCACCCGCGCGGAAGCCGACCGTGCCGACTGGCCCGGCATCCGCTGGTTCCTCTGGCACTCGGCCGCCGGCCCCCGCGTCCTCGCCGCCGCCCGCACCATCGCCGCCGGCGACCCCACCCTCCAACTCCGCCGCGAACTCCCCTTCACCTGGCTCGCCCCCCCGCAAGACTCATCCCTCATCACACCAGACTCATCACTCATCACCTCATCACTCCCCGACGACCTCCCCACCATCCGCGGCATCATCGACCTCCTCCTAGTCAACACCCGCGCCCGCACCGCCGAAATCCTCGATTACAAAACCGACTCCCCCCGCCTCTGGGAATCCCGCCTCCCAGACTACCGCCGCCAGATGCGCTACTACCTTGCCGCCGCCTCCGAAATCCTCGGCTTCCCCGCCACCCCCGCCACCCTCATCTTCCTCTCCCCCCGCCACGAAATCGCCGTTTCCCCCGACTAGCCCGGCGTGGCAACGCCCGGCACGTTCGCACGCGGCCAGTCTACCCGATCACCGCCATTTTCTCCTCATCGGCAAGAAAACCCCCGTGATTCATCGCGCGGCAACCACGACGTGACTGATGTATTGAACCGGTAGGCACGCGATTTGGTGCCGGGTACAATCTTTTAGATTGACTCGAGCATATCCTCACGTGTCGTGTGGATAGTCGTGTAAGGGAATCGTGACTGGGGTCTGCACTGCCGTGAATACCAATTCCCATCCTCGTCCTTTTGCCGAATGGCGCGTCACCCCTGTTGATCGGGAGGAAGATGCGGCTTATACATTCGGCTATCACCTGATCATCCATTGTCGTGACGAAGCCATGGCCACATTGCCTCCCGACGCCTCGCCGGAGATGAGGACGGCTGTGGAAAAGGCCATCGATACGGCGCTGCACAATGTAAACGATATGTTGGAGGGTTTCTGGAAGCTTGAAGCCGGACCCGATCATAGCGTCGAACTTGCGCTCGTTGTGCAGGTCCGGGACTCCAAACGAAAACTGGTCGAGAGTCTCGATATTTCGCCCTGCAAGTTGGATCTCCCAATCGGGTATTGGAAGTGGGCTCAGTATCGAGAATTTCGCTGACAAGCCGCGAGTTAGCTCGCAGACGCGGTGGACGAGGACCGTCTGTAAACCGTGACCAAGTAAATGCTCGGACATGACCCTTTACCAGGCTAGTCCCCCGCGAGTTTCATCGAACGAAAGCCCTCCGACCCTCCGACCGCTGTCGCGGTGGGCATGTGCTTTACAAGCGGTTACAATCGTATACTCGTGTCGGGTGCCACCCCGGCCATTGAACGGTATCATATTACGCACACAGGGAGAGCCGCCATGGATGTTCCAGGTCTCGGCGAGGTTACGAAAGACGAAAGATTCGGCTGGTACTACAGCAAACCGATCGCCATCCCGATGTTCGGCGGTAAGCAATGCCGCATTGTTCTTGAACGTTACGACGAAGACGAGCACAAGGAAGACTTCCACGTCGCAATTGCAAACTTCCTTTCGGGTACACCCGCCGTCCTTCGTGAGGCGGACGAACCGCTCTTTCGCTACTACGAGGACTTCAAGCAATGGTGGGATGACGACGGCAAGCCTCCGATTAGATCAGCAGATGAACTCTGGCAGCACGTTCGACTTGGCAGTGAACCGATGGTCACACGCAGGCCGTACGGTGACATGGGCATCTACATTTCGGTGGAGTGCGGTTGCGACTGGGAGGAAGAGCACGGCTTGCAACTCGTGCTGAAGAATGGACTAAAGGTGAATAAACTGGGCGGGTACGATGGTCACCTTACGAATTCCGACGCCTATGCGGACGACAGTCTTGAGAACGTCATTTACCGCCTGGTGGATAGCTAGGATTGGGATATCCTTACGCTATCCCCCCTCCTCCCCCCGCAAAATCTCC
>CAIPTQ010000332.1 GCA_903868035.1 uncultured Phycisphaerales bacterium
ACAGGAAGAATCCCGCCAGCGCCATGACCCCCAGCAGCCCCCCCAGCTTCACCAGCGGGGCGCGTTCACGAGGCAGCATCAGATACAAGCCGATGGCACCCAGCGCGGTCACAGCCAAAAGGGCATAATCCATACAAAATTACTTCCCAAATGATGCGGCAAATTATCGTACAAACAGGTACAAAAGCAAGGCACATCCATGGGCCATCTGCCCCGTTCGATCTGCCAGGTGGAGATTCACCTATTCCCCTGTTACAATGAGATCGTATGAACGGCGAATCAGGACTCTCCATCTTCCGCAGACTCATCGACTCCGCCCCGGGCAACCTCTCCCCCGGTGCCGCTGAAGCCATTCTTCGCCTGCACTTCCCCGATCCTGATCAGGCCCGCGTGGACGAATTGGCCAGCAAGTGCAGTCACGGCGCGCTATCTTCAGTGGAAGCCGAGGAATACGACGGCTACATCGCCGCGGCGGATATTCTATCGCTCTGGCAGTCCAAGGCTCGTTTGTCTCTCAAGCAACATTCCACGGCGGTATGACGTGATCGACGCGGCAATACGTGCTCATGTGATCGTCCGGGCTGGCAATCGCTGCGAATACTGCCGGCTATCCCAGGAACACTACCAGGCTACTTTTCATGTAGAGCATATTGCGGCCCAGCAGCATGTTGCCGATGACAGCCTGATGAATCTCGCCTAGTGTTGCCCGCGCTGTAATCGGAAGAAAGGGCCGAATCTCGCAGGCGTTGATCCGCTTACACAAACTGTGAATCTCCTGTTTCACCCTCGTAATGACCAGTGGCGCCAGCATTTTCAATGGAACGGCCCCATCCTCATGGGTCTGACGCCAATGGGCCGGGCTACTATCGCGGTTCTGGATCTCAACAACGGCGACCGAATCCGACTTCGCCAAGCACTCATCGCCGAGGGTGCATTCCCACCTGCATGAATTACCTTGATTCCAAGCTACTCGATCCGCTGCAACGGTTGCCAGTCCCGCGCCCCAGTGCGTATACTGCCAGCGCTTGATTCCCGGTCGATCAACAGGTGTCATCCATGACCTCCCCAATTCTCGCACAGGCCCAGTACAACGAGTGGGCCGTTCTGGGCATCCTCTTCTTGATTGCCGCGGGCTTTGCCGCCTTCAACGTGGTCTTCTCCACCATGATGGGCCCCAGGCGCAAGGGCCAGACCAAGGATGCCCCGTATGAATCGGGCGTCAATCCCGTTGGCGACACCAAGCAGCGCTTCAACGTGCGGTTTTACCTGGTGGCGATGATTTTTCTCGTGTTTGATGTGGAAGTGCTGTTCCTCATCCCCTGGCTGACGATCTTTCCCCGGCAGTCCTTTGACGCCCTGGGCCTGGGCATCAGCTACGGCATGCTTTTCACCTCGGTGCTCGTCTTTGCCGCCATTATTTTGGTCGCCTACCTCTACGCCTGGGGCAAAGGCGTCCTAAAATGGGATTGAGTAGTGAGTGGTCAGTGGCCAGTGGCCAGCACGAACCACTAACTACTGGCCACTAACCACGGACTGATTCATGCCTATCGAACCGACATCCCTGCCCGACAACTTCCTGACGCTGCCCCTCAAGATGGCCGTCAACTGGTGCCGGCGGTCGAGTGTCTGGCCCCTCCCTTTCGCCACCGCCTGCTGCGGCATTGAGCTGATGGCCACGGCTTCGAGCCGCTATGACCTGGCGCGCTTCGGCGCCGAGGTCATGCGCTTCTCCCCGCGCCAGGCCGACCTGCTGATCGTCGCCGGACGCGTGGGCATCAAAATGATGCCCGTCCTCCAGCGCATCTACATGCAGCTTTGCGAACCTAAATGGGTCGTCTCCATGGGGGCCTGCGCCTCCACCGGCGGCGTCTTCGATAACTACGCCACCGTCCAGGGCATCGACCAGTTCATCCCCGTCGACGTCTACGTCCCCGGCTGCCCGCCGCGCCCCGAGACGCTCATGGAAGGCATCATGGCCATCCAAAAAATCATTGACGAGCAGGGCATCCCCGACAAATCGGTGCGCCCGCTGAAGGTCGCCATTGAGCCGACCTACCGCCCCGCCCCCCAGCCCCAGGTCATTCTGGGCGCGCGCCTGGCGGCGGGTCTGTCCAAGTAAAATCGGTGATACCGACCGCCCCCGCAGGTTGACGCCACGCCCGCCGCGCTATACACCATTGCAAATAATCTCACATCGAGGGAGCCAATGTCCCCGAAGGATTTCCAAATTGTGATCACCCGCCATAAGGAGACGGTCACCGTCAGCCTCGCGGGTGAGGCGCACATCGATTTTGAGGCGGCCGACACGCACCTTAGTGCCGTGCTGAACCACCATCCCAAACTGGTGGTCGTGGATGCCTCGAAAATGACGTTCATCACCTCCATCGGCATTTGCTTTTTGATCAATCTGCGCCGGGCGGTGCGCGCCATCGGCGGCACCATGAGGCTCCAGGGCCTCCAGCCGCGGATGCGCAAGGTCATGGAGCACGCCCATGTCATCCATCTGTTTGACGTCCTGCCGGACGCCAAGCCGACCTCGTAGCGTCAGCGCGCCACGGGAGGGGAAACTCCTCCGCGTTTCCTGTATTATCCCCCCCCATGAACACAGCTTCTCCGGCACAACTCGAAATCATCGGCGCGCTGGCCGCGGGCCTGGTCACCAGCGGTCAACGCGTTGGCCTGGGTTCCGGCAAGGCGGCGCTCACGTTCGTGCGCGCCCTGGGCCGGCGCGTGCGGGCCGAGAAACTCCAGATTCTCGGCGTCCCCACCAGCGTGCAGACCGAACAAGCGGCGCGCGCGGCGGGTATTCCGCTGGGCACGCTTTATGAGGTCGAGGCGCTGGACCTCACCGTGGACGGGGCCGATGAGGTCGATCCGGAGTTGAACCTGATCAAGGGCGGCGGCGGCTTTCTGACGCGGGAAAAGGTGGTCGCCTCCATTTCGCGGCGTCTGGTCATCGTGGTCGGCGGGGAGAAACTGGTGCCGCAACTGGGGTGGAAGTTCCCCGTATTTCTGGAAGTGATGGAATTCGCCCGGGCCGTGATCACCCGGCGGGTGGAGGCGCTGGGGGCCACCGTGGCGCCGCGGAAAAATGCCGACGGCACGCTGTACCAGACTGACAACGGCAATCCCTACCTGCAGTGCCAGTTCCCGCGCGGGGGTCTGGCGGATCCGCGGGCGCTGGACCGGCAACTGCATGCGATACCCGGGGTGATCGAGACGGCGCTGTTCCTGGACATGGCCCACGAGGTGATCGTGGCCCATGCCGACGGACGGGTGGAGCGCATGACGCGGGGGTGATGGTGGTGGGGGGTTACACCGGCTTGGCAAAGAGATTATAGATGTACAGCGTGAGCCGCACTTCGACGTTGCCGCTCATGTCGGTGTCGGCGTCGATGGCGAGCTTGCCGACGGAGGAGAGCCGGGGGAGGTTTTCCAGGCGGAGCAGGAATTCATGGAACTGGGCATAGGATCCGCGGCCGTGGACTTCGATGGGGAGCCGCTGCGTGCGCCCCAGCGGGGTGGGCGCAAGGTTGCGGACGCTGATGTCGGACATGCCCGCGGCGCCGAGTTGCTCGTAAAGTTGTGTGAGAAACGGTCCCAGATCCTGGTTGGGCGGAACCAGGCGGGCAAAATCGCGGGTGTCCAGCTCCGCCAGCGCCACTTGGCCCTTGAGGTTGTCCAGCTCGCGGCTGCGGGCCATGCGGGCGTCGATTTCCAACTGCGAGTTCTGAATGTCAGCCCGGGCCGCGGACATGCTGCGCAGCGCCGGGGCCACGCCGGCCAGGAGGAACCCGACCACCAGCACGGCATAACCGGTGCTCAGGAGCAGGTTGTTGGAACGGGCGTTGGGTTTAGTCGCCATGGCTGGGTACTCCGGAGGCCAGGGGTGCCGCGGCCGGCCCGTTGTCGGGGGCTTCGGCGGTCAGCCGTTCAAGGTCCATGTTCATCTGGATTTCGAATTTGCGCACGGGGTAGCGCTGCAATTCCCCGGTGCGGGTGAAGTCCAGCGTGACATCGGTGAACAGCGGATTTTTGGACACCTTGTCGATGAGCTGCGCGATCTGCACGTCATTGGGCGCGATCCCGATGACATTGAGGTGCGCCACATCGTGGTAGCGCGGCGGATTGTGCGTGTCGCCCACGAATCCCGAGCCGCGCACGGGTTCGGGCCGCACCTCGATGGCCACGCTGGCGAGCGCCATGCCGGGCGTCATGTCGTTTTGCAGTTGCTGGATCACCGCGGACATGGGGATGGTGTTGCCCAGTTCGCGGCGGGTGAGGCGCACTTCCTCCAGCCGCTGCAGGTCGGCCTTCATACGCCGGAGCTGGGGCTCCGGATCGCCGAACTGGTGGAGGGTTCCCGCCAGGGCGTCGCGCCGGTGGTTGATTTCCGCCAGGCGCTGGCGGCCGTAGATGGTCGTGGCGACCATCGCCGTGCCCAATACCAGCATCACGCCCACGTGGACGCGGATGTTGTTCTGCCGGCGCTGGTGCTGGCGATACCATCCCGGAAGCAGGTTGATCGTTTTCATGCGGCGGCCTCCAGGCCCGGGCGCGCGGCGGCCGGGTACAGCGAGAGACCGGCGGCAACGGCCCATTCTCCGGAGCGGTCGGGCCGGGCGGCGTCGCCGAGATCCTGCACGCCGCGCAGGGGCTGGGCCTCCTCGACTTGCAGGCCCAGGGCCGCGGCGAGGGTCTGGCGCACCTGGGCCGAGCCGGCCTGGCGGCCGGACAACGCGATGGCCTCCGGCCGCGCCCCGCGGAAGGTGACCACGTAATAGCGCATGCACATGTCGAGTTCCCGCGCCAGCTCCTCCAGCGGGGCGCGCATGGCGTCGGTAAACGCCTGCGCCAGGGGCGTGGCTTCCTCGGCATTCTCCACATCCATCCGGGCGCGCATCTGCAGCGCCTCCTGGGCGGTAATCCCCAGCTTGGCGGCGACG
Organism: uncultured Phycisphaerales bacterium; assembly: GCA_903868035.1. Next base: position 4,947 of record CAIPTQ010000332.1, read on the forward strand.
GCCTGGTTGATGGTTTGGCCGCCAATATCTATATATTTGTAGAAGACCAGATCCCCGCCGCGAATGATGAAGAACTGCGATCCCAGATGGCCGATGTCCAGCACGGCCGACATGGCCGGGACCGGCGCGGTGATGTCCAGGGCGGTGCGCCGCAGGCCCCGGTAAATCGCACACGGGCCCAGATCGACCGCGTGCAGCCGCAGGCCCACATTCGAGAGGCACTGAATGTATTCGTTGAGCATGCCCCCCTCGACGGCAAACAGCAGGATTTCGTCCTTGATTTCCGTCCCCCGGCGCACCTCGCCGGCGCGGAACCACACGAGTTGCCCGGCGTTTTCCCCGATCTCAAATCCAAAACGATCCTTGGCTTCCCACTGCAGCGCCTGCTGCAGGTCCGAGTCGGGCATCTGCGGCAGGCGCACCGATTTGGAATGTACGCACGACACCGGCAGCGCCAGCACCGCGTTTTTACCGTGGAAATCCTGGCTGGTCAGGGCGTGGCGGATGGCTGCCGCCAGGCGCGAGGCGCCCGGCGCCGCCGGGTCCAGCGAATCCATCTCAATGCGGCAGGCCGCCTGCAGGCACAGGCCCTCCGCCGACGGATGGAACTGCACCATGCGCAGGGCGTAGGTTCCAACGTCGATTCCGATGGGGCAGAGTCCCGGCTTGAACAATCTAAACATCAATGGACTCCTGACGCGGAAGCGCGCCTCCCTTCGCGCGTGCTCCCGCCCGGGGTTATTTGTCGGCCTTGGGCAGTTCCTTGACGATGACCCCCAGCTTGCCGCTCTCCAGCAAAACCTGCAGCTTGTCCACCTTTTTGTTCAGTTCGGTGAGCTGATCGATCTGCGCCTGCGCCAATCCGCTGGCGGGATCAAATACGGCGGCCCGGGCGGTGCGTTCCTGATACACATTCACCAGCAGGTTGGCGCCCAACAGGAAGGCGATTGCCGCCAATAGCACGTGGATGGTCCGATCGTTCCGCATGATGATGCTCCTTGAGAAAGGGAAGCCTCGTCCCTGTCTATCGGACATTCGACCGGCAGGGTTGAGGACCGGGCAACAGGACTCACGCGGGATTATCGGAAGCGGGAAGGGATTGAGTCATTGAATCATTGAAAATGATTGGGGAGATTGCGGGATTGAATCCAATGACTCAATGATTCAATTAACTCAATGATTCAATCCATTTAATAGTCGATCACCGCGTGGTCCGCCGTATCGTTGCCCACGACGTTGGCCTTGAGCTGGCCGGTGGAGGGTTGATAGAGCCATCCGGTGGTGCCATCGGGCGTGAAGGCGTCGGCATCGGCGAGGATTTTCCAGTCCGCGCTGCCATTGACCGGATTTTTGGGAATCATGTCCAGGTAGGGGCCCCACTTGTAAACGCTGGAGTTGGCGGCCGAGACGTTGCCGTTGCCGTCGGTGAACTTCAGGAGCTGGTCGAAGGCGATGGCGGCGGTTGGCGACTGGCCGGTATCGCCGCCGGGATAGCCGGGAAAGACCACATGCTGGGATTTATATACGCCGAGCTGCGTGCGCAGCAGCCGGAGATTGTCCTTGAGCGAATTTTCCCGCGCCACCTGCGAGGCGTTGGACAGTTTAGGAATGGCGATGGCCGCCAGGATGCCCAGGATCATCACGACGATCAGAATTTCCACGAGGCTGAACCCGCTGCGGTTATTTTTCATGGTCCAACTCCTGACTTGTGGCCGGCGGACGCCAGGTTTGTTGCCCGCTCCTGCCGAATCCGGTTGAGCTGCCCGCGCAGTTCGCGCGCCTTGGCATTGCCCGGGTCGATGGCGCTGGCGATCGCCAGGTTGAATTCCGCCTCGCCGAGGGCTTGGGGATACGTCTGGGCGTCCAGCGCCATGAGCATGGATGCGAAAGTGCAATGCGCATCCACGCTGTTGCGCATAAACGTCGCGTACACCCGGAATTTGTCCGTACCCTCCTTGAGCCGCCCTTGGTCGAACCAGATCGTCGCCAGTTCCGCCCCCGCTTCGTGGAACTGGTCAAAGCCGTCGGCACGGACGCGCTTGCCCACATCGAGCGCCTGGCGGGCGTATGCCGCGGCCTGGTCATACTGGCCCTGGGCGTGATAGCCAAAAGCCAGGGCCAGATACGCGGTTTCATCATCGGGGTGATCCCGCTGGTAGGCCTCGATGGCGGGCATGTAGTTAGCGGGCGTGCCGGCCCGCATTTCCTCCAGCAGCGCGGGGATCGCGCTCCGTGTCATGTGCGTTCCCGGATCGATCCGGGCGGCCTGGGCGACGCGGATCGCCGACGGCCCGAGCTCATGCCGCATGCCATAGTATTTGGCCAGTTCCCAGCGGGCGTTCACGTAGTCGGGTGACAACTCGATCGCCCGCTCCAGCAGGGTTTTGCCGAAGGCGACATAATCCGGCCGGTCGGCAATGATCAGCACCGCCCCGGCCCAGGAGCAGGCCTTGCCGCTGTCGGGATTGTCCCGCGCCGTGCTGATGGCCAGGGCGACATTGTCGGCCCAGTCGGTGTTGCGAATCCTGGAACGAATGCCCATGAGAAGGACCAGCGTCGCCACCAGGGCTACGGCGGCGGTATGGAGGGCCTTGATTGGTAATTGGTAATTGGTAATTGATAATTGTGACGGTGCCGCGTCATGGCGTCGTGGTGAAATAACGCACCAACAGAGCCAATTGTGCAAAGCGACCATCCCCCAGGCCACCCCGATCAGGACGAACACGCTGGGCCAGTAGAACAGCCGTTCGCCAAAGATCGTGCCAATGCGGAGGAAGTTGGCCACCAACGCGTAGGACGCGCCGAACAGACCCAGGAGCAGCATGATCTGCGGGGCTTTGCGCCACATGCGCACGGCCAGGATCAGCGCCAGCACGCACACCATCATGCCCGCGGCGGCCGGGGGCTGAAAAGCGGTGGCATAAAACGGATTGCCGGTCGCCAGCAGGCTCGGCGATGAATAATCCGCCGACAGATTCACCGGCCAGAAGGTGATCCACAGATACTTCGCCAGCAGCATGAACGGCGTGACCAGGCGTTCCAGCGGCGTGGCATCCACCAGCGGATTGACGATGTGATGCGTGACCTGGGCGTCGCTCATCAGGCCGCAGGCGCGGATGCGCAGCCACATGTAAAGCCCCAGCAGGGCAGTCATCGGGGCGTAATAACGGAGCGTCTGCCCGCCCAGCCAGCGCCACCATGCCGGCCGCGACGAGTGCGTCCACCGCGCCCAGCGCCACAGGTCGAGCAGCGGCAGCGCCAGCAGCAGGCTGACGGGCGTCTCCTTGCACAGCAGCGCCGCCAGGAAACACGCCGCCACCAGCAGGCCGTGCCACCACGGGCGCCGCGCCGGCCCCGCCTCATCCCCCAGCGGCGGCGCGGGCAAAAACACCAGCAGCGCCAACAGCGCCCACAGCGTGGCCAGCAGTTCCGCCCGCCCCACCGTGTTGGCGACGGCTTCCACATGAATCGGATGCACCGCAAACAAAATCCCCGCCACCAGCGCCACCCACTTGTTCCCCAGAATTCGCCACGCCAGCACGCTCGCCAGCACCGTCACCAGCGCATGCAGCGCGACATTCACCAGATGGAACGCCCACGCCGCGTCCGGCAGCAGCGCCTGGTTGGCCAGATAAGTCCACAGCGTCAGCGGGCGATAGAGCGCATCGGGCTGCACGCCGTTGGTGTTGGGCCAGTAGTTGTCGGTCCAGATGGCCGTCCATTCCAGATGCGTCACGTGCGGGCCGCGGGCGATCGCCAAGTCGTCGAAGGCGAAATCGTTGGCCAGGCTGTTGGCGTACACGCCGAAGGCGAGCAGGCCCACCAGCAGCAACATCCACCAGGCCGGTGGCACCGAGCGGTGAAGCGCCGGCAGGGACGTTGCGGAAGCATAGTTTGGCGTTTCGGACATGAGGGTCTCACGGCCAATAGAAAAAGTGGCGATTTCCTGTTGAATATCGGTCGGTAACCCCGGCGACTGAAGAGAGCAGCAAAACGGAACCCGTAGCGTAAGCGCGGGCGAAGCAGGGCACAGGTAATCGCAGGTCCGAAAACGACGTGCAGGCATTAAAAAACGGCCCGGTGTGGTTGAACCGCACCGAGCCGTTGCGCTTCTTATGGATCATACTTTAGTAGGTCAGGGTTCCCGTGCCGGTGGTGTCGGTGGCGGTGACGGTGTATTGGCCGCCGTTCACCACGTAGACCCAGCCGACATTGGCGCCCGCGGCGGCGGCGGCGGTGGACCAGCCATTGGTCGGATTCACCGGGAATTGCTGGACGTACGGTCCCAGCGTGCCGGTGGCGACAACCTGCGTGGTGTCGCCGGCGTTGGTCTTGCCGGTGAGCACGGTCGCCAGCGCTGTCGCGGCCGGCGGCGTGTCGCCGTGTTGAATCTTGAACAGCTCGATCTGCCCGCGCATCGTCTGCAGCGTCGAGGCGACCGAACTGGAGCGGGCGTCATTGGAGGCATTCGTGAACTGCGGGATCACGATCGCGGCCAAAATGCCCAGAATGATGACGACGATCAGAATTTCGACGAGGGTGAAGCCACGGGATGTTCTACTCATGGGGTACTCCTTGATTGAAGGTTGGCTCTTGTGTGCTGCGGAAAATTATCGCTGGGCGAAACAGCCGTCCAGGTTCGTTCATCGTGATGCAAACCTGCTTATTGAATTTACGATACGGGCGGCATCGGTCAAATGATTCCTGTGCTTTGGGCAAGGCAGGCGGCATTTTTGTTTATCGGGCTTCAGTATAAACCAAGCGGCCCGGGCAAAAACCCGGGCCGCTCGTTTGCGCTTCGCAAATGCTTCCGCTTAGTAGGTCATGGTTCCCGTACCGGCGGTGTTGGTGGCGCTGACGGTGTACTGCCCGCCATTGACCACATAAACCCAGCCGACATTGGCGGCGGCGGCGGCGGCGGCGGTGGACCAGCCGTTGAGCGGATTCACCGGGAACGACTGCACGTACGGTCCCAGCGTGCCGGTGGCGACGGCTTGCGTCGTGTCGCCGGCGTTGGTCTTGCCGGTGAGGACGGTGGCCAGCGCCGTGGCGGACGGCGGCGTGTCGCCGTGCTGAATCTTGAACAGTTCAATCTGGCCGCGCATGGTCTGCAGCGTGGAGGCGACCGAGCTCGAGCGGGCGTCATTGGACGCGTTGGTGAACTGCGGGATCACGATCGCGGCCAAAATGCCCAGGATGATGACGACGATCAGGATTTCGACAAGGGTAAAACCACGGGAATTGCGTTTCATATGTTACTCCGAAAAAAAGTTTTTGTTACTTACACGTGTTCTGCTTCACCTTGCTGGCTGGCATAGCCCTCGTACCGGCATCACTCTGCCGGCCCGCATCGGCCGTCCTTCGGGACGATGCCGGCAGGAGGCCTATGCCATCGTGTCTGTGCCGTTGTGCCCGTCCACCTCCTTTCGGGGTTTCGGGAATGTGTGCATGCGGAGCCGTACAAGGTGTGGCGTCAAGATCGCGCCCAAACCGCCAAGCAGGCGATAAACGGCAGGATCAAAATTTACCATCGGAAAGTCCTCCGGAGCGCTTAACCAGTTTTTTGCCGATATTCGCTACAGACCCACCTTTACATTTCAGAACTTCCGATCGCGAAACGCCGAAGAAGGTGCTGAAAAGGGGGATGTGAAAAAGGATACGATTCCCCCGGGGGATGTCAAAAAATAATGGACAATAATAAATATAAGAATGACTTAAAGACGCGGCCGCCCTTCACGCGATGGTGCAGGTCCGGGCGGACAGAAAATGCGTCACCCCTTGGTCATCCCGCACGCTCAGCCCCTGCAGCGGGTCAATGTCCAGCACCTGTCCGGTAATTTCGCGGTCTCCCGAGCGCAACGTGGTCTGGCGGCCCAGCATGCCACAGCGTTCCTTCCATTGGGTGAGCCATTCGGCGTTGTCGCCCCGCGTCAGATAATCATTCAGCCGCGCCAGCACCGCCGCCGCCACGCGCATCCGGTCGAGCATCAGGCCCGTGGCCATAAACAGTGATATGCCCCGCCCCGCCAGTTCCGCCGGGAAATCCCCCGCCCCCTGCGCCACGTTGATGCCGATCCCCACCACCGCCGCCTCCACCGCCCCCCCCCCGGTTCCCCCCGGCCCCCCCCCCGGCCCGTCCAGTTTCCGGGCCTCCACCAGAATCCCCGCCAGCTTGCGCCCCGCAACCAATAGATCATTCGGCCATTTGATCTCGATCCGCCCCACCGACCCTTGCGCCCCTTCCACGGCACGCTCCAAACCCTCCGCCGTCGCCAGCCCCGCCAGCAGCGTCAGCCGGTCCATCCCCGCCGCCGGCATGTTCCGCAACACCACCGACAGCAGCACCGACTGCCCCGCCTGCGCATGCCACACGCGCCCCAGACGGCCGCGCCCGGCGCTCTGCACATTCGCCAGCACCACCGCGCCGTCGCCATCCGCGGCACCTGCCGCCTCCCACGCCGCATCGTTGGTTGAAGCGATTTCCGGATAAACCCTCGCCTTCCGCCCCAGACGCCAACCATGCCGCCGCGCCAGCGTGGTGATCAGTTCCCGCCAGCAACCCAGGCCCGCCGTCGCCAGACTCACCCCGCCGGGGCTCCGCTCGATCCGGCATCCACTCTCCGCCAGATCCTCCAGCGCGGCCTGCACCTTGGCCACCGTCGCGCCCGGCTGCCGCAACAGCTCCCCCATCGGCACCTCCTGCCCACGCGCGTCCCACAACGCCAACAGCACGGCGCCAATTTCCCCCTGACCACTGACCCCTGACCCCTGACCACTGCTGTCACCACTCATGCCAGCTCCATCGCCAGATCCAGCACCGGTGCCGAGTGCGTCAGCGCCCCGATGGAAATCCGCTCGACACCCGTCCGGGCGCACGCGGCGAGGTTCTCCAGCGTGATCCCGCCGGATGCCTCTAGTATTTTCGATTTTCGATGTTCGATTTTCGATTCCGCTGCGTCGCGCATTTCCACGGCCAGGCGCATCTGCTCGGGTGTGAAATTATCCAGCAGGATGATGTCCGCCCCGCCTGGCTGGGGCATAAGCTCCGCGCGCAGTTGCTCCAGCGTATCGACCTCCAGCCACAGCGTGATGCCCGGCTCAAGCTGCCCGCGCACGCTCCGCGTCAACTCCGCCAGCGACAACCCACTGCCCAGCCTCTCGCGCAGGGCCGCCAAATGGTTGTCCTTGAGCATCACCCCGTCGTACAAGCCCATACGATGATTCACGCCCCCCCCGCAGCGCACGGCATATTTATCCAGCACCCGAAACCCCGGCGTGGTCTTCCGCGTGTCGCAAATCGCCGGCCGCCGCACCGGATCGGCCACCGCCGCCGCCACGGCGTCCACATACCGCCGCGTCAGCGTGGCAATCCCCGACAAATGCCCCAGAAAATTCAGCACCACCCGCTCCGCCGAAAGCATGCTCCGCATCGGCCCTTCCATCCGCGCCACCGCCTGCCCCGCGTTCACAAGTGCCCCCTCCGGCACCAGCACGTCACAGCGCAGGCCCGTGTCGTACTCCTCCAAAACCGCCGGCAGCAGAAACGTGCCGCAGATCACACCCGTCTGCCGCGCCACTATCGTCCCGCCGCCCCGCATTCCCCTGGGGATCGCCAGTTGCACCGTCCTGTCCCCCGCCACGCCGCCCGCGCCCAGGTCTTCGCGCACGGCCAGTTGGAGCAGCGCCCGCAACGGGGCGTCAATAACGGGGGGAACGAGTGGTGGCGACACGTGGGTACTCCTAATCGGGCTGCGCTCCAGCGTATCGTGATTGGCCGTGCCGGTCCATTGAGTTTCCGGCGGCAGGAGTTATTGTATCTGCATCCCTGTCACACGGAGGTGCCCGACATGTCCAAACGCAGCCAGGAAAAACGCCAGGCCCGTTCCAAAGAAAAAAAACACGCTCGCCACCGCATGCTCGGCGCCAGCCCCCTGTCGCGCCTCGCCGGCACCGCCGAAGACACTTGCGAGTGCTGGATGGGCTGCTCGTCAGACCAGCGCATGATCAGCCTGCATGTCATGCGCCCCGTCCGCGGCGGCCAGACCGTGGGGGCGTTCTTCCTGATCGACCGCGACTGCATCGGCCTGAAGGATGCGTTCTACCGGCTGGAAATCGACCCCGTCGGGCTGCGTGAGACGCTGCGCCAGCGCAGCCAGGCGGATGGCATGCGCATGGTGAAAATGGACTTGGCCGAATTGCGGCAACTGGTCGCCTCGGCGATGCGCTGGACCCGCGCCCACCCCTTCCGCATGCCCGCCGATGCCGAGCGCTGCGTGAAGATCATCGGCGGCGCCGGCGACATAGAACACGCCGACATCGGCGACTTTGGCGATGAGGACGGCAATCTGCTCTACGTCGGCCGCCAGGTCGACTTGGTCCGGCGCCTGCAGGGCCTCACGCTTGAGGAGTTCATGGACCGCGAGGATGTGGAATGCGTCTTCCATCAGGGCGATGAGAGCTTTGACGACGATGGGGAATATGCGGAGGACTTGGACGAGAATGATGATGAGACGCTGCTGGCGTCTGACGATTTCGACGACGCGGATGATGATGTGATAGATGCGGAAATGCTGGCGATGCGCGAGCGCCTGAAGCACAACATGCTGGATGCCGTTCGCCGGTGGTGTTTCTCTATGGCTGTGGCGCCGCACCCGGAATTGGAAGCTGCTGTGGATCTGACGATTGTCGCTTCCATGGAAGGGTTGGGTGATGAGAATGAAATGGTCGCTACTGAACGGGCGCTGCGGTCCATGAAAACGCTGAGTTCCTTTGAAAACCCGGAGAAACAGGCGGAACTCGCGGCGGCCCAAGCTCAACTCAAGGAATTCGCCAATTCCTTCCCTTCGCGGGAGGCGTATTTGAACGCCATAAACCAGTTTGGTTCCAACGCTTAATGCCGCGACACTTTGAAAGGCCCGTCATGCTCGACCCCCGCTACACCAAACTCGCCAACCTCCTCATCCAATACTCCTGTGCCGTAAAACCCGGCGATTTCGTCCTCATCGAAGCCATCGACATCCCCCACGACTTCACCAAGGAGGTCGTGCGCGCCTGTGCCGCCGCCGGCGGCCGCCCCCTCGTGCTCCTCAAGTCCAACGAGATTCAGCGCGCCCTCATGAATGCCGGCACCCAGGAACAATGGGACACCATCGCCCACGTCGAAAAAGAGCAAATGCAGCGCATGGCCTGCTACATCGGCCTCCGCGGCAATCTTAACGTTTCCGAACTATCCGACGTACCCGTGGACAAACAAAAACTCTACGAACAGACCGTCTGGAATAAGGTCCACCGCGACATTCGCATCAACAAGACCCGCTGGGTCGTGCTCCGCTGGCCCACCCCCTCCATGGCCCAGATGGCCGAGATGAGCACCGAGGCCTTCGAGGATTTCTACTTTAACGTCTGCACCCTCGATTACGCCAAGATGAGCCGGGCGATGGAACCCCTCAAGGCCCTCATGGAACGCACCGACCAAGTCCGCATCCAAGGCCCCGGCGACACCGACCTCTCCTTCTCCATCAAGGGCATCCCCGCCTTAAAGTGCGATGGCCAGCGCAATATTCCCGACGGAGAAGTATATACCGCACCCGTCCGCACCTCCGTCAACGGCATCATCCATTACAACTGCCCCACCGTCTACCGCGCCCTCACCCACACCGATGTGCGCCTGGTCTTTAAGGACGGCAAAATCGTGAACGCCACCTCCTCCGACACCAAATCCCTCAATGAAGTCTTCGACACCGACGAGGGTGCCCGCTATGTGGGCGAATTCGCCATCGGCTTCAACCCCTGGTGTACCAAGCCCATGAAGGACATCCTCTTCGACGAAAAAATCGCCGGCTCCATCCACTTCACCCCCGGCCAATGCTACGAAGAAGCCTCCAACGGCAACCACAGCGCCATCCACTGGGACCTGGTGCTCCGCCAGGACCCGGCGGTAGGAGGGGGCGAACTCTACTTTGACAACGTGCTAATCCGCAAGGACGGGCGGTTCATTTTGAAGGAACTCGAGGGCCTGAATCCCGAATATCTCAAGTGATCCCAGGCCATGACAAACTCAGGGTTGTCCGCGCACATATTCCAGCATGTGCGTTTGCCTCCACGTCACTCCCGCTGTTACGATTCACCCATTCCTTTCCTGACCTCATTTTTTGGAGCGCATCATGAACCAACAATTGGCCCTCATCACTCTCCTCGTCGCCGCACTCTTCCTCGGCGCCTGTGGCAAGTCCGACAACTCCACAAAGTCCGACAAGGACGCCCTCCAGGGCAACTGGACCGCCAAGTCCATGACGCTCGGCACCATGCCCGCCCAAAATCTCCCCAATAATGACATGGCCCTCCGCTTCGAAGGCGACAAGGCCATCGGCAAAACCAACGGCAAGGACGATCCCATCGACTTCAAACTTGATCCCTCCAAAAATCCCAAGGAAATCGACCTCTCCGGCAAAAACCCCCTCGGCAAGGACGAAACCCAACACGGCATCTACGAACTCAACGGCGACACCCTCCGTATCGCCATGCCCAGCGGCGCCACCGCCTTCCGCCCCACCAGCTTCAATGACCCCAATGCCGCCACCGTTGAATTCACGCGCCAAAAATAGGCAAACTCTACCGAGTGACCATGCACCCGATTTAGCACCTTGCACCACGTCCCCGAGCCGCGACGCTATTGAATCTTGAACTCACGGAAGCATGTGACCAGATTCTGCTCCAACGCAAAGCATTTCAGGCGGCGGTGCCTTTGCGGTTCACGGAACCGGGATGTCCACAATTCGCTTGCTTCGTCCAATTCCCGCGCTATAGTAACAGTAGAGCATCAGTGTTCGTTTCGGATGACTTAATGGAGGGCAGCCCTGCCGCAGGGGAGGCCCGTTTGTGAGTAAGCCGACGCGGTTCAGTACCCTCTGGGTGTTGAATCACGTCGGCTTTTTTTTGATTTCTCGGGTGTGGATCGGTCTTTTTAGGAGTCGTATCATGTTTTCCATTCTCGCACATGCTCTTTCGCCTCTTCTTGGCGCCACCTATATCTATTGGGGCGGCGGTGGGCTTGGACTCATCATCGTCATCGTGGTGATTGTGCTCATACTTCGGTGAGCCGCATCAGCCTGGGCTTGCGTACTTACGTACCCTTGAATCATTGGCGCACGGCAGTATCCAGCGTGCCAGCCTTTGCTGATAAGGTATCTTCGCCCTCGCCCCATATCGATGATTCCCCGCGCCACCCGGCATTGTCGTTGTTCGACCCTTGTGTCATTCCATTTCTCCTACAGGAGCCTCCCATGACCATCTCCCCATTTCTCCGTTGCGGTTTCATCGCCGGAACCTTCGCCTGCGCCGCCTGCCTTTCCGCCTGCGACCGCACAATTGAATCCACGTCCAAATCCGTCACCGGCCCTGATGGCACCTCCGTAAAAACTGAAACCACCGTCCAACATCCCGACGGCACCGTCACCGTGGACAAAGAATCCAAGTCCTCCACGCCTAAATGACCCGCCCCGCCTGCCCGTCAACCCGCTATTCATGTGTTCCCGGCATTGTGCCGGGAATCCAGCCCCTTCACGCCTCCTCAGGAGCACTTTTATGAAGTATTTGATTCCCGTCGCCTTGTTTGTCTGCGCCTTCGGCATGATGGCTTGCAGGGGCCCCGCCGGTCCCCAGGGCAATACCGGCAATCAAGGCAACACCGGCAACACCGGCGATACCGGGTCCACTGGTGCTACCGGCCGCACTGGCAGTACCGGCAGCACGGGCGCCACAGGCGGCACCGGTGCCGATGGTCGTCCGACAACCGTCATCGTAAAGTAAATTGGGTTAATCTCTCCGGTATCAACATCAGCTACCACCGCCAATCCCGGTGGTACGCTGGTGTCCACCGGCTACCCTCGTCCATCCATTTTAGCATCGTTTTCGCCGGCCCGCGCGCCCATTCTCACTCCCCGACAGGAAAAGTCGGCTCTGGCTAAAAAGTCGGGGTTGCCTCAAAGTGCGCGGCGAATGCCCTGGCTTGAAATGGGAAAGGGAGAAGGGAACGGTTGCCAGGAATCATTTTCCGCTCATTTCCCGCCTTGGGCCTTGATGCGCCGCCGTTTGCCACACATTTACATCCTCCAATTTATTACTTTCCTCTTCCCCTGGCTGCCCGCGCGGCCGCCTCGCATCGTACCGCCGACATTCCTCCACCGGCTCCGCCTGCCCTACGTCCGACCCAAACGGCGCGCCCCGGTTACTGATCCTCCGCAACTCCGCAGCATCTTCCGTCTTAAAAACAATTCCCACCTCCCCCGCAAAACTTGCATTCCCCGCCATTCCCCATACCCTCTCCCATATTCGACTCTCTCTCCTGCGAGGTTCCCCATGCTCCGCCGCCTCATCCTCCTCCTCATCCTCGCCGCCGCCATCGCCGGTGGCGTCTACTACTACACCCATCAGACCAAGGGCCAGCTCACACTCACCGGCATCGTCACCACCGACAACGTCATCGTCAGCTCCCAGGTCGCCGGTCGCCTCCAGGAACTCAAGGTCCAACAGGGCGATCCGGTTAAAAAAGGCGACCTCCTCGCCCTCATCCAGCCCGACCAGTGGCAGGCCGACATCGCCGTCTTCGAGCAAACTGAAAAGCAGGCCGCCACCCAGATTTCCGTCGCCCAGGCCGACCTCCGCTTCCAGGAAGCCCAGACCGCCAGCCAGATCGCCCAGGCCCAGGCCTCGCTGTCCGCCGCCTCGGCCCAGGTCACGCAGGCCGAGGCCGACGTGCGTTATCAGGAAGCCCAGTCCGCCGCCCAGATCGCCCAGGCGCAGGCATCCCTCGCCGCCGCCTCCGCCCAGGTCGCGCAGGCCGAGGCCGATGTCGAAAACGCCCGCCTCACCTTCGTCCATACCGAGGAAGCCTGGAAACGCAATGCCGAATCCGTGCAAGTGTACGACCAGACCCGCATGGCCTACGAATCCCAGAAGGCCCGCCTGGAAGCCGTCCGCAAACAGAAGGACGCCGCCCAGGCCGCCGTGGACGTCGCCAAGGCCAACCTCGAACAAGTCGCCGCCCGCCGGGCCGCCCTCGAAGTCAACAAACGCCAGGTCGCCATCGCCCAGGCCGCCGTGGACGTCGCCAAGGCCAACCTCGAACAGGTCGCCGCCCGCGGCGCTTCGCTCGAAGTCAGCCGCCGCCAGATTCCCATCATTCAGGCCCAGATCGACAAGGCCAAAATCCAGCTTGGCTACACCGAAATCCGCGCCCCCATCGACGGCATCGTCGATGTCCGCGCCGCCCGTCCGGGCGAAATGGTCAACCCCGCCCAGCCCATCGTCACCCTCATCAACCCCGACGACCTTTGGGTTCGCATCGACGTCGAGGAATCCTACATCGAACGCATCCACCTCGGCGATAAACTCTCCGTTCAACTTCCGTCCGACGACGTCCTCGAAGGCACCGTCTTCTACCGTGCCGTGGACGCCGATTACGCCACCCAGCGCGACGTCTCCCGCACCAAGCGCGACATCCGCACGTTTGAGGTTCGCCTGCGTTGCGATAACCGAGATCGCCGCCTCGCCGTCGGCATGACAGCCAAGGTGACCTTGCCGGCGGCCGCCGCGACCGCGCCGGCTGCAATGGCGCCGGCGACCACGGTTTCGGCCAAGTAGATATGCTATACTTGGGTCATGTTCGGCGATGGTTCGATTACCATTCGGGAGTTCGCGATGAAGGAACCGCTGCCCCTGGCCACCTTGCAGGAAGCGGTCCTGGAATTCCTGCGCCACCGCGACGATGCCGCCCTCTTCGGCGCCCAGGCCGTCAACGCCTATGTCGATGAGCCGCGGATGACCCAGGATGTGGACATTCTCTCCACCCGCGCCGCGGCACTGGCCGAGGAGTTGCGCGCCCATCTCGCCCGCAGCTTCATGATCGCCGCCCGCGTCCGCGCGGTCGCCGATGGCAAGGGCTTCCGCGTGTTCCAATTGCGGGAGCCTAAGAACCGCCATCTGGCCGATGTCCGTCAGGTGGAAGCCCTGCCCCCCAACCAGCTCGTCGCCGATGTGCGCGTGCCGATACCCGAGGAACTCATCGCCCAGAAAGTGCTCTCCTACGTGCATCGCCGCGATCAGCCCAAGGGCGGCTCGGACCTCCGTGATTTGATGATCCTGCTCCTGGCGTTTCCCCAGTTTAAGGCGGACACCGCGCCGGTCACGGCCCGCCTGCACGCCGCCGGCGCAGAGACTGAAGTCCTGGACGCCTGGCGCACACTCGCCGCTAGTCCAATTCAGCCAGGGGATTCGGACGATGAGGACTGGGACGTTTAATGTGCCCCCCTTAAATCGTGGCCGGGAGATTCCTTAAATCGAAAATCAAAAATCGAAAATCGAAAATTGCATCCCGCGACTTTTCCCCCCCCTTCCGCTACCATTTCCCTCCCGCGCAATGCCGCGCGTCTTTCAGGAGCATTCCCATGCAGGTCGCCAAGAACGCCGTCGTCACCATCGACTACACCCTTAAAAACCCCGACGGCCACGTCATCGATTCCACCAGTAATGAAAACCGCCAACCCCTCCCCTACATCCACGGCACCGGCGGCCTCATTCCCGGACTCGAAAAAGCCCTCGATGGCAAAAACCCCGGCGATGCCCTTTCCGTCATCGTCCCCCCCGAGGAAGCCTACGGACCCCGTGATGAAAAACTCATCAACAGCGTCCCCAAAACCGCCTTCGGCAACAACGCCATCGTCGTCGGCGCCCAGTTCCGCACCCAGGACAAACAAGGCCACCAGCATGTCGTCACCATCGCCAAGATTGATGCCGACACCGTCACCATCGACGCCAACCACCCCCTCGCCGGCATCACGCTGCATTTCGAGGTGACCATCAAGGACGTGCGTGAAGCCACCCCCGATGAACTCGCCCACGGCCACGTCCACGGCCCCGGCGGCCATCACCACTGAGTATATCGGAGCCGCGACCGTAAGGGAGCGACCATCCGATCCGCGCTGTACGGTGTGGCCAGTCACCTGTAACTGGCCACGGACCACTGACCACGGACCAAGCCATGAAAATCGCCCTCGACTGGATCGCCGATTACCTCTCGCCGACCCCCGCGGCCGCCGCGGCCGCCGACGCCCTCATGAACGCCGGCCTCCCCATCGAATCCACCGCCGACGCCCAAGGCGCCGCCGCCCCCACCCACGTCCTCGACGTCGAAGTCACCTCCAACCGCACCGACTGCTTCTGCCACGTCGGCCTGGCCCGTGAACTCTCCGCCCTCCTCGGCGGC
>CAIPTQ010000333.1 GCA_903868035.1 uncultured Phycisphaerales bacterium
GCACGAGCTCCGGTCCTATGGGTGCGATGCTGGCAATCGTGGGATTGCCAGCATCGCCGTTTTTGCGGGGCTTGCTCGGGGGGCGGCGGCCCATGGGTCAGGGCTGACCTTACGATTCTGGACAAGCTTCCGCCAATATGGTGAGATATTTGCTCTTCTTGGCGATCCGCAGGCCCTAGAATATCAAGCCCGGAACCGATGCGTCCCCAGGCCCGCAAGCGAGGTGAGCGATGGCAGGTTTGTACATCCCCGGCGTTTTGGGAGTCAATACCCTCTCTCCCGATGATGATGCGGCCACGACCGCCCTGGGCCCGCTGGGCCGCGACCCCGACGCGGGTATCCTGCCCGGCGACACCGGCCCGCTGGGCGTGGACGACGCCGGGCCGATCCGCCGTGATGCCGCGCCCGCCCATTCCGCCCATCCGCGCCTGGATCGTTTTCTCCAGGAGGCCAAATGGCCGGCCCCCGCCGACGACGCGGTGGCCACCCGCATGGAAACGGCGCTGGAGTTCTTCCAGAAAAATCTGGGCGCCTGGTGCGATCTGCCCCTGGACGCCAATAACCCCGGCTACCAGCGGCATGGCTTTGGCCCCTGGTCGTTCAAGATCGGCGGCAAGGTCACCAACCTCACCAGTTCCATGCAGGCCATCAACTTCGAGTGCGAGGTCCACCCGCGCACCCTGGCGGCGGGCCGCGTTCTGCGGCGCTACGCCCTGCCCAAGGAGCCCAAGGAGCCCACCGGCATCTGGTACACCGACCCGGAAGTGTCCGCCCGCAAGCTGGCGTTGCCCCCCCAACAAACCGTGCCGCAGGACTTCAAGCTCGCGCAGATGACCGAGGTGCTGGCCAGCACGGCCGGCGACATGCTGGTGGATTGGCGAATGCAGGCGGGTCCGGGCCAAACGCTCAAGCGCGGCCGCCATAAAGATGCCGACTACGACTACCGCAAGGCCGGCGGCGTGCAATATGTGGTGCCCAACGCCGGCAAGGTGCTCAAGGCGATGTGAAGAAGAACGTGGTGATATGGTGGTATGGCGCGGGGATGCGGCACCCATGCTCAAAGCCAAAGACGGCGATTTCTTCATTTCCGACTGGCTCCGCAACCGCAACACGGTCGAGTTTCTCGGCATATGGGAACGCGTCCACAACCCCGGCTTTAATTATGGCGAATTCGCCACAATTAAAAGCCAGGCCAGAACTCAACAGCTACAAGATCAGCGTCAAGGTATGGGACAATATTCGGGACGTACATGATGGGCATGAATACACGCGTCGGTTTTGTCCTGGGCCTGCTGGCGACCTGCTGGCTGGGCATGATGCTGGTGCATGAATGCGGGCACATGCTTGCGGCACTGTGTACGGGCGGGGCGGTGACACAGTTGCAGTGGCCGGCGTGGGGTTTCTCGCGCACGGAGGTGTCGCCCAATCCGCATCCGCTGCTCGTGGCGTGGGGCGGGCCGGTGTTTGGGGCGGTGCTGCCGGCGGCGGTGGCGCTGGTGCTGTGGAGACTGCGGCAGCGATTGGTGACGGTGGAGATTTTCTCGGGGTTTTGTCTGCTAGCCAACGGGGTTTATGTGAGCGCGGGGTCGCTGGGGCGGGTGGGGGATGCGGGGGAGATGCTCAAGTATGGCAGCCCGATGTGGGTGCTGTGGGCGGTGGGTGTGCCGGTGGCGGCGGGGGGATTGCTGCAATGGCATGGCCTGGGTCCGGGATTCGGCATGGCTCGCGTGGGGAAGAGGGAGGCGTATATGACGGCGGCCTTGGGCGCGGCGCTGCTGGCGGCGAGCCTGGCTTGCCAGCGGTTGAACAGTTGAATTACTGCGGTATCACCGGAAGTCGGGGGCGGGGGCCGGCAGCGGCGTGTCCTGCCCGGGCATCGGCTGTGCCACCTCTCGCGGGGCCAGCATTTCCAGGAACGGGAGTTGGCCCATGACCGCGTTGAGCAGGTCCGGCGGCAGCTTGCCCGTCAGCGTGGCGGTGGTGCCTTCGGCGGACACCTTGATCGATCCCAGCAACTCCTCCAGGGGCTTCATCGCGGGCCGGGCCGCCGCTTCCTGCTTGATCGCATCCTGCGTGCTCTTCAGGCCGGGGGTGATGCTATCCACGGCGGCCTTGGCCTTGTCTGCATCCGCCGCCTGGGCCTTGAAGGTGAACTCCGTGCCCCCGTCCTTCACGGCTTTGGTGTCCAGCGTGAAGGTCTTGAAGGCGCCGTTCATCATTTGCTTGGACAAATAATCGGTGAATTTGCACACCACCCAGAGCGGGGCCTTGATATCGATGGTCTTCATCAGGGCGGCGAGGTCCTGGTTGTCGGCAATGCCGCCCTGGCCGGACTTGAGGGCGGCAAGGAAGACGTCGCGCGAGGCCTTGAGGTCTTTTTCGCCGTAGGCGATGAGGAAGATGAGCTGCTGGTTGTTGGGGATGAGCAGAACAGTCGAGCCGTCCTTGTCGGCGATGATGGTGACGTCGCCGGGCTTGGCGGCGGGGGTGATGATGGCGTTTTCGCCGACCAGATACTTGAAGGCGGTGATGGCGGCGGCCGAGTCATACTGGCCGCGGACAATAAGGGCGAACCAGCCGTGTTCGGAGTTGTTGACGGGCGCGTCCATGGGGTTGTCCGGGGCCGGGATCGCATTGGGGGGAGGGTTGATGTCCCTCGTCCAGTTGAAGCCGAAGGTGACGGCATCGAGGCGGATGTTGCCGACGCGCTCCAGCAGCGTGAGCAGTTGCGCGGTGGCCTGCTGGATGAGCTTCTGGGCGTCGGGTTTTTGCGGCGCCGGCATGCCGGGCATGACCGGGATGTTGGCGGCATTGGCGGCAGCGTCGTTGGCGATGGCGGTTTCGATGAGGGCGGCGATGGACAGCCGCTGCGTGTTGAGCCCCGAGCTTTGGCCCGCCAGGGCCGTGTCGGCGGGCAGCAGGGCCAGATCGCCGGCCAGCTTGGGCGAAAGATCGACCGGGGCGACCTGTTCGCCGTTGATCGCAGCGACGGCGCGGCGGGCATAATCGGCGACGAACAGTTCCTGGGAATCCCGCAGCGTCGCCAGCAGCGGCA
>CAIPTQ010000334.1 GCA_903868035.1 uncultured Phycisphaerales bacterium
ACGACCCCTCGCGAGGTTTCGCCGAATTCTTCGAGGTGGATCAAAGCGCCCGCCTCGGCCCTATCTTCGACCCCGCCACACCGGACACACCCCAGTTCCGCATGTTCTCGTGGGCGTTCGTCCATATCAACCTCTACGGGGGAAACAACCAATACACGAAGAGCCTGTTCCAATTCATCCAACTGCTTGACGCAGGCCAACCCACCGAACAGGCGTTCAAGACCGCCTACGGCATGTCGACCGCAAAGTTCGAGGACCTCCTCCGCAATTACGCCGACACGGGCCAATACAAGCTAAGCGTCTTCAAACTCACCGATAAAACGCTCTCCAAGGAAGACGTCCAGTTCCAGTCCATCGGCGATGCCGAGATCCTGCCCGTCAAAGCCACCGCTTTGATCGTAACGAAGCAGACGGACGCCGCGAAGGCCCTCCTCACCCGGGCCAACGCAGCCCAAACCTCGCGCACCAACGAAAGCCTCTGCCTCTTGGCCGGTCTGACCGAAGACGCCAAAGAGGTCCGGCGACTACTCGAAACCGTCGCCGCCAACGGCCCCCTCGACCGGCAAAGCTCCTACCTGCTGGCCAAGGCCCGCTTCGATACCACGCCCAAACCGCTCACCCAACGGCAGGCCATCGACGTCATGGAGCCCGCCCTCGCCTCGCTCCAGCAAGGAGCCACGCCTCAAGTCTACGTCCTGATCGCCGACACCTGGCTCGCCTCCTCGGAAATACTCCCGACTGCCGGCCACCTCGCCGCGATCGACGAAGGCGCCAAACTGTTCCCCACCGACCAGACCCTCAAGGACCGGGTCGAGGCGCTGCACCAGCGCTTCCACCCCCAGGCCAATTAACCGGGGCCTCACCCAAGGCCCCAACCCCGGCTTGGATTCGGCGAACCGGGCCGCATGGCGTGACCGTCCGATTTTTCGTGTGTCGGCCCGGACGATCCGCGTACTAGGGTGAACGTACGCCCGGCGACTTACCCCCATGACCATCCGGAAATTTTTTCTACTGCTGTTCTGTTTCGCCGCGGGCGGTCTTCCGCCACTGGCCGCGCGCGTGCCGGTGACCCATCTGCGCTGCGAATATCGCGTGGATCCCGAGGGCATTGGCGAACTCCATCCGCGGCTCGGATGGATTCTCCAGGCGGAGACCGGTGCGCGCGGCGTGCGCCAGACCGCCTACCAGATCATCGTCGCCTCCTCGCCGGAACTGCTCACGCAAGGCGCGGGCGATCTCTGGGACACCGGGAAAGTAAACTCCGATCAAATGCAGCAAATCGGGTATGCGGGCCGGACGCTCGCGACGCGGCAGCAATGCTGGTGGAAAGTGCGCGTCTGGGACGAAGCGGGCGCAGAGAGTTCGTGGAGCGCCCCGGCGCACTGGAGTGTCGGCCTCCTCGCGACGGCGGACTGGCGCGCGCAGTGGATCGGACTGGACGCGACTCCGCCGATGGAGGGCTTGGCGATTGACGAGACGGCGCGTGAACGGCTCGGCCGGCAGCCTTGGGTGTATGCCGACCTGGAGGTTTCAAAAACCGCTCCGCTCACGGCGTATGTCCGCGGGATGCTCGCCCTGCCGGCTGGGC
>CAIPTQ010000335.1 GCA_903868035.1 uncultured Phycisphaerales bacterium
ACGCTGGTAGTGAACTAGATAGACTGCGATTGCCATATGGCACCTCCAAAAACGTGGGCAGGCAACGCTGCCCGTACAACAAACGCACCCTGCCACGCTGGCCGGATGACGCCCCCCCCCCGCGTGCCAACGGAAGCGGTCAACGGTGGATCGCCCAGCGGGAGGGGACCCCATCGGGGTGGGGAGGGACCTTGACGGCTGGAGTTAAAATGAAAGTCATCCGGTCGGCGGCTACTTCCTCATTGGGGTGGGCGGGAGGGCGGGTGGGTGGGAGTTGGGGCGGGGCGGGAAAAGGTGAGGGTTCCAAGGGGGAGGAAACTCCTTCCCTTTGGATCAGCGGTCCCACGTTGCGCTCTTGCCTATCTATTCCCTCCAACAATTAAATAAAACTCAATGGATCCAACACTCACCCCAGCGCACACAGAACTTCAATCAGGAACTGCATTTACAGCAAGCATGAATAACCCCGCCCACGTTGTGCGCCACGTTACACACGAATCTATCCGACATTTCCCTTGAAACCGCATTTTGTCACACAGTAGAGATAAGCCCGTTGCAAATTGTCCTCCTGCACACATGAGGTGGCATATGGAATGGGCCAGTCCCTGGGCGTTCGTTTTGGTGCATGGCTTCTACGGCATCGCCTTCTGCATGGTCCTGCACTTCGCCATTTTCTACACCGGCCAGCACAACACGTGGACCAAGCGCCTGTGAATCTCCATGGCGCAGCGGTCCACGCGGTATGGCGCTGTGCGGTCTATTCGGGACGCGCGTTCCGTGGCCGTGCGGCGGGTTTCCTTAGAGGAGGTTTGCCATGAGCAAACTTCGCAAGGCGTATGTGGCGGGAATCGCCACGGTCATCACCCTGGCGGCGTCGATCCCGACGTTCGCCGACGGCGGCGGGTTCTCCCTGCCGGACACCGGGGTGGATATCGCCGCGGGCACCACGGCGGTGATCACCAAGATCGGCGCGGTGGTGCTGGTGGCGGTGGGCGGCGCACTGGCCTTCCTGGCGGTCCGCAAGGGCATCAAGTGGGCAAACAAGTGCGGCTAACCCCCCCCCCCGATTCCCCCAAAGGCTGCGGGGAGAGAGGGCCTTTCCTCTCTCCCCCTCCCTTTTCAATAAGGAGTCCTGAACATGACCGAAGATCAAGCAACACAACTGATTCAACTGCTAACAAACATCACCGGCCAACTCGCCACGCTCATCAGCATCGGCATGTGCGTGGCGCTGGCGGCGTGCCTTATCTGGGGAACCTTCCTATGGCGCATGGTCATCCTCTCCAAAAATCAGCGCAACTTGTGGTGACGCTGCTGGCCTGGCTGCTGTTCACCACGGCGGCACGGGCCGGCACGTTCTCCTACACCCTGGGCGGCTGGAACACCGAACCGGCGGGCGCGAAGTGGTCGGTCCAGTATCACGGCACCGACGGCAACGATGTGGCCTTCGTGGAAGGGTACATCGAGAAGCGCGACGCCAACGGCACCTGGACCTATTCCGGCGCATGCTGGAACAACTACCGGGGCTTTGCCAACGGCGATGCCAGTTCCTCCTCGGCCTCGGGGGTATATCAGGGGGCCAATGGCGGGGCCAATGCCACGCACTGCCGCCTGGTGGTCAAGAACCATTACGGCGGCGACATCCTGCTGCGGGCCTATTTCGACGTGCTGGGAGCCGCCGAATTCCCCGTCGACGACAACGGCAATCCGACCGATCCCAACGGCAACCCCCTGCCGCCCTTCGCCGCGGCGCTCAGCGCCCAGCGCACCAGCGCCAACGGCGGCGTCATTCACGTCACCGGCATCGTCCTGGGGAATGCCGCCGATGGCGGGGCGCATACGGATATCCGGGTGACGCTCGCGGGCAGCCAGGCCGCTTCGGGTCTGGTGGCGTTGGCGACTCCGACCCCGGCGCGGGATGCCGAGCATGGCACCTGGGACCTGAACATCAATATCAGCGGCATAGACAACCCGGCGCTGACGTTCACCGTCACCCTGACGCCGCTGGTGCAAAGCGTGGCGGACACCGCCCAGCAGAAGACGCTGGATGTGTCCTGGCCGGCGTACATCGCCCCGCCGCCGGACACCGCCCCGGCCCCGCCCACGACCGTGCCGGACGATCAATCAGCCCCACGGCCCGCCGGCACCAATCCCAGCGACATGGCGGGCAACCCCACCCAAGGGTCGGGCTACGGCTTTGGCCAGGGGGGTGCGAACAATCCCTATGCCCCGCCGGAATATCCGCTGCCGGCCTCCACGCAGCCCAACGGCGGCACGGAGAGCAACGGCGTCTCCAGCACCGCGCCCGCCGCCCCCGGTTCGCAGCCCGCCAATTACCGGCCGCAAGGACCGGGTCCGGGCACCGGCGCGCCGTTGACCGGCGGCGGGGGCATCGTCGGCGGCAAGGTGGTGGATGCCGGGCCGGGCACGCAAAGGAGTTCCTCGACTTCGGAGACCGGCATCAACTACGGCGAGTATGGCACCGGCGGCCCCTGGGATCGCATCCGCCAGAAAATTCTGGCGTGGCTGCAAGTCCCGCCGTCGCTGCCGGCCAGCGAGGTGTACAAGCTGACGATCCCCATCCCCTGGTTCGAGGGGGTCCAGAACTTCGATCTCGACTTCAACAGTAAGTACATGAGCGCGTTCCGCGTGGCGATCCGAGCGTTCGTGGCCATCTTCGTGGTGATCGCCTTCCTGCATCAAGTCATCAAGGACATACGGGCCTATTGAACACTACTAAAAGAACGTACTGAAAGGACGTGCGGCATGTGGCGGCTACAACACAATCCGATTCTGGCGGACTGGAACATCGGCCAATACTTCCTCGACGCGGCGCGGTGGCTGATCGACTGGCTCTCCGACATGCTGGCCGCCAAGGTCGAGGCGGTGGTGGACGTCCTGCCCAAGCTGCCGGCGATCAACTGGATGCCGCTGCTGAATGTCATCGGCTGGGTGAATGCCTTCTTTCCCCTGGCGGTGCTGATGACCTGCCTCGGGCTGTATCTGGTCTGGTGGATCGTCTGGTCGCTGCTGCGGATCGTTTTGAAAATCATCTGGTCGGGATAACGCAACCAGGGCGGCGGAGCGCGTGATTAGCCGACCCAACAATCCATCAATCTCTCAAGCGAATGTAACAGGAGGCAAGTCATGGTGGTTTTTTCATTCGGCTTCGTGATCGGGCTGGCGTTCGGCGTGGTCATCGGAGCGGGCAAACGAAATAGGAGTACCAACAATGGTGGCGGAAATGACCATACCTGAGGTGGTGGATGTCGCCGGCGGAGTTCACGCGGCGATCGTGACGGTCGGGGCGGTGGCGCTGGTCAGCGTCGGCGGGGCGCTGGCGTTCATGGCAATTCGCAAGGGTCTGCGCTGGGCGTCCTGTGCGGGCGGAGGTGACGAACGGGACGGCGTGTCGATGGCGTATGAGGAGGAGCGCATCCGCCAGGGCATGCAAGCCGCCGCCGTGGATCAGGATTATGAACGACTGCGGCATTGGGGTGACGAATATGAGAAGAATTGGGGCGAGGAAGCGCGGGCGGAA
>CAIPTQ010000336.1 GCA_903868035.1 uncultured Phycisphaerales bacterium
CGACTTGGCTGCGACTTGGACGCCAATTGTATGAAAAACGCACCGATAAGAATTGGGGCCTCACCGACTGCATCTCCTTTGAAATCATGAAGGACCGCGGCATCAGTGATGCCCTAACCCACGACCATCATTTTGCGCAGGCCGGTTTTCGGGCGCTGCTGCGCCACGATCCGCCGAGTAATTGATCGACTTGGGAGCAATGGTTGAAAGCACTGCAATTAATGTCATTTTTCAACAGCCGCGGTCGGGCGCTGCACCCATATCGACTCTATGTGGTTGACGACGGGGCGGTGCAAGGACAGCAAACCCGCGCCTATCCAATCATGCGCGTTGACATTGCTGCGGCGGAGAAGGAAATCCTGCTGATCCTACGGTTTCCGGATGAACCGGAGCGGGGACCGGCACTGGATACCATTGGGGAATTTCTCGACGCGTTTCTGCCGGCGGCCAGCGACAATCCCGATTACGCCGTTGAAGCCTCCGTGCCGATGCAGGTAAAAGAATTTTGCCGTTTTGACATGCCAATTGTGGGGGTGAATAGCAATGATGTGGGACGGGTGGCAATGTTGCGAGCGGAGGGCTTGGACTATCCTGAAAGATTTTTCGCCGAATGATGGTATGGTCAGATGATGCGACCAGGATTCAGCCTTTTTGTGAATATTGTGGCCACTGTTCTCGCCCTACTATTCCCTACTATTAAGGACACGCGTGACGAGGTATCGGATGGCTGATGGGATATGGTAGAATACCAAGCGAATGTAAGGAGATTCCCATGGTTGTTGTTGACGGTAAGTTTGATGGGAAACAGGTGGTTTTTGAAAAGCCGCCCGAGGGTCTTGCGCCGGGTACAAAAGTGCGCGTCATCGCGGTGGAGGAAGGCCGTTCCACCGGGTTGGCGGCCATTGCGGCGATGGCGATTGAGGGTGGGTTACCGCCGGACTTTGCGGCCCAGCATCATCACTACACCAAGGGCCTGCCAAAAAGATGAATCGCACATTTCTTGATACCAGTTTTTTCTTGGCGCTTACGCTTGTAGATGATGCTCTGCATGAACGGGCGGTGGCATGGCAGCGCGCCATTGTCGGAAAACTGATTACCAGCGAATTCGTCCTGCTTGAAGTTGCGGATGACCTCTCACAGCCGCATCTGAGGAAATTTGCCGTTGGTATTTTCTCGTTTATACGGAATGATGCGCAAATCACCGTCATCCCCATCAATCGCGAGGATTTTGAAAAGGGCTATGGCCTGTACATCGCTCGTCAAGACAAGGCGTGGGGCCTCACCGACTGCGTCTCCTTTGCAATCATGAAAGCCTGCGGCATCAGCGACGCCCTGACGCACGACCACCACTTTGAACAGGCCGGTTTCCGGGCGCTGCTGCGGCAGGATCCGCCGAGCAATTGATGCCCCGCCGGTGCAGGCCTGGAGTCGTTTGACTGCACGAGGTCACCATGCCCAAGCCGCCCATCTTGAACTACCTGTCACCGGCGACCGGCACATCGGAAGAACGGCAAAGCGCTGCGCGCACCGCCCGCGGCACCGGCGGAACCTGCGTGATCATCGGTACCATGTTTACCTGCCTGTGGACGGGCCTGTTTCTGGCCCATTGGGTAAACCCCCACAGCGGACATCACCTGGTGGATGTGCTCTTCATGCTCGCGGTGGACCTTTACGCCCTGTCATACCTGGTCTGCGGCATTCTGTATGTCCTCGCCAGCGCGCGGATTCGCGTACGCAACCGGCGCTGGGAACGCGTGCTGTTGATCAGCGCCTCGGTTCACTTCCTCTACGTGACGTTGGCGATGCTCGGCTTGGCCGCCCTGGGCCAATACACCTGGCAGATCATTGTTTTTGTCATTCATCTGCTGATCCTGTGGCGGCTGGGAAGCTTGCTGGTCGATGTGTGGGTCGCACGCGGATCGTGAACATTCATCGGATCGAAGATGAAAGGGCGTTTGACGCAACCTCAAGAACCGCAGGAGTCCCCGTGATCCAACCCCTGGATGTAATTCTTCCGTCCCGCTTGGTACGCCTCCGCATCCACAGATTCATCGGCCCGCACGTTGGCATCGGTTGCCGCGTCGGGTTGTCGCCACCA
Source organism: uncultured Phycisphaerales bacterium (assembly GCA_903868035.1). Next base: position 2,099 of record CAIPTQ010000336.1, read on the forward strand.
GGGTTGCTGGTTGGCGCAGAGGCGGTGGTGAATGCTTGTGAGCATGGGCACGCACCAGCCGCAGCCGGTGCCGGCGGAGAGGCAGTCGGAGATTTGGGAGGTGTGTTGGGGTTGTTCCACGGCGCAGAAGGTTTCGATCTTCCGCAGGGGGACGTGAAAGCAGAAGCAGACGGTGTCGTCGGGGTGGAGGGGCATGTCAATATTATAGGCAAATGGTTGCTGAGGATTGGTGCGAGCGTAGGCCCAGGGATTGTAATCCCTGGGCCTACGCGCTCGATCCTATAGGGCGCAGGATTTATTTGGGTTCTGGATCACTGCGGCAGCACATCAATGCGCGCCGGCGCGACCGTCTGCCGGTCCACAACCGGGGCGGGAACGGCAGCTTCAATAGTTTCCGCCCTCTCCAAACCGTCCAGCCGCACGCTCGCCCCGCCAATCAGGCGCCCATTTTGGTCGTGGAATTCCAGCCACACGCCGCCTTTGGCCAGGGATTCCACCGCCAGTCGCCGGCGCACCAAGCTCGGCGGCTGCGCTGCCTTGGTGGCGGGGGCGGAGGCCGTTGCGGTAGTGGTTGGAGCGGTGGTGGCCGCCGGCATTGTGGATGCGGGCTTCGTGACCGGTTCGGGAGGGGCGGGGGGGGCGGGGGGATTGGCGTACAGGGCGTCCAACGCCGCCTCCTCGCGCGGGTACATGCCGGTGCGCGTCAGCTTCAGCAGCAGCATGCCGTTGCGCAGGTCCAGGCCCACGACTTCCATCCTGAAGTACGGCGAAAAATTGCCCAGTTCCACCGCGGTTTGCACCGGTTCCACGCGTGCCGTCAAACGCCGCCACAGGCCCGGATAATCCACAAACAACGAACTGATCGCCAGGATCACCACCGCCGCCAGCAGCCCCAGGCCGCCGCGCTTGAGCATCTCCCCCCGGCTGATCGGCTCGGCGGGCTTCACCGTCGCGCATGGCACGGTCTGCTGCCGCGTGGCCGCCCGGCCGTCCGGCCCCACGGCATAAATCGTCTGCACCTCCAGCTTGGCACGGTACTCCACGCTGCGCAAGGTGGAAAACACCTGCCCGCGCTCCAGCGGGGGAAACAGCCGCAGCAAATCCGCCAACCCGTCGGCCACCGTGTTCGCTGGCTCCGTCCCGTCCCGGGCCAAATCCTTCACCGCCACCGGTTCATTGGAGGGCATGGCGCTGAAGTGCGGGCCCTCAACCTGCAGGCTGATGCGCACCACGCCCCCGGTGAAATTCCGCGCCCATTTTTCCAGCTTGTCCCGGGCATCCGGAAACGGCGGCAACTGCCCTTCAATCAGGCCCTCCAAGTGCATCGTACCTTCAATTTTCTCGCTCATCGGTATTCCCCAAATCTCATCTCAAATCTAAATCTAATTCTCAAATCTCAAATATCTCAAATATCTCAAATTTCAAATTCAAATTTCAAATCGTCCATCCGTGTCCATCCATTTCATCCGTGGCCAATTCCCGTCGTGCCGTCGTGTCGTCGTGATTCCTTTGCGCCATATTCCTTCGTGTTCATTCGTGTTCATTTGTGGCTCCTTTACGTCGGTTGCCCTACCCGAAATTCTCCGCAAACACCCCGATCTGCCCGGCGGGCTGCCAGTCCGCCAATTCCTCGCTCCACAACAGCGTGTCGCGCGTGATGATCTGCAAACGGATGAACTCCGCGATTTCCGCCGCCTTCACCGGGCCCAGCGTCCGCCCGTCGCGCCCGTAGTACCAGCGCGGGGCGTCAAGCTGCGCCGCGCCGGGCTGCGCCAGGTCATACGCGCTGCCGCCCGCCGGCCCCGCCCGGCCCGCCCGGAACTGCGCCGCAAACACCTGCCCCGCCGGCTGCCAGTCCGCCAGATCCTCCGACCAGACCAGCGTCTCGCGCGTGACCACGGCCTTGCGGATCAGCGCCGCCATCTCGGAGGCTTTCACCGGCCCGTTGGTCTGCCCGCGCGCCCCGTAGAACCACCGCGCCGCGTCCGACCCGCCCATCCCCAGTTGCCCGGCGACCGGTATGCCGCCGCCCAGGGCGGGGCCGGCGGTCTTGGTGTCCAAGCCCAAATGCTGGTCATGGGCGTCGAGCCGCGCGGTGGCATGCTGGCGGAAGCTTTCGCTCTTGATGCGTTCCTGGCGGAGCTGTTCGCGCAGGCGGCGGTTTTCCTCCGCAATGTAGGCGTCGCGGGCCGCCTGTTCCTTCACGTTCGGCAGGCAGGCCACGATGATCACCGGCACGAACCCCAGCAAGCCGATCCCGCAGATGAACCCCAGCGCCGCCCATCCGGCGACGTTGCGCCCCTTGAAATGCGCAACCGTCCCGGTGATGGCCCCAAAGATCACCATGAATGCCAGCATACAGACAAGAATCGATGAACCCTCCAATATCGGCCAAGCCTTCCGCGGAGTCCCTCAAAACAGCGGGAATACCGTGATAACGATGAGGTTGTGCAGAAAGTGCATCAGGATTCCCGGATAGAGCGCGCCGGTGCGCCGCCGCACCACGGCCAGCGTCGCCCCAAGGCAAAATAGGTAGGGGAATGATACCAGCGAAAAATGCAGTCCCGCAAACATCGCCGAACCCAAAAACAGCGCCTTCGTCGGCGTGAGCGAGACCTCCAGCCAGTATTGCACCAGCCCCCGAAACGCGATTTCCTCCGTGATCGCCGGGAATACGCAGAAAATCAGCACCCCCACCGACAGCGGCAACCCGTCGGATACCTCCCGCGCCGCCTCGGGCATCAGTTGCTTCCCCGCCAGATAGATGCCGAAATTCACCAGCAGCAGCGGCACCAGCGCCCCCAAACCCGCCCACGCCTCCCATTTCAGGAACCCGCTGCTCTTGAGTTGTGCCGCCAGCGGCCGCCAGTGGATGCAGGCGAAAATCACCGTCGTCACAAAAATCGCCAGCGTGGCCAGCAGGTACAAAACGGGCGCCGGTCCATGTTGCAGGTGCCAGGGAACCGAGACCACGCCGCACCCGATGATCACCCACGCGTACGTCCAGAACACCGTCCACGTGTGGGGCGCCATCCGCCGCACCCGGTCGGCGTCGCTCAGGGGCGCGGGCCGCACCGACCCGGTGATCGTCTCCACCTGCTTGTACGGCGTCGAGCAGCGCAGGCAAAAATAGAAAAAGGGATCCAGTGGGGCCTTGCAGTAGGCGCAGTATTGCACCGGCCCCGCGCGGGCGTAGTCCCGCTGCACCGGGTGCGGGGGGGAATAATCCAGCAGGGGATCGGATGCCCCGCCGGAAGATGTTGGCTGGTTCGGCATATACCCTTCCCGTCCAGTTTACTCGCCATAAAGGCAAAACGGAACCCGTAGCGTAAGCAAGGGCGCGTGAGCGCGGGTGAGCAAGGGCGCGTGAGAGCGTGAGAGCGGGTGAAACCCCGGCCCGTATGGGCGTGCGTCATGTTTAAGTTTCAGGAGTCAGTGATGAAACCACCCGGGCTGGGCGTCGCTTTCAAAGAGCAGCAGATCCGAGAGTGACGCCTGCGTGCCTTCGATTTCCGATGACAGCACCGTCTCTTTCCGGATGTACGGATAGATGAAGTACGATGGATCGGGTAACACCGCGGACAAACCGCCCAGACGGCCCAGCGCCAGGCTCGCTTCCTGGAACAACCCGGTATCCTCGCGTCCTCACCGCGCCTCATACTGCTGCTTGTAATACGCCTGATACTCCGCCCCCAGCACCTTATCCAGCCACCATTTATTCGCCACAAACCACTCAAACGTCTGCTTCAACCCCGCCTCCAGCGTCCACTGCGCCCGCCACCCCAGCTCGCGCTTGGCCTTCGTCGATTCCAGCGCATACCGCCGGTCATGCCCCGGCCGGTCCTTCACATACTCGATGAACGAATCATCCCGCCCCGCCAGCCCCAGCAGCTTCCGCGTCAGCGCCAGGTTGTCAATCTCCACCTCCCCGTCAAAATTATAAATCTCCCCATCGCGCCCCTTCAGCAGTGCCGCCAGAATTCCCGCCGCATGGTCCTCCACATGAATCCAATCCCGCCGCTGCATCCCATCCCCATACACCGGCACCTTCTTCCCCTCCAGCAGCCGCATGATGAACAGCGGAATCATCTTCTCCGGCCAGTGCCACGGCCCGTAATTGTTCGAGCACCGCGTCACCACCGCCGGAAAATTGAACGACCGCACAAACGCCTGCACCAGCAGCTCCCCGCCCGCCTTGCTCGCCGAATACGGGCTGCTCGTGTGAATGGGGTCGCCCTCCACGCTCCGGTGCGGCAGCGGCACGTCGCCATAAACTTCATCGGTGGAGACCTGGAGGAAGCGTTTCATCGTCCCCCGCTGGGCGAGGGGGCGGGCGGCTTCCAGCAGCACCTGGACGCCCAGGGTGTTGGCCATCACGAAAGGTATGCCGGTGAAAAGGGAGCGGTCCACGTGGGACTCGGCGGCAAAATTAACGATGGCGGCGGGACCGTCCGCCCCGCACGCGTGGAAGGCGGCCTGGACTTCGGCCGGGTGGGCGATGTTGGCCTTGACGAACTGGTAACGCGGGGATTTTTCGACCGCGGCCAGCCGCTCCGGGCTGGCGGCATAGGAGAGCGCGTCGAGGTTGACGATGCGGACGCTGGAGAGGTCGGGGCGGCCAAGGACCTGGCGGATGAATTCCGAGCCGATGAAGCCGCAGCCGCCGGTGACGATCCAGGCGCCAGTGAGGGGAATGGTGGTCATAGTTCCTCGCATATGAAGGCATCACAGCGCCAGCCCGGCGTGGCAACGCCCGGCCCGATCGCGCGCGGACAGTGTACCCGATTGCCAGGTTCTCTTCATCGGCAAGATAAATCCTGTGTCAAAACTCGGTCACGCGTCCATCGGCACAATGGTCGCGCCGGCCACATGCTGGCCGATGATGTGGGCGGCAAGGTTCGTCCATCTCGGCGGGGCTGTGCCACGTGGGTTGCGCGTGCCGTCGAGGATGACCGAGTCGGCCGTGGCGATGATGTCGGGGGATTGGGCCAGGACGGGGTCGGGGTCGGGGACGAGGGTGATGGTCCAGGGCCAGCCGCGCTCCGCGGCAAGTTTGTGCATCACCGTCTTGAGCCGGCCGGAGTTGGAGACGGGGGCATCCAGGAGAATCTCGACGCGGGCGACGGCCAGGGCGGCGAGGGTGGCGCCCAGGTGTTCCAGGGCGGGCGCGGTTTCGGCGACGCGTTTGTAGTGGCCGTGCATGGAGGCCATGTCGCGGAGGCAGCCGTCCATGCCGCGGAGGAGGATGCCGCCGCCGAGCGCGGCTTCGAGGGTGGTCAGGACGTTGTAGCCGTCGAGGCGCAGCGTGCGTCCGGCCAACTCGCCCGGCGGCAGTTCGCCGGCTTTTCGCAAGGCCAGCGAATGGGCCGAGCACGTGGAGCGCATCACCGCCAGCCGCTGGCGTTCGTTGAGCCCGAAGCGGTCGCCGACGAGCTTGAGGGCGGAGTTCAGCGCGTAGCCGTGCGAGAGGAGCCACGAGAGGTCGCCGACGGCGGCTTGCAGGGCGGGCCATTGATCGGGCGCAAAGAGCCGTGCGTCTTCGGGATGGGGGCCGCGATGGGTGCGTTTGTCGGGCATGGGTGTGGCCAGTATATCACGCAGAGCAGTCGTGGTATCTGGACAAGTACGCCCGTATGTTCAATGATGCCGTTACTGTTGCGATATGGTAGCCTCAGGATCATCGCCACTAAAACTATAGGTTGGCATGACCACCTCTTTGACAGGTCTAAGGGGATTGAATCTTTTTAATCGTTCCGCCATTTCAGCATCCTCCTCCCAAGGATAATCTAAATAGCACCATTCAGCGGTAAACCATTTGTCCCCATCTGGAGCAAATGATACTCCAACGCATTTCGCTAATTTGTAATTGTTTAGCGCCTTGCCCGTGCATATAATATCTCTAGCGTTTGGAACGCGGAGTGAAATGGCATGGATGCGATCCTTCCTGAATGTCCTGGTTGCGTGGCGGCGGGCA
>CAIPTQ010000337.1 GCA_903868035.1 uncultured Phycisphaerales bacterium
CGTGGCGCTGGCCGGCAAGCAGCACGTCAACAAGCTGGACAAGACCGTCGGTCGCGTGACCATCGCCACCAACATGGCCGGCCGCGGCACGGACATCAAGCTCGATCCGGGCGTGGCGGAGGTGGGGGGGCTGTACGTGCTGGGCACCGAGCGCCACGAGGCGCGGCGCATCGACAACCAGCTCCGCGGCCGCTCCGGCCGGCAGGGCGACCCGGGCGAGTCGCGGTTCCTGCTCTCGCTGCAGGACGACCTCATGAAGCTCTTCGCCGGGGACTTCGTCTATAAGGCGCTCAAGCGCCTGGGCATGAAGGAGGACGAGGCCATCGAACACGCCTGGGTGAGCAAGTCGGTGGAGAAGGCCCAGAAAAAGGTCGAGGAACGCAACTTCGGCATCCGCAAGAACCTGTTGGACTACGATGAAGTCCGCGACGTGCAGCGGAATTATTTCTACAAGCACCGCCAGCAGATCATCGAGGGGCTGAACCTGCGGGCCTTGATTTTCGAGATCATCCAGGAGTCCGTGGACGACGCCGTGGCCCAGTATCTCGATCCGGACTATCTGCCGACGGTGCTCTCGGAGTGGGTGCGCAAGGAGTTCCACAGCGCCATCGAACCGGCGGACCTGCGCGACACCGAGTATGCGATCCTGGAGAACACGATCCGCGACCGCTCGCGCGAGGACGCCAAGGGCTCGATCACCACGTCGCTGTCGGAGTTCATGGACCCCGACGCCGAGGCCGCCGACTGGGACTACAACGGCCTGGCCAAATGGGCCGAGGAGGCCTTCGAGGTCAAGGTGAACAGCGGCCAGTTGCGGCAGATGGACCGCGAGCACATCCGCGAGGCGCTCATCGAGGCCGCGATGGAGCAGATCGAGCGCAAGGACTGCGAGGGCATCCGCCCGTACCTCGTCAAGCACTACGCCCAGATGCAACTGGCCAACTGGGCCAACAACAAGTTTGACATGACCATCACCAAGGAGGATCTCATCGGCAAGAAGCCGCCGGAGGCCGCGGACTTCATCCTCGAACAGGCCCGCGCCTGCTATGAACGGCGCGAGGCCGAGTATCCCGTGGAGTACGCCTTGGAGGTGACGCTCGGCGGCGGCGGACTGGACAACATCTATGTCTCCGAACAGCTCTCCACGTGGATTCGCGGCAAGTTCGGCGCGGAACTTTCCGGCGATGAAATCCGCGCCACCCCCGTGCCCGAGCTGCACCGCAAAATGGTGGCGATCAGCCGGGCCGCGCCCAAGACGGTGGAAAAAGAGATCGACGCGGCGCTCGAGCGGCTCACGGCGAGCAAGGAACTCGCCGCGTGGGTCACCGCGCGGTTCCGCGTGCCGCTGTCGGAGCAGGAATTCGAGGGCGAGCCGCTGGAGGACCGGCGCAAGCGCCTCTACGAATGGGGGCACGCGTTCCTGCGGACGGAGCTCACCGAGAATGAGCGCGGCACGCTCCTGCAGATCTACGACATGACCTGGAAGGACCACCTGTACGCCATGGATTTGCTGCGCGAATCCATCGGCCTGCGCGGCGTGGCGGAACGCGACCCGCGCATCGAGTACAAGAAGGAAGGCTCGCGCCTCATGGGCGAGTTCATGAAGAGCATCCGCGACCGCGTGACGGACGTCATCTTCAAGGTCCGCCAGGGCAAGGCGTTTGTCATGAAGAACATCTATGACAAGGCGGTGGAAAACTTCCCGCAGGCCAGCGGCTACGGCGTGGGGGCCAGCCCCGCGGCCCAGGAAGTCCGCGCCGAGCAGGCGGCGGCCGCCGAGGAAGCCCCGCCGGTGGAGAACGCCAGGGAACAGGTGAAGGTGGCCCCCATCGTCAACCAGGCGCCCAAGGTGGGGCGGAATGAGCCCTGCCCGTGCGGGAGCGGGAAGAAGTACAAGCAGTGCTGCGGGAAGGAGGGATGAGATGGTACAATATCAGGGTGCATTTACAGGAGTCCACCCATGACGGTCAGAGCCATATTTGAAAACGGCGTATTTCGTCCTGAGATTGCGGTGGCACTGCCGGAACACACGGAAGTTGATCTGGAAATCGCGCGGGTGAACGGGCGGGATTCGGTCAACTTTTCACCAAAGGGCATGGATGCCATCTACGCCATTATGAGCGAGCGCTATGACGGGGGCGATCCCGAAGTGGCCGCCAAACACAACGAGCATCAGCCATGAGATCCTCGACGGTCCAGATGAGGCCTTGTTCCTGTCACAGCCCCATCAACTGCGCCCGCATCGCCAGCAGATCCTTGTAGGCCTCATCAAAGGCTGCCGCGTTCGTGTCATCCGCGGCATCCCAATACAGGGCGTCGATCAGGTCGAGCCGGTTGTTGATCACCGGCAAATCGGCCTGCGTCAGGTTGTTCGGATCGGCAAAGCCCGTTTCGTTCAAATCCTCAATCAGGTTCTTCCGGTCGCTGGGGGTGAGATTCGTGGTGTCGTTGATCGCCTGCGCCCACACCCCCGCCGCCGCCGGATCCCGGCCCACCGCCGCCAGCGCCACCCGCGCGTCCGGCTCGGCAATGACGGCATTGGGGGGCAACACCTGCACAGGCCGCACCACGAGCGGCGCGACGGGAGCCGGTGCCGCCACGGGCGGCGTGGGCGGCTTCTGCGCCACGGGCGGCGGCAGTTCCGGCATCACGGGAGCGGGTACGGGTATCGGATCGACGCGCGGCGGACTGGGTGCCGGCGCTGCGGCGATCACGACCGGAGCGGGCGAAGCGGGGGGGGGCGGCGCCACGCGCGAATTGTTGACCGCCGCCCATATGATAATCCCCGCTGCCGCCACGGCCCCGAAGAGGGCGATGTTCACGATTCGACTCTTGATCTGGTCTTGCATAGTCAACTCCTGCAGAGAAAAGATACCTCGGCAAAATAACATCTCATTATGATGATTTGATGAAAAGGGTGGAAGAATTTTTGCCTTTCCGGCGACCCGCTCGCGCTCGTGTGGCGTCTGACGCGGCGGCGCTATTACCGGCCTGGCGCCGGCTTCCCCGTCGAGCCGGCCCCCCCCTAAACCTTAAACCCTACCAGGCTAGACTTGGTGGAGAGCGGTGGATGGCACACGTTCGACGGCCGACGAAGGTGTCGGCACGGCGTCGGCACCACTGGGGGGCGGTTAATGCTGCACATAGACGCCGGGGACGGCGCGTCTGAGTTGCATTTCGCCGGCGATGGTGGCCGGAGTGTTGCTGAGATCGAGCCGCCGCAAGTGCTTCATGGCGGTGAGATGGGGCATGCCGGCATCGGTGACCTGGGTGCCGATGAGGCTGAGATTCAACATCTGGGTCATGCCGGCGAGGTGGGCCAGGCCGGCGTCGGTAATCGGCGTATGGTCGGCCCGGAGATCGGTCATCTGGGTCATGCCGGCGAGATAGGCCAGGCCGGCATCGGTGATCTGGGCACTCTCGAAGTTGAGTTCGGTCATGTGCGTCATGCCGGCGAGATGGGACAGGCCCACGTCCGTGAGTTTTGTGTTGAAGAGGGCGAGTTTCTGCATTTGCGTGAGACCGGCCAGGTGCGCCAAACCGGCGTCGGTCACGCGCGTGTCACCGAGGCCGAGCGTCTGTAACTGGGTCATCCCGGCGAGATGGGCGAGACCGGCGTCGGCAACGCGCGTGGTGGTGAGATCGAGGTAACGCATCTGGGTCATGCCGGCGAGATGGGCCAGGCCCGCGTCGGTCACCTGTGTACGGGGCAGGAACAGCGCTTGCATTTGGGTCAGGCCGGCGAGGTGCGCCAGGCCGGCATCGGTGATCTGGGTGCTGTCGAGGCTGAGATACAGAAGCTGAGTCAGGCCGGCGAGATGGGCCAGGCCGGCATCGGTGACCTGGGTGCGTTGGAGATCCAGATCAAGCAGTAGCGGCAAGCCGGCCAGATGGGCCAAGCCCGCATCGGTGATTCGGGAGGAAGCCAGGTTTAGCCGCTGCACGTGGGTCAGGCCGGGCAATTGGGCCAGGTCGGCGTCATCCGCGCTGTTGAGAAAGTTGCATGCCGTCACCCGTTGGGTCCAGACTTGCAGGCGTTCGGGGAGAAGGCGGGCGAGGCGCGGATAGGCGACCGTGCGCGTGACGAGGAACGGCGGATGGGGCATGGCCTTGAGCGCGCGCTCCAGCGTGCGCTCCTCCGTACACCAGCCCCACCAGAGCCACGCCAGCGTCAGGGCGGAAATTGCGGCCAGGACAAGTGCGGCGGCCAAGGCGCGCCGCACCCAGCGCCACGGGAAGCCCGGGGGGCGGCGACGGTAGGTGCGGGGGTTGGCCGGATCGAAAGGGCGGCCGCACTCGGGGCAGCGGTTGGTGGTGGCGCGGAGGTCGTAGCCGCACTGGCGGCAGTAGCGGCCGGATTGTTGGAGCAGATGGGCGGGGAGTGGAGGGTTCGGGGGAGGATGGGGAGGATCAGGGTTCATGTCCGCCTTGCATTGGGCGCGGAAGATTGTACCACGCGGGCGAGCGGCGGAGACGCAGGGGGATTCCGGGGCCGAGCGCACAGGGCGGGCGGACGGGCCGGGTATTTCCATGCCGGGCTAGGCGGTTGGGCGCCGTTGGCTTCCTGGGCCCCAGCGCCTTAGACTTACGGGGGTACACGCGAGGAGGGACCATGAAGAAGCTGATCACCGGAATGCTCGCGAGTGGCGCGCTCGTGGCTGGCGCGTTTATCTGTGGATGGCTACTGACGCGCCAAAGCCAGGCACCGGGTGATAGGCCGCCGAGCACGCGTGCCGACGCCATCCAATCGCAATCCGCTCCCGCCGATCCCTGGGCGCAGCTCCTCGAGGATCTGGCGAGCAGCGAACCCGCCGTGCATGCCCGCGGCATCATGACGCTGAACTCCGCCACGACACTGGAGCGCGAAGCCCTGCGCGTCCTGGCCGGAAAGGCAACGGAGCCCGCGGTGGCCGAGGTCAAGCGGCGTCTGGCGGAACTGGACGAGGAGGCGGCGCTGGACCCGCCGCCGATCTCGCTGCGCGTGAAGGACGCCACACTCTCGGAGGTGACTTTCGCGCTGAGCAAGGCCACCGGCGAGACGATCAATTTCCCATCCATGGCGACGGAAGATCCGGGGGGATTCACCCTGGCCGCGAAGGACGAACCGTTCTGGAAAGTAATCGGGGAGCTCAACCGGCAGCATCCGCTGTGCCCCATCCACGACCCCATGGGACTGGCCCTGCGGTCCGGCCCGCCCGGGGGCACGCAGGATGTCGCCATCGCCAACGTGCCGGACTTTGCGTCCAGCCACGGCATGGTGGCGTTCGCCACGGGCACGCGGCGGAAAATGAATCCGCTGTCCTCGTACCAATTGGCGCCGGATGAAATCGCACTGACGTACGCGCTGGTGGCGGACCCGCGACTTCGGATCATCGACGTCCAATTTAACGCGCCCGAACTGCAGGCGGACGGCGCCACGGTACAAATCACCCGCATCATTGCCACCGGCGGCGTCATGGGGAAGATTGCGGGAGTCTGGGAGCCGACGCTGTTCGTGCGGCTGACCGAGCAGAATGCCGGTAAAAAGGCGGTCCTGAAGAGTTCCGTTTTAGTTTCCGTCGTGGTGCGGGATGTGGCCGTTGAGGTGATGGAGCCGGAAAAGCACCTGCGCGAACGGATCGCCGTCGGGGATGTGACCGTGACGCTCTCGTCGTTCACGGTCACGGATCAGAGCATCCGTTATTTTTTCAACCAGAGCCCGCAGTACGCGAATACATCCATGACGATCTTCGATGCCGAGGGGCGGCGGATAGGGCGGATGATCAATACCGGCGCGGCGGTGGGCGCTGGCGCGTCCGGCCCCTTTGTGCCGCCGCTGAGGGCGCGGTTTTCGGTTCCGACCAAGATGATCAACGTGACGGTGCCCATTGAAATTCGGGACATTGCGCTGCCGCCGCTGAATCCGTGAAGCGGCGCAGGGCCGCAACGAAACGTAACCACGAAGACACAAAGGATGTGAAGACGTACGAAGCTTCGGCGGTGCTGCGCCGCCTATTCCATTCCCCGTTTCCGCGCCCGCTTGAGCGATCGGGCACGCTCCCGTTTCAGAGACCGGGACTTGGGATCCACGGAGATGCCCAGTCCCTCGAGGGCCAGCACGCCGAGAATCGGCTCGGAACCCTCGGGGCCGAAGATGATCGGGGTGACGGTTTCCTCCCCCATCAGGGATATACGCGCAAAGCCATATTCCAATTCCACCGGACTTCCATCGGCCAATTCGTAGACATTCTTCCCCTCGGGCTTGATGCCCGCTTTGCGCAGGGCCTTGCCTGGAGCCAGAGAGTCCACGGCACCCGTATCGACGAGAAACTCGTCTACGAAGCCTCTGCCGCGCCCGGCGAGCCTGCGGACGGTGGTTGTTACATGCATCAAACGCATGGGGATAGCCTACGATTACACGTGGGCGCGAGCAAGCGCCGATTTTCATTGATTGGCGAACGGGCCGGGCATTTCCATGCCGGGCTAGGTATCATGGCTATATGAATCGTCCGGCCAATCTCGCCCGTCTGGTCGCCCGCGTGGAGCCGTGGGACATTGCGGTCATTGGGGGCGGGGCGACGGGGGTGGGGATTGCGGTGGATGCGGCGGCGCGGGGGTATGCGGTGTGTTTGTTGGAGCAACATGATTTGGGCAAGGGGACGTCGAGCCGGTCGACGAAGCTGATCCATGGGGGCGTGCGGTACTTGCAGCAGGGGAACATCGCGCTGGTGATGGAGGCGCTGAAGGAGCGGGGAATTCTGCGACAGAATGCGCCGCACCTGGTGCATGATCTGGCGTTTGTGGTGCCGAACTATGCGTGGTGGGAGACGCCGTTTTATGGGATCGGGATGCGGGTGTATGACATGCTGGCGGGGCGGTACGGGTTTGGGAAGTCGCGGGTGCTGTCGGTGGCGGAGGTGCTGGGGCATATTCCGACGCTGCAGCGGGAGGGGCTGCGCGGGGGGGTGCTGTATTACGACGGGCAGTTTGATGATGCGCGGCTGCTGATTGATTTGGCGCAGACGGCCGAGGGGCAGGGGGCGGTGGTGGTGAACTATGCGCCGGTGATGGGGGTGGTGCATGATGCGGAGGGGTATGTGGAGGGGCTGACGTTTGTGGATGCCGAGACGGGGGCGGCGCATGGGCTGCGCGCCCGGTGCGTGATCAATGCGGCGGGGCCGTTTTGCGATGCGGTGCGGCGGATGGATGATGCGGGGGCGGGGGCGATGGTGGCGCCGAGCCAGGGGGTGCATGTGGTTGTCGATCGCTCTTTTCTGTCCGGGGATGCGGCGATCATGGTGCCGCACACGAGTGACGGGCGGGTGCTGTTTGCGATTCCGTGGCACGGTTATGCGCTGCTGGGGACGACGGACACGCCGCTGCGCGAGGCGAGCTTGGAACCGGTGGCGCAAGAGGCGGAGATCGAATTTATCCTTTCGACGGCGGCGCATTACCTGGCCAAGCCGCCGGGGCGCGGGGATGTGCGGAGCGTATTCGCGGGGATTCGTCCGCTGGTGCGGGCGGGGGAATCGGGCACTACGGCGGGGCTGTCGCGCGAGCACACGATTCATGTGGCGCGGAGCGGGTTGTTGACGATTGCCGGCGGGAAGTGGACGACGTATCGCAAGATGGCGGAGGATTGTGTGGATCATGCGGCGACGCTGGGCAAGTTGGAGGAGCGGGCGTGCGTGACGCGGGCGCTGCGGATCCACGGGTATCATGAGCGGCCGCAGGAGTTTGGGGAGCTGTGGTTTTATGGGAGCGCGGCGCAGGGGGTTCGGGCGCTGATGGATGAGGTGCCGGCGCTGGCGCGGCGGCTGCATGCGGCGCTGCCGATATATGGGGCGCAGGTGGTGTGGGCGGCGCGGCAGGAGATGGCGCGGAGCGTGGAGGATGTGCTGGCGCGGCGGACGCGGGCGTTGTTTCTCGATGCGCGAGCGGCGCGGGAGATGGCGCCGGCGGTGGCGGGGCTGCTGGCGGGGGAACTGGGGCGGGATGCGGCGTGGCGGGAGGCGCAGGTCGCGGCCTTCACCGCTGTCGCCCGGCAGTATATTCCGGCTGGCCAGTAGAGCGGCGCAATGGTCGCTCCCTAACGGGCGCGGCTCTGAGGGCCGCTTGATGGTCGCTTCCTAACGGGCGCGGCTCCGAGGGTTTCTTGTTAGATGTTCACCCGACCATTTTCGTCCCATGCACTTCCAAATCCGTATGCGACAAGCACCCGTTACCTCCCGTACAATATTTGCCGCTCAGGAGGATTCCCCATGTCACGCCCAAGTTCACGCGCTTTGTTGGCCCTGGCCGCCGCCCTTGTCACTTTATTTACAGGTTGTCAAATGCCCGATTCCCGTGCCGAAACCGTCTCTTCCGCCACTTCCGCGCTGCCCGCGGTCTACACGCCCGACGGCGGCCCGGGCGCGTACAAGAATCCCATTGTGTTTGCGGACTATTCCGATCCGGACGTGTGCCGGGTGGGCGATGATTTCTACATGACGGCCTCGTCGTTTTCGTGTTTTCCGGGGCTGCCGGTGCTGCATTCGCGGGATCTGGCGCATTGGACGATCATCGGCCACGCGCTGCCGCGGTATCCGGCGCCGCTGGACGCCAACTTCAACACGCCGGCGCATGGCGCGGGGGTGTGGGCGCCGGCCATCCGCTTCCACAACGGCGAGTTCTACATATATTTTGGCGATCCGGACCTGGGCGTCTTCATGGCGAAAACCACGAACCCCGCCGGGCCGTGGGAGCCGCTCGTCCGCGTGAAGGAGGCCAAGGGCTGGATCGACACGTGCCCCTTCTGGGATGACGACGGCAACGCGTACCTGGTGCATGCCTTCGCCAACTCCCGCGCGGGCATCGGCAACGTCCTGGACATCTGCAAAATGGCCCCCGATGGCACGCGCCTGCTCGACGAGGGCACGCGCATCTACGACGGCGGGCAGCCCAATCGCCCGGCGGCGGCGGCCTTCGCCTCCGCCCCGAAATATAACACCGTGGAAGGCCCCAAGTTCTATAAGCGCAACGGACTGTACTACATCATGGCACCCGGCGGCGGCGTGGCCGGCGGCTACCAGATCGTGTTCCGCGCCAAAAATGTTCTGGGGCCTTACGAGTCGCGCATCGTTCTCGACAAGGGCAACACCAATGTCAACGGGCCGCACCAGGGCGGCTGGGTGACTTCGTCCGCCGGCGCCACGGCGGAGGATTGGTTCATCCACTTCCAGGAAATCCTGCCCTACGGGCGCATACTGCACCTACAGCCCGTGCAGTGGGTCAATGACTGGCCCGTCATGGGCAACGACCCCGACGGCAACGGCACGGGGGAACCGGTGCTCACGCACAAGCTGCCCGTTGGGAGCGCTCCGGTGGCCAAGGAACTCCTGGCGCCGCAGACCTCTGATGAATTCGATCAACCGCCCCTGGGCCTGCAATGGCAATGGTGGGCCAACTTCAAACCGGAGTGGGCCAGCCTGTCGGCCCGTGCTGGGTTCCTGCGACTGCCGCCCGTTTCATTGGAGAAGAACACGCTGCTCTACAATCGGCCCAATTTGCTCGTACAGAAATTCCCCGCCGAGACTTTCACGGTGACCACCAAATTGGACGTCTCCGGCCTGGCCGAGGGCGAATCCGCGGGCCTGGTGCTCGCGGGCAAGACGATGTCGTCGCTCACCTGCACGCGCACGGCGGCGGGCGTCAAGGTGGCGCGCACCAACTTCACCGCGCCGGCGAGCGGGGCGCTTCCGCCGAATGCCGCCGATGCCGAGGCGACGGCGGTCGTGCTTACCACACGTTCGGACGTGGTGTGGCTGCGCATGAAGGTCGCGGCCCGGGGGGTGTGTACGTTCCAGGTGAGCGCCGATGGGACGATCTTCACCAACCTGGGCAACCCGGTGACGGCGGTCAACGCGATGTGGATCGGCGCCAAGGTGGGCGTGTTCTGCAACGCGCCGGCGAACACCAAGCCCACGGGGCATGCGGACTTTGAATATTTTCACGTGGAACCGTGATTGAGCATGCGCCAAACTTCGCGTGTGCGGCTTGGATGAAGCGCTCAAGATTTGATATAGTTAGGTCGTTGATTTTGCGAGAGTGACCCATGACCGCAACATATGCCACATTACGGATGAATGGAAGCGAGTTTGTGCTGGTGCCGAAGGCCGAATTCCGGCGCATGACCGAAGAGGATCGTCGTGATGCGCGCCAGGTCGCGCAGGCCGTGGCGCGATTTCGCGCGGGCAAGAGCAAGGCCGTGCCGTTGGCCGTCGTGAAGCGGGAACTTGGCCTGACATGATCATGCGGCATACTCCATATGAAGTGCTGATGGAACCGCCCGCACGGCGCGTGCTGGCCAAGTTGCCACGGGACATTCAAGCCCGTTTGCTGGCGCGTATTGAATTGTTGGGGACGAATCCCCGACCACAGGGCGCCGTCAAACTATCCGGGCATGAGGCTTATCGCGTGCGCGTGGGGGATTATCGCATCATATATTCGGTGCTCGATGATCGTCTATTGGTGTTGGTGGTGGACGTCGGGCATCGGCGAGAGGTGTATCGCGGCTGGTGAGAACGAGCTGCCCGCCTAAAGGCGGTACTACAAACCTTACAACTCCGGCTCCTCCAGCGGC
>CAIPTQ010000338.1 GCA_903868035.1 uncultured Phycisphaerales bacterium
AAGGCCCCGTCCCTCCACCGGCATTACCCGACTTCGTCAGTACCATGGGCCTATCCGACTTCCCACACGGCCCGGCCTGCTCCTCGCGGAGTGCCGGTTCGGGGCGGGGGGGGGCACACGCCCCGACCGCTGGGAGATGGGGGGGGGCCGTGTTGCGTCTTGTGTTCCTTGGTATGCATGCCGTCGTCTTTACCCCGACGGATGTCCTGACCCCACCCCCCCCCGTAACGTTCTCCCGTAACCGGGCTTGGGTCTGAGGGACTGGCAGCCTTCCCCGTATTTCCGGCGGGGAGGGGGGGGTCGGCTTCCGCGATCATCTTTTCGAGGGGGGGGGCCTCAATGACGTTTATGGGTATTACGGCCTGCACCCTTGGCGAGCCCCTGTAGGACTCTCTACACCGGAGGCTTCGGCAGTGTCGTTACCTCCACTGCGGGGGGGGGCCGCTCCGCTTCCTTCCGGCTGGAACGTGCTTGCTTGCCGGGCGGGAGTCGCACCCGCTGAAACACAACGCCTTTTCACGGCGCACGGAAATTTGATTTTTGTGGATGAGCGTGCCATGATCAGGGGGCAGGGTTTAAATGGTTTTCGATTTTTGATGGTCGATTTTTGATTGGTTGGGAGCATGGCACATGAGGGATGCGCAAGCCCATGGCACTTCCGCCCCCATCTCGGCAGGGGTACTATACTGCCGCACATGAAAGGACTCGCGCAATGACAACCGCTCTTATCACGCATCGATACATGGCCCGTGTGTTCCTTGGCTTGGCCTTCGCTCTTTTGCTGCCCGCGTGCGGCCGATCCCTTATGGTCACGGTCGTCGATGAGCGCTCGGGCTCGCCCCTCTCACACGTCAACGTCGTGCATGGGCGTATGGAGTGGCGCTTCATGTTTATCTTGCCGCGTCTTATGGAGATTGCGCACGGCTCTGGCCAGACGGACGCCAATGGGCAGATCGTGTTCGAGAACGTCCGGGATGGCGACGTACTGGCCGTGGGTGGCGATGATGTGGATCGCACGTGGTTCAGCCCGCTCTGGCCCGTGACCGAAACCAAGACCGACGCAAATACGAAGGCCGAGCAGTATCAACGCATGAACGCGAACGCCCCTCCCGATCGCCTTACGCTCCCGATCCCACGAGAGCGCCAACACGGCCGATCGCAGCCCGTTTTGCTGACGACACCACAGCAGGCGGCGGCAGCGTTGTATAACGCAATTGAGGCCGAGGACGTGGCGGCCGTGCGGGCGACGCTTGTCGCGACGAAAAAACCGTACACCAGGTTGGCGGATGATCTGGCCTTAATTCTGGTGACGGATCATCGGCGGTGTCGGATTATTAGCCAGCGCTTCCCGGGAAAGTATTTGGGAGACCGCTGGGCCGATCAGGCGGCCGTGGAACTCAGCAGGACGGCACTGGGGGAGACCAAGTTCGTGGTCGATGGCAACCACGCGAAGGTGGGCTTTCCCGAGACCCTCGGCAGGCGGCGCGTACAGACGCTGACGGAAGACATGGTGCGGGTGAACGGGCAGTGGAAGTGGCAGATCGATGATCTGCCGGACTACGGGGATTATCCGCGGAACCTGCCCACCAGGGGCGATACGGTGGCGCTGACGTATCTGGCAGCGAGAGGTTGTGCGGCGATGGATGAGCTTCTACGAGAAGTGGAGTCGGGGAAATTGGCGACCTGGGAGCAAGTGGAGGCACGAGCCAAGCCGCTGCGTGAGAAAGTCATGAGTGAGATTTACGCAGAATTGGAAGGCGCAACAACGCAACCGGAAAAGGATTAACACGGGAGCAACGAACCGGTCCAGGCCGCCTTTCCGGTGAAGCGAAGCAAGCATCACTGATAGGACTTTTGATTTTCGCGGATGAGCGTGCCATTTGCGGCTGATATTACGCGGCGGATACGGGTGGGGCCGGTGCGGGCGCGGATCGAGGACTATATGGCGGCGCAGCACGGGCTGCCGCAGGATTTAAGGATCACGGAGGAGGCGGCGCATGATGTGGCGCTGTTATAAATTGTCACCTTACCGCTCATCCTACCATCTGAAGCTATGGTTTTCCGGGGAGGGTGGGGAGGTCGATTTTTTCGCGGGTGATCTGGTCGATGGCGGCTTGGGCGGCGGCGCGAACCAGGCGCACGGAATCCTCCTTGGCGAGACGCTGGAGCGCGGGGAGGGCGCTGCCGGCATAGGGGGCTACCCAAGTGAGCCTTCGGATGTCCTCAAGACGAGCGACGGCGACGGCGACGGGATTCTGAAGATCAGCAACGATATTGTCAACGTGATAACGGACGTCTAAAACGATTTCATTGAGACAGAATTGGGCACGCTCGCGAACGAGCGGATTGCTTGCGCTCGCTGTGGCTTTGGTGAGATCGGGGATGGCGGCAGCGCCGATCATGTTGAGGATGCCGCGAATGGAATCGTTGTCGAGGTTGCCCTGGGTGACGTATTTCGGATCGTCGCCGAGGTGCGCTATCAGGTCTGGGACCGCGGTGCGGCCCATTTGGTACAACACATGGGCGGCGGCTTGGCGGCTGGCGGCGTTGGGGTTAATAACCGTGGACACGAGAAACGGCGTGAACGTGGGGTGAAGGGAGCCCATGGCGCTTCCTGCTGCATAGGAGGTGGTTTTGTCCGCAAACATCTCAAGCAAACGATCATGGACGCGCGGGGTGAGGGTGTCGGGTGTAAGAATGGCGCCCACGGCAGGGACAGCCATAGAGCGGACTTCGGCATCGGGATCCCAGAGGTACGCGATGAGTTTGGGCAGTGCGGCGCGGGCCGCGCGAGACTTGGCGGCATATTGATTGACGGGGATTTCCCACCCTTCACTTTTGGGCGGAGGTTCGGTTTGACTCAAGGCGCGGAACGCGCACTTGCGGACCATAGGGTCGGGATGCTCTAGGCCGCGAAGAAGTGCGGGGACGGCATCCTCGCCGAAGCAAGGGAGCAATTGGCCGAGCATAAAGCGGGTCCAGCCATCGTTGGATTCACCTATGATAGGGGCTTTGACGGGGGGGGCGTTGAAGGCGTCGTACATGTCCTTGCGGATGGGCCAGGCGGCATCGCGACTCATGCGACGGAGGAGCATGGAACTGCCCAAGGCACTGAAGGTATTGGGGCGGTGGTCTTCCGGGCTGCCGGCGCGCAGGCCGCGGGCGATGGCGGGGATGAGGTGGCGGAATTCGGGGGCGGTGGCGGCAAGGTGGGGATCCCATTCGGCGAGAAGGTTGGCGATGCCGAGGGCTTTGACGGAATCATCCTGGGCGATGAAGGCGAGCATGGCGGGCTCGAGGGAATCGCGTATGGCGGGGTCTTGAATTTCGAAGAGGGCGGAGGAGGCTTTTCGGTATTGGGGATCGTTGGGGGCGATGGGGTTGACGATGAGAGTGCGGAGGGCATCGCCGGCGGGCGTGGCAGGATAGGGGATGGCGGCATGCCGGGCGCAGGCGGGCAAGAGGAGGGACACGAGCAGGGTAAGTACGATGCGATAGGAATGTAAAATGAGTAGACCTCTAATATAGGTAATTTGATTTTTGCGGATGAGCGTAGCATGATCAGGGGGTGGAGGGTTTCCGCACCAGGGGTTATTGGTAAAAGAACGCGTCCCCGACAGACCCCGGCAATCGCAGTGTATAGACATCAGAAATCCGCCCTTTGCGGAATAAGAAATCCCAACGCTCGACCAGGCCCCCCGCTTGCTGATAACTGTACACAATGCAGTGCGTGAACTCGGCATCGTCATACATCCTCGGCGCAAGCACTGCCGCTTCGAGATCCTTGGCCAACGGATGCTTGCCATAACCCGGAATGTCTTTCGTGCTTTGCAGCACCATCACCGGCTCCTTACGAAAGCCCTTCAGGTACAGTTCGACATGTCGCCTATAGCCCGCCAGATCCTTCGCTGGCCCCGCAATCTCCTCAATCACCTGGCGCGCCTCGCCCGCGGACCTCTCCGGATCAACCAACCGCCCACCATCCGAAACCAGAATCACCTTGTACCACACCACTCCCATTTCAGGATAAGGCTCGATGACCACCCGATGCCACCCGCCCCCCAGCGGGTTGGCATCAATCGCCCTGTCGTGGGAGAGTTTCAGTTTCTCCTTGTTTACAAAGTCCTGCGCGACAGCATATACCGGGGCAGGCGTACTCGGTGCCGGAGTCGTGAATCGGACGCTGCGCAAAATCTGAACCCCCATCTCCGCGGTCGCATTATCACACACGACCTCCATGCCCAGCCCCATCGGCTTGTTGGTCAGCCAATTCGTGTCAGTCACCTTGGGCACCCAAAGAGCCACGCAATCGTCCGCCCGCGCGAGAATCGCCTCGCGGCCGTCAATAACGATCGTCTCGCGTCGAAACTCCCGACCACCCCGAATTCCCACGTACTGACCATAATCGAAGATAACCCTTATCCTGCTGCCGTCGAACATGCCAACAATCGGATTGATGCTCTTTTCCCGACTTGCCTCCCGCAGAGATGCCGGCCCACAGAATGTAAATGCGTCGCCCACGTTGAAGATATCCCAATCCCTCGGAACTCCATCCTGCCGCGCCGGTGCCCTTTGCGTCTGCGTACAGGACACCAACCCCGTCAAAAGGAACGCAATCACAGCGCACGCCCGCAAAATCATACACACCTCCCAAAGCGAATTATTTCTTCATAGTTTCTTCCTTGAGAATTATGTTGCATCTTCGAGACTCCATTAATGAGGAAACTTGATTTTGCGCAGCTAGCAAAAAGGGTCAAACATCGATTTCAACCTAAATATGCTACGCATCTACATACTCCAATTAATCACTTGGCCCACGGAATGGTCCGCGCACAACTGATAGAAATTTTGTTTTTTGTGAATATTGGCGCGGCGAAGTGGGGGCGGGGGGTTTGGGGGGCGGGGGAGAATTCGGTCGCATGTGGGGACTCCAAGATGCTCAAATTCGACACCAGTCGCCTATGCTTGGTCCATTTCGCGGCACTTCAGTGGCCCGAGGACCGCCCTCGGGCAGTGCTGGCGCAATATACCCCCGACCCGCGCGTATGCCAACGCAGAGAGTAAACGTTCGTTGGCGGGCTATGGCTCCCAAGGCAGCTCGAGCTGATCGCTCATGGACTCGTGCCGGAGGTGATCGAGAACATCGGGGTCCATTTCGACCGTGTTCGTAGTGTCCGATTCCGGCAGCGTGCGAACTGGCTTGGGTGGCGGGTCGTGCCAGAGGCCGCAATGCTCGAGTATTTTGCGGATCACCTCGTCCTGCCGGGCCTCGACAAAGCCAATGATCTTCATCATGCCGCCGCACTTGGACATAGCGGCGGATCGACATGATAGACGCGTTGAATGAGGATGGCCCAGCGGTGGCGGGCTTTCCGGTCGGGCGTTGACATGGGGGGGTACTGCGGGCGGAACGGGGCCAAGCGGGAGATTGGCGTTCCCGGGGTTTGCGGCCTGGCT
>CAIPTQ010000339.1 GCA_903868035.1 uncultured Phycisphaerales bacterium
CAAGATCGCGATCTTGTCGGCCGGTGCTATGCACGAAGAATTCTCTTACGCCATCCCCAACCTCACCCCCTTGACCTCCGGCCGCTCTGCGGGTCCGATTCCTCCATGCCTCTCCCCGTCTTGTTCTTCTCCGGCATGGGCGCCGACCAGCGCGTCTTCGCGCCGCAACTCGCGCGATTCCCGCAGATCACCGTCCCGCCGTGGATCAAGCCCCGCCGCGACGAGTCGCTCGCCGCGTATGCCCGCCGCTTCGCCGCACAGATCGACCCGCACACCGACTGCATCGTCGGCGGCGCCTCGTTCGGCGGATTCCTGGCCATCGCGATCAGCCGCCACCTCCGCGCCAGATCGTGCATTCTCATCGGCAGCGTGCGCTCGCCCGACGAACTGCCGCCACACATGCGCGCATTTCGCGGACAGCCCCGCATTGCCAACAGTCTCTTTCAACTGGGCGGCGCGCTGGCCGGGCTGGCGATGAGTTGGAGCGCGGCCCTGCTCGGCCAGGCCAACCGCGAAATTCTCGCCCAGGTCCGCGACGCGGATGCGGGGTTCCTGCAATGGGCTTGCGGGGCCGTGCTCACCTGGCACGAAGATTTCCACGCCCCGGCCGTGCCGGTCCATCACATTCATGGCGCCGAGGATTACATCCTGCCGCCGCAATACGCCCGGCCGGATGTAACTGTCCCCGGCGGCGGGCATGTGCTGTCGCTCAGTCATGCGGAGGAGGTCAACCGGTTTCTGGAGATGGTGTTTGATTGATTAACCACGAAGGACCACCAAGGGCCACGAAGCACCACCACGCGAATCCGGCATGGCAGGCCAAACCCATCGTGGCACGGGCGTCTCGCCCGTGATTCCGGCCTCAGCCGCAAATGCTCAACCGCCACCCGGGAGCCGGAATGTTGGCAAAAACATGGCGGGCAAAAACATGCATACCGTAATATGCCAATTTGATTCATTTTTCGCCTACCATTCTTTTGCCTTTATCTGCCTTGGATTGCGCCTGATCCTGGTTCTCCCACGGTCAGAGGTTGGCGGGGACTCAGTAGCGGAAGCGGTCGCGCATGAGGCGAGCGCCGGGACACTGGCCGAGGGAGTGGAAACCGTTGCAGATCTGGCAGTATCTGGGCGGTGGAGTTGGGGCGGGGGTTGGCGCGGGAGCGGCGGGAGAAATGGATGGGGGAGTTGAGGTTGCGGGTTGCGGGGCTGGGGGATTGGGGTTCCGGGGAGCTGCGGGACTGATGGAATCGGCGGTGGGGTCGGTTTTGTGGCCGGGGGTGTGGGTGTCGGCGGAGGCTTCGGGAGGAGCAATCGCAGCGTCTGCATCATCGGCATGGTCATCATCGTCGGTGTCGGCATCGTCGTCTTCGTCTGAATCGTCGGAGTCGTCGGCCTCGTTGTCGGCGTCGTCGTCATCGTCCGAATTGTCGTCTTCGCTGTCGGTATCTTCGGAATCGTCGCAATCGTCATCGTCGGGGTCTTCGAGGTATTGTTCCTCGTCGGGATCGGTGGGGAGATCGGCGAGGAGTTTTGGGACGAGTTTCATGAGGGGGAGGTTTACTTTGAAATCGGCGTCGCTGAGTTTGGCTTGGCGGGAGGCGACGGCGTGGAGCCGTTTGGCGGCGGCGGCGACAGTGAGGGCGAGTTGGGTGAGGATACGCTGGCGGAGAACGCAGAGGGAAGGGGTGGACATGGGGGCTCCGGGGAGGAAAGGTAAAAGGAAAAAGGAAGAAGGTAAAAGGGAAGACGCATGAGGGGTTGCGGCGGTGAGCGGGGCATGGGGTTTCTGGGTTCAAGGGTTCAAAGGTTCAAAGGTTCAAGGGTCAAACGTTTGGCCCTCCGTATATCCCGTGGCGCTGCGCGATTGGCGCACTTTTCGCGCAGCGCGGCGCAAAATGGGGGTTCACGCTGTGGGGGTGTGATTTGTAAAAATGGAAATTCTGTCGCGCGCGCAGCGCCTGCGCGCAACAGGGAAATCGCAAGTCGTGTCTGGATCGGTGGTTAGCCGCAGAATTGGCGACTTCCGGCATGTGCCTTTAGGTATTGCTTATGATATCACTGAGTAGTCAATGGAGCGAGTTCCCGTTTTATTCGCTCGATCCACTGGTTGCGTACACGTCTCATTCCCCGTGAAGACACGGTGGAGAGATGACGTGCCGGAGTCGAACCCATCGTTGGATGCTGTCGAGGCATGGCGGAAACGCGATGAATTTATGATGACGTTATGATTAAATAGACTTTGATCTTTTCCGGTTTCCAGAGAGGAGGATTCAACACGTAACGGCGCAACTCGTTCGCCCTTCTTGGCGTCGTCGCGTCGCGAGGTGTATCACCCCTGTTCTACGGCGATTGGCCGGGCACTCGGCTGCCACGTTCGCCGCAATCGTTAGCGAATCCGATTGGCTCGCTCGCTTTATGCGGCGTGCGGATTAGAATATTGCCTGAGCTTACGGGAGCGACGAGATGGATGAGTTCTACGCCCAATCCGCGAGTCGGCATCTGCATGATGCTGGCCTTCTTCTTGGGCAGAGGAGATGGGACAATGCGGTGTACTTAGCTGGGTACGTCGTCGAATGCGCCTTTAAGCAATTGGTCCAAGCGTATTTGGGGAGCCCTGCCGCCAAGGCATATTGTCATGATCTTGGCGCCCTCCAATGCGATGCCATGAATCTGCTGCGGACACTA
>CAIPTQ010000340.1 GCA_903868035.1 uncultured Phycisphaerales bacterium
GCCGGCATGGTTGCCGGCGCGGCCGCGCCGCCGCGCCCCGCGCCGCGGCCCATCGGCGCCAGGTGATCGCCCACGCCCAGACTGCGCAACAGCGCGGGATATGTGCGCTGCCCAAAGTCCACCCACTTGGCCATCGCGTCATAGTTCTTCGCCAGGAAGGTCTTGTCCCCGTACACCCGGTACATCTCCCACGGTATCACCACGCCCGCATCCGCCCACACTGGGTACGATTGCGTCTGACCCGCCACCGGGTTGACGTTGTTGAACTGTCCGTCGGCATGCTGGCCGTCGACGATGTCGATCATCCACTTGGTGAAGAAGCCCGCCACATCGGAATTGCGCGCCGCCGTCGGCGCAAACGCCTGGGCGTCGCCCATCCAGCCCATGCGCTCGTCGCGCTGCGGGCAATCCGTGGGGATCGAAATGTAATTCCCCCGTTGGCCCCAGCGCACATTCTGCCACAGCCGGTTGACGTCCGCGCTCGAACAGTCAAACGTGCCCGTGTCGGGCGTATCCGAGCCCACGACGATCCCGCGGATGGCATCCTTGGTCAACTCGCCGGGATACCCCGAGACCTGGATGTAGCGGAATCCGTGGAACGTGAACCGCGGTTCAAACGTCTCCCCCGCCACATCGCCCTTGAGCACAAACCGGTCCAGCGCAATCGCCTGCCGCAGGTTCTCGGTGTACACCGTGCCGTCGGCATTGAGCATCTCGCCGTGCTGCAAAACGATGCTCGTGTCCGCCGCGCCCCGGGCGGTCAGCCGCACGTGGCCCACGATGTTCTGCCCCAGATCGACCACATAGATGCCGTTGATCTTCGTGATCTTCTGCGGTGCCAACTCCATCAGCGCCCGCACCGGCGGGCCGATCTGCGGGTCCAGCGTGGCGGCAATGCCGGCCTGTACGGCCACCGTCTTCCAGTCCCCGTCGTTAAAATTCACCACATCCCAATTCACCGCCTTCCGCGCGTCGAGCACTTCGCCAAGCTGCTGATCCGACCCCAGCAGCATTCCGCCCCCGCCCTTCCACGTCTCGTCCGTGCCGATGGTCTCCGCCGTGCCGTCGGCATAGTTGAGCACGAGCTGCGCATTGAACAGCGGCCGCGGGCTCACGCGCGCATACGAGTTCAAACCCTGCCACCCCAGCCGCCCCGTGAACCAGCCGTCCGCCAGCAGCGCCCCCAAGACGTTGGGCCCCTGGTTGATCAAGGCCGTCACATCCGTCGTCTGCACCATCACGCGCTTGACGTAATCCGTCCACCCCGGATCGAGCTGGTGGTCGTTGATCGGCTTGCCGTTGATGGTCGCCTCGTACGTCCCCAGGGCCGTGGAATACAGCCGCGCCTTGGCCACCGGCTTGCCCACGGTGAACGTCTTCCGCAGATACCGCCCCGGCCCCACCGTGCTGTCCGCCGACGCCACCGGCTTGGACGCGTCATACGGCCCGAGCACCGTCGCCGGCGCCCAGGCAGAATCATCAAAAGTCCATTGTGCCGGCGTATTCGTCGGCCCGCGTCCCTGCTCGGGCGCAAACGCCGTCGCCCGCCACGAAGCATCCGTGTTAAATTCAATCCGTTTGCCGCCCTCCAGTTCAATCACGCCATGTGCCGCCATCGCATTCCGTCCGCCCCCGCGCGAATTCCGCACGGCCAGCGAGTACAGCCCGATCTTGTTCGGCCCGGGCTTGAGCTGCTGCGGAAAATCCGCATGAAACGGCGCCGTGTGGCTGCTGGCCCCCTGCCGGGTGGGCAAGCCGTTGACATACAGGGCCATCAAACCGTCCGCGTTGGCGTCCAGGCTCGCGCCGTATACCTTGGCGTCCGCCGGCAGATCAATCGTCAGCCGCGCCCCCAGCGCCTGGCTCGCCGACGCCCCGGCGCTGATCCAGTTCGCCTTCGCCAGCGGCTCGGCCATCATGTCCAACCGCGGCAAATCCACCGTGATCCACTGCCCCTTCCACTCCTGCGCCGCATTCAGCACCCCCATCTCCACCGTCGCCGGCTCGCTCCATGCCGAGGCCTTCGCATCCTTGTCCCACACGCGCACCTGCCAGAACGCCTGCGCCCGCGAGGCCAGCGGCTTGCCCGGCCAGGCCACCAGCACCGATTCACCCGACGCCACCTTCCCGGTATCAAACAGGTCCGGCATCCCCGCCAACTGCGCCGCCGACGATGCCGCCCGAATCTCGTATCCCGTCTGCACCTCCCCCGTGCGCTCCGACACCAGCTTCCACGAAAGCCGCGGCTGCGCGCTGCCGATGCCCATCGGGTTTTTCTCATGTTCCGCCGTCAGCCCCGCCAGCTTCACCGGTGATTCCGGCGGCGCCTCGGCAGCCATGAGCGTCCCCACCGAAAACAACAAGGGGAACAAAAAGATCAGGCGTTTCATAAAAACTCCGCGGCAGGAAGTGATGAAAATTTGCAAACGCGAGAAAGAAGTGCTGGTGCTGATAGGCTGATAGATAGTTTATCTTGCAGACGCCGCGCATGCATGCTTTATGAATGTTCATTCACAAATCGACACTCACCCGCTCATCACCACCGCCGCCACCGCCGCGCACGCCGTCTCGATCCGCAGCACGCTCGTCGTCAGCCGCACCCGCCTCGCCCACCCGCTGGCCACGGCATCTTCCAGCAACTTCCGCTCCCCCGTGCTCCACCCCCCCTCCGGCCCAATCAGCGCCAGCACCGGGCCGCGCCAATCACTCAGTGCCGCCGCCACCCCCATCCCCCCCGGCCCCGGATCCAGCCACAGCACCCGATTCGCCTCCGCCGCCGGCGCGCCAATGGCCTCCAGCGTTACCGGTTCCAACACCTCCATCACATAATTCCGCCCGCACTGCTTGGCCGACTCCACCGCCAAGCGCCTCCACTTCTCCATCTTCCCCCCGCCCTCGCGCGGCTTGACCACCCCGCGCTCGCACACCAGCCACTGCACCGCCGCCACGTTCAACTGGCTCGCCTGCTCGATCAGCCACTCCGCCCGCTCCCCCTTCGGCACCGCCGTCGCCAGCGTCAATGCCGGCGCCGGCCGCTCATCCACCGCCACCGCCCCCGTCAGCACCACGCTCACCCCCCCCTTCCCCACCCGCCTAATCTTCCCCCTCGCCCATCCCCCGGCACCGTCAAACACCATCACCTCA
>CAIPTQ010000341.1 GCA_903868035.1 uncultured Phycisphaerales bacterium
CCGCCGAGTGCGACCGCAATTCCACCAAGCACCAACACCGACGTCGGCAAAGTGGTCGATCCGGCAGCCGGCGTCGCTGTGCGGGATTGTGGGGCTCAAGCCGACGTATGGGCTGGTTTCGCGGTATGGGCTGGTGGCGTTCGCGTCGTCGCTGGATCAGATCGGGCCGATGACGCAGACGGTGGAGGATGCGGCGTTGTTTTTGCAGGTGATCGCGGGGCATGACGGGCGGGACTCGACGAGTTGGCCATCGGAGGTGCCGGATTATCTGGCGGAGTTGAATGTGCCGGTGAAGGGGTTGCGGATCGGGCTGCCGCGGGAGTTTTTTGATGTAGAAGGGATGGAGCCGGAGGTGAAGGCGGCGGTGCAGGCGGCAGTGGCGTGGTACAAGGGGCAGGGGGCGACGCTGGTGGAGATTTCGCTGCCGTACACGCAGTATGGGATTGCGGCATATTACATCATCGCCCCGGCGGAGGCGTCGTCGAATTTGGCGCGGTATGACGGGGTACATTACGGGTATCGGACGGCGCGGCCGGAGGATTTGATCGACTTGTATTCGGCCTCGCGGGGCGAGGGGTTTGGGGCGGAGGTCAAGCGGCGGATCATGCTGGGGACGTATGCGCTGTCGTCGGAATATGAGGACCGGTTCTACTTGCAGGCGCTGAAGGTGCGCCGGCTGATCAAGCGGGACTTTGACCAGGCGTTTGAGAAATGCGATGTGATCGCCGGGCCGACTTCGCCGACGGTGGCGTTTGAGTTCGGGAGCAAGACGGATAATCCGCTGCAGATGTATTTGTGCGATGTGTTCACGGTGACGTGCAATATCGCGGGGATACCGGGTCTGTCGCTGCCGTGCGGGTATTCGGGGGCGGGGCTGCCGATCGGGTTGCAGTTGCTGGGGCCGACGTTCAGCGAGCAGACGCTGCTGCGGGTGGCGCGGCAGTATGAGGCGGGGCAGGAGTGGGGGAAGAGGAGGCCGGGGGTGTGCGCGTGAAGGGATAACCGATGGCAATTCGAATTCATCCTCATGCCCGTGAACGAATGAATGAGCGCGGCGCTACCGCGACGGAAGTTCTTCAGACAGTCTCCGCGGGGAATCGCCGTCCGGCCAAGTTTGGCCGATGGGAATACCGCATGACCTTTGATTTTGACGCGGTATGGTTGGGTGAACATTACGCAAAAAAAACGCATTGAAGCCTTTGTGGCGCATTTGTCGAGTGGAGACAGACTTGTGGTGAGCATCTTGGTAAAATACTTCTAGAGGTGAAAAATGAAGCTGACCTACGATCCCGAATTGAACATCGCGTATATCCGTTTCAAGAACAAGCGCGGCAAGGTGCGCACGGTTTCAGTATCGGATGAGTTGAACGTCGATATCGCGGCGGATGGTTCGATCTACGGCATGGAACTTCTCAACGCCAATCATCAACTGGGAATCCATCGCGCCAAAAAGTTCATCGTGGAAAATGAAACCTCGGGTGAATCCCTGGAGTTGGCTGTTGGCTGAGGCCTGGAACTATTCGCGCAACACCAAGGACCGTGCCAGGAGGCGTTCAGAAATGAGCATTCAACGTTGGTCTGGGGAAATTTTCGCCGACTATCATCAGTTTTATCTTTGGGACAAGGGTATGAATCCTGAGGCCCCCACCGATTACAGCGAGAAGGATGTTCGTCATCGGATCAAGACCGGCAATCATGTGGTCGTCATTCAGCCAGAGCGCAACGCCACAGTTCCCGTTGCAATTGA
>CAIPTQ010000342.1 GCA_903868035.1 uncultured Phycisphaerales bacterium
ATTTCGCCTGGCTGAGGCCGGGCTTGCCTGAACGATCCACCTCGGAACCCACGCAGGCAATGACGTCACGAATCACCGCCTTGGTGGCGTCGTCGGTGGCCGAGTCCTCCACGATGATGCCGTCGCCGTTGAAGACGGTTTCGACGAACTTCCCGGCGACGGTGGTGGTGTCCTCGAGGGTGACGGCATCGGCGGACTTCTTGAGGGTGGCCAGGATCTGCTTGGCGGAGGCCAGGATCGCCTTGCCTTCCGGCGTGGCGTCGTTAATGGCCGCCAGCGGCAGGGCGTCGGAGGCCTTGAGGAAATCGTCGGGGTTTTTGAGCAGGGCGCCGGCCCACTTGACGGCGGCGATCAACTCGGGCGCGCGGACGCGGCCATCCTTGTCGGTGTCGATCAGCGCCAGCGTCCCGGCATCGAAATGCAGGCCGGTGGTGGGGCAGGCCAGGGCGACCCAGAGTTTCTGGTTGAGCTGGTCGATGGCCAGCAGTTCGGCGCCGGTGTCGAGGCGGACTTGGTCGAAGTCGCCGGCGCGGAAAAAGCGCCAGGTGCGGGCCGCAGTGTCTGAGCTTGTCATAATGCTACAGGATTTGGTGGTCGATGATCCGTCACTGGAATTCAGCCGCTGGAACAACCCGGCTCCGGCCGAATCTGGGCGAGAATGACCATCTCGTCAAATCGGTTCTGATTGGGGCTTTTCCCGCGATCCCCCGGCTGGTAGGGTCCCTGGCCATGCACTTCCCGCTGATTCCGGCGCTGCTCCTGGGTCTGGCCGCCGCCGCCCAGGCCCAGGAAAACACCATGACCAATTCCATCCTCGCCCCCGGCGCGAAACTCGAGAAACTGGCGGGGGACTTCAAATTCACCGAAGGCCCCACCGCCGACAAGGCCGGCAATGTCTTTTTCACCGACCAACCCAACAATCGCATCCTTAAATGGAGCGTGGACGGCAAGCTGACCACCTTTCTCCAACCGGCCGGCCGCGCCAATGGCATGCACTTCGACGCCCACGGCAACCTCCTGGCCTGCGCCGACGAAAAAACCGAGTTGTGGTCCATCGCGGCCGACGGCAAGCCCACGGTGCTGGCCAAGGAATTCCAAGGCAAGCATCTCAACGGCCCCAACGACGTCTTCCCCCTGCCCGACGGCGCAATCTATTTCACCGATCCATATTACAAGCGCGCCTGGTGGGACTACGCGGACCGCCCCCAGGACGGCGAGCACGTCTATTACCTTTCGGCTGACCGTAAAACACTCAAGCGCGTGACCACCGACCTGGCCCAGCCCAACGGCATCATCGGCACGCCCGACGGGAAGACCCTGTTTGTGGCCGACATCAAATCCGGCAAGACCTGGGCCTATGACATCCAGCCCGACGGGGCGCTGACGAACAAGCGCCTACGCTGCGAGCTGGGCTCCGACGGCATGACCCTCGACGCGGCGGGCAATCTCTACCTCACCGGCAAGGGCGTCATCGTGTTCGATCCGCAGGGCCGACAGGTCGTGCACATCGACGTGCCGGAGCGCTGGACGGCGAATGTCGCGTTCGGCGGCGCGGATCATCGCACGCTGTTCATCACCGCCAGCACAGGACTTTACGCTATCCGCACCCAAAACCCAGGCGCCAATCCGGGCAAGTAGGCACCCACGTGTCGCCTGCCCGTGAAATCCGCAAGCCCGGTCGGCGGTGGGTGACGACCGGCTCCTCAGTCCCGGCTGGCCCGGCCGCCACAAGGACCTCCCCATGAACCGCACTTCGGAGGGCGGAGTTCCACGACGCCCAGCTTTCGTTCCCAAAGCGGGGCTCGTGAAACTCGCCCCTCCGAATTCCGGTTCAGGGCCCCAATTCGCGCCAAATTCTTAAGATCTTCCCTCCCCATGAAACGAAGCGCCACCCGACCGACAGTGTCACCGCAGCGACACAAGAACCCTGCGAGTGGGGTGGAGGAGACCCTTCGTGAGTTGAAGTCCCTCGCCGACCCGGCGGCGGTGGCTGGCATGCGCCGGTTCGGCATCGGCGGGCGACTGCCACTGTTGGGCGTCTCGATTGCCAAACTACGCCCGCTGGCGCGGCGTTTGGGGCGCGACCAGGATCTCTCGCTGGCCTTGTGGAGCGCGGGGTTTCACGAGACCCGCCTGCTCGCCGCATTGACTGCCGAGCCCAAACGAATCACCGCGCGGCAAATGGAAGCATGGGTGAAAGACTTCGACTCGTGGGATGTCTGCGATGGTGTCTGCCTCCACCTGTTCGATCGCACGCCCTGGGCCTGGAGCAAGGCGGTGACCTGGAGCGGCCGCCGCGCCGAGTTCGTCAAGCGCGCCGGATTTGTCCTGATGGCCGTGTTGGCGGTGCATGACAAGCAGGCCCCCGACGAGCAGTTTCTGCCCTTCCTGCCGATCATGGTCCGCGCGGCCACCGACGAGCGTAACTTCGTGAAAAAGGCCGTCAATTGGGCCCTGCGCCAGGTCGGCAAACGCAGCGACTTTCTGCGCCAGGAAGCCATCCGCACTGCCGAGGCGATCCTCGAACTGGATTCGCCGGCCGCCCGCTGGATTGCGCGCGACGCGCTGCGCGAATGGAAAAACCGCCCGCCGCGCCGGGTTCAGAACCACCAGTAAACCCGGTCGGCCGGATCGTAGCGCTTCAAGAGCTTCTTGAACCCGCGCCACGCCCCGTGCCCGTCGAGAAACAAGGCGTTGCCGCCCGCGGGAGCGGACCCGTCCATGTGCGGATTGTGGTGATGCGCATCCGGGGTCAGGCCACTGGGCACGTCGGCAAAGCTGAGGTTGGAGGCGTTCTGGAGGACAGCGTCGGCGATGAGTTCCTGGCCGGTCACATTGGTGCTGTTGGCCAGCGAGGTGACAAACTCCTTGCCCGGCAACATCGTTCCGCTGCCCAGGGTGGAC
>CAIPTQ010000343.1 GCA_903868035.1 uncultured Phycisphaerales bacterium
ACATCGCAACATTCTCCCCCGCCTCCGCACCTTTTTTGAACCACACTGCTGCTTGTTCATTATCCTTCGTAACTCCCTGGCCTTTGGCAAAGCAGATTCCTAACGCACTCATCGCAGAACCATTTCCCAATACGGCAGCCTTCTTGAACCATTCAACTGCCTTTGTGTCATTCATTTCAACACCACGTCCATTTTGATATAGAATACCAATATTGTTTAAAGCATCCGGATCTCCCAGTGCTGCGGCGTTTTGAAACCACTGCATCGCCTCTACATAATCCACTACCACCCCCCAACCCTTCTCATAACAACAGCCTACGTTATTCATGGCGGTTCTGTTGCCAGCTTTGGCCGATTTCTTCCACCATTCCATGGCTAACAGGTCATCTTTCGTGACGCCTTCTCCGACATGATATAGAAGGCCGATATTTAACATTGCTACATCGTCTTGCTTTGCCGCGGCACGAAGTAGCCATTGCATTTCCTGTTGATAGTCCTGCTTGACACCTTTTCCTTCCCCGTATAACCAAGCAATATGACGCATGGCTACAGCATTACCTGCTGCTGCTGCTTTTTGATATTCGTATATTGCAGACGTATAATCTCCCACTTTCATCGACTCGTCACCTCGATTGAGATCCATTGCTCCGGTAGGTTCGGTATGTAGATCATTTGGCAATGCGCAACTTGCTAAAATACATAAACTAAGCGAGACAACTATGGCTTTTATATGGAATGCCCATATAGTTCGACACGCAAATTCATTGAATGATCCTAAACAATTCATACTGACACTCCTTACTGATAATATTACCAAGCCAACTAACATAACCATCAGGACGAGAAAAGACGAGAAAAGACGAGAAAAGGGGAACGAGAAAAGGGGACAGGAACCATTTCCCGCGTATTTCCCAGCCTTGGGCCGCATATTCGCCTCCGTTGACCACACATCAATATCCATTATCGCACCCTCCGCCGCCTTCCGCAACCAGCCCGCGCCGCGACTCTCGCTGGAAAACCCCACTCTCCCTCCTGACACGAGACGGCTTATGCAACAGCGGCACCACGCACAGGTCCAAAATATGATTTCCTAGCCCGGCATGGCAATGCCCGGCACGTCCCTAGCCCGGCATGGAAATGCCCGGCACGTCCAACCTCACGCCGCCAGTCTGCCCATTCATTTGGCCCTGGGCTTTTGCCTTTCTGCGGACTATCTGGGGCGGGCAGGAAGGAGAGGTGTGATTGCAGCATGAGGGCCGTAGGGGGCAAATCAATGGGTCCTGTCCGTCCTGTCCCGGTCCTGTCCGTTTTTCCCGACCACCCACCTAAACAAGTGGAACATCAACGTCTGGAGGACCGTCGTCGAAGGGTTGACCATCAACGTCGGGAGGGCCGCCTATGTCAGGAGGACCATCGTCGACTGGTGGGCCGTCTATGTCGGGAGGACCATCGTCGCCGGGTGGGCCATCATCGGGACCAAGGTCAGCGTAATCCGGCAATATAACATCAGTTGGATCGACCCCACGTGAGTCTCTAACCTGCTTGTTCCCTCTGTCAATGTTTTCAAGAAATTGACGTATCCAATTATGCTTTTCTACCTTGATTTCCTCCTTTGACACTTTGACGTTGGCTGACTTAAATGCATCTGTCAGCAGCGGAGTAAGCCTAGCGTTATTCTTTCGTCCAATACGCTCATGAAATTCATGTAACAGCCAATCATTCAAGTAACCCTTTTTGTCATCGATGACGCCGTAATCGGTGTCCCGTGAAACGATGATGACGTTAGCACTTTCCTGTTCGGCGCAATCGATAATCCACTCCCAATTAACCGCATCGCCGATTGTCACGTCATCGCGTTTTCGTGGCGGGTAGCCAAGCATGAATCGTTTGCGGGCGAGGCGTCGTATGGTATATCGCCGTTCATTATCACGCCTCAAATTCAGCGGTGAGGCATTCTTGAATAAATGTTGCACTTTCCGAAACACGGGATCACGAACTGTAGGTCGAGCAAGCATTTCCAGCGTTCGGCTGCGCAGCCTTCCGATATACTCATTCGCCTTTTTGATAGATTTTGAAAGCGCAGCTACAGTCTTGGCGTCACGAAAAACGGCTGGAATTTGATGCTCCATCTTGGGTTGCTTTAACTGCCCGAACGCGTCCATGATTACCGCTTGACGGTTATTCTTGAATTCCATTTCGACTTGATTACTGGTAATGATGCTGGAAAGGTTCTTCTCGATCAAATCGAGCAGGTGCAAGCTTACATCGCCTCTAGATCGATAGAAATCAAGCAAGATGTTAGTGTCGATAAAGATCAATGTCTTCATCTCTCTTCTCCGGACAGAATAAGGGGACATGAACAAATTCGCCGGAACGGAATAACGGGGAACGGAATAACGGAACGGAATAACGGGACAGGAACAAATTCGCCGCATGCGGACACTCCTTAACCGGCTTGATACAAGAAAAGGGGACAGTAACCATTTCCCGCGCATTTCCCAGCCTTGGACCACAAATTCGCCTCCGTTGGCCACACATCCACATCCATTATCATACACCCTCCGCCGCCTTCTGCAACCAGCCAGCGCCGCGACTCTCGCTAGAAATCATCGATTACCTTTGGCCCGATTGTGGGTAGCGCAGAGCATCTCGCAGTTTTTGGCTGAGGTTGCGCCGCCTTTGCTCCAAGCCGTCACGTGGTCGGCGTCCATTTCGTCGAGACTATAGATCCTGCTCTTGTTCGCGTTGTGCCCCATGGCGCAGAGCGGGCAGTTGGACTCGCCCTTGCGCTGGGCTGCTTGCGTCTGCTTATCGTAGGCGGCCCGTTTTACCTTGGTGTCGAACACCCGAACGTCCAACAACTTCGTTTCGACCGAGCCGCCTAAGAGAAATTCGAAAATTCCCTTGCGGCTCGTCACGTAGTCATCGGCGGCGAGCTTTTTCACATCGTCCGACATTTTCTTTGGATCGTAGGACTTGCCGTGGTACATTTCGTACAATCTGCCCCACTCCAATCCGCGCATTTCTGGGCGTACGTCGACAAACACGGTGGAAACCCAGTCGATCACGCTGTTGAAGTATGTCTTCAGCCCATTGATGTTGGTGTCGTTGCGATGAGCGCTCATGTAGCCGCCGATATCGCCTTTGCTTACCCAGTCCAGCGCCCGCTCCAAGAACTCCTGCCGGTTGGCGCTGGCCTTGATGTACGCGTTCCATTTCTGGATGTTTGCGTTCTGGCTGTTGCTGAACTCCGCCTTCGCAAGCGTCACGAACGGCCCGGAGTAGATGGCGTTCAAGAGCTCTTGGGGGTTGAGAGGTACACCTGCGATGTTGATAGTCTCAAACCACTGCTTGATCTCGCTCTCCGTGCCCTCGCACTCGTAGATCAGCAATTTCGAGACCCGAATCTTGGCTTGTTGGTCGGCGGGCAGGCTGTCGAAGTTCTTCGGATTGCCGTTATCCATGATGGCAAACTTGTTGGTAACGAACCGTCCGATGCTGGTGATGCGCTGCTGGCCGTCCAGCACCTCGAACTTATCCTTCGCGACTGTGTTGAAATAGATCAGCCCCAGCGGATACTCCTTGAGCAGCGATTCGATGACCGCTGCCTCTTTCTTGCCTCCACCGTCGGCATAGATATAGTTGCGCTGGTACTCCGGCTGGATGGTGAGCTTTCCACCCAGCCCAAAGAGGCCCCTGCCCTCCAATTGGTTGTACACAAAGCCGGCGCAGATGTCGGCGACGGTAATTTCGGTTCTAAGCGTGGTCTTCATTTTTTACTCTTTCTTGCAGAGAGGGTAGTGCGGCGGTGGCGAATCAGAATGCGCTTGTAAATGACCCGTGGCTGAGGTTCAAGCAGACCAAGCATCCGCATGCCCGGGCTGTAGTGCCCCGTACCGCCGCGTGCGCGATATGCACGGACGAACTCACGCCCGAGGATACGGACGCCAATCTCACTCATCATGTCTCCGTCGTCACTGTTTCCGACAATCTCGAACTGGTCGGGGTTGTACTTGTCAAGGAAAGAGACGGGGACGCCCATGACGCCATCGTAGTCGCTGGGAATCGCATCGCTGAACGGCACTTCGATGGCGTCGAAGTTGTCGTACCGCTCGTATTCCACCTTGCCCTTGATCTCCTTGTGCTTGCTGAACCGCAAGTTGTCCGCCATGGTCATGCATTCCAGCCGCTGATGGCGGCGTCCATGGTCCAGGTTTGTGTACCAGCGGACGCCCTTGACGCGGATGTACTTGACGCCATTTTCGTCGACGCGCCAACCGGCCGCCTTCAGCGGATAATGGGCAGGAACGCGGAACTCGCGGTCGCCGCTGGTGATCGTGGGGCCCAGCCACAACTTGTTGTCCTTAATCAGCGGGAAGGTCTCTAGGTAAGTGATCGCTTGGAGGTTACCGATGATCAGGAATTTCTTCCCGTGCTCCACGAGTTGAGCTACATACTCCTTGAAGAGGGAGAAGGGCGGGTTGGTGACCACGATATCCGCCTCCTTGAGGAGTGCGATGCACTCGGCACTGCGGAAATCGCCTCCGGGGTGCTTGTCGTTTCCCTTCAAGGCTGTCCGCGCGGCCTTGTTGCGCTTGAGGAAGAGCTTCACATCGTCTATATTCACCGCGCCGTCTCCGTCCTCGTCTTTCACATGGTCGAGGATGACGGCGAGCGCCTTGGGCTTCTGGCGCTTGCCATTGCCCTCGTGGTATTCGGGGAACAAGGTGCCCTGGCCGGCGATGGGGGAGCCGTCGTAGCTGGTGGTGACGAGCTTTTTGAGGCCGATCTTGTTGAAGTTGGCGGCGAAGTACTTGAAGAAGTTGCTCTCGAAGGGGTCGTCGCAGTTGCAGTAGACGACCTTGCCGCGGAAGGTGTCGGGGCCGAACTCGAGGTAAGCCTCGACTTCTTTCTGGATGTCGACGTACTGGGTGTAGAACTCGTCCTGCTTGGCCGCCTTCGCGGCACCGAGGCTTCGGTTCAGCGGCTTGTTTTGCACGTCGTGGGCACTCCTTAACAGGCTTGATTTTACCACCCCCGATCAGCCGCGACCAGTCCGCGCTTCGACGCACGCTGGAAAACCCCGCGTGTCATCTCCCCGCTCCTTCCCCCCCCAAACAGGGGATACCCTCCGGGCCACCGCGCAGTTCATGCGCACCCACGACGCCCTGCCGCCTTGCCGCCTTGCCGGGAACGTGGCGGTGTCCCTCGTGCGCAAGGAATCGTTGGCCGTATGGGGGCGGGCATCTGGCGTGTGGGGGTGAACGGCTGCCCCCCGGGGGTGAGCGTTCGACCCCCGAGGGTGAGCATCTGCCCCCCGAGGGTGGGTATCTGCCCCCCGGGGGTGAGTATCTGCCCCCCGGGGGTGAGCGTCTGCCTCCCCGGGGTGAGCGTCTGCCCCCCGGGGGTGAAGTGATTATTTTCGATTTTCAAGTTACGAGCTTCAAGTGATTACGGCGGTTGGCGAGGCGAAATTTGCGCCGGGGGGTGGGAGCATAAAAAATAATGACTAATTTTTCAAGATGCCGTTCAAGCGGCTATCGAGGCATGCCGATGGGTGTGGTCAGGTAAAGTTTCAAGTGTCAAGTTGCAAGTTTCAAAACCGGCAACTCGAAACTCGAAACTCGAAACTCGAAACTCGAAACTCGAAACTATATAGAAAGGAACCGATCCATGGCCGACTACCTCCCCGACACCGAAACTCTCCTGGCCGCATGGGCCAGCAACTTCAGCACCCTGATCACCGCCACGCCCGGGGCCTACGGCCTGATGGCGTCTGACGCGGTCACCATCGCCGCGGCGTACAACCTGTTCAACACCGCCCTGAACCTGGTGCTCAATCCGGCCACCAAGACCAAGGCCACCGTGGCCGACAAGAACGCCAAAAAGGCCGCCATGCTCGTGACCCTGCGGCAGTACGCCCAGGTCATCAAGCGCAACCTGGGCGTATCCAATCAGGCCAAGATCGCCCTGGGACTGCATATCAACGACTCGGGCCGTTCCCCGGTGCCCGCGCCCACGACGGTGCCGGTGCTGGCGGTCGCCAGCGGCGAACCGCTGGCGCAAATCGTCGATTTCCACGACAGCACCACTCCCGACCGCAAGGCCAAGCCCGCCGGCATCACCGGCATGATGCTGGCCGTGGCCACGGGCGCTACACCCCCGGCCGATCCGTCCGCCGTGCCGATCTATGGCATCGCCACGCGCCGGCCTTATGTGGTTAAGTTTAACCCCGCCGACAAGGGAAAAACCGCGTACTACTTTGGCCGCTGGATCACCGGCTCGGGCCTGGTGGGGCTGTGGTCGAGCATGGCGCAGTTGAGCGTCGCGGGATGAGGGAGTTTCGCGTTTCGAGTTTCAAGACTTGAGACGCAAACGACTCGAAACTGGAAAATCTCTAAACTTGAAACTCGAAACTTGATACTTGAAACTCAAAACCCAAGGAGTCCCCATGTCCACCCATACTCTGACCCGCCCCCGCCGCACCACGTTTGATCCCTCGCTGCTGCCGTCGGCCACCAACGCCGTGGCGACCTCCACCGTGGTGACTACGAAATGGCAGATTGATTTCAACAACCCCGTGCAGGTGGTGAGCCTGCCGACGGACTTCCTGGTCGCCGGCCAGCCGCCGATCTCGTATGTGCAGAATACCCCGACGCGCATCACGCTGACCTACGCGGTCAGCGTGGCCACCGGCCAGACGTGGGTGATCCCCGTGCATTCGCTGAATGTCCGCACGCCCACGGGAGGGTACGTCGCCGCCGCGACGGGCACCTTTTGAGACGTTCTACGATGATTTCGCGTATCCGCCGGGGCAGACACTGGCTGGTTGCGGGCCGTGGGTGCCCTCGCCGTGGGGTCACGACTCGCTCTTGCTGGCGGGGGGAATGGGGGGGGGCATGGGGGGGGGTGTTATGCGAGCCGCCAATCATGATTGCGCGACGACGATGGCGCTGGGGGCGGGGGGGGCGGGGGGGGCGGAGCTTGGATCGCCCTGGGAGTTCCGGTTCAGCGTGGCCTTCGCGGGGCCCGCGCCTGCGCCGGGCGGCAGCTCCTACTGCCAGTTCCTGCTGGGAGATGAGACCGGGGCGCTGAACATGCTCTATTTCGGTGTGGGTGACACATACGCCACCACGCACGAGGCGCTGGCCTGCATATCCGACGAGTGGGGCATTGTGGGTCAGGTGTTCCTGCCGTGGGCTCCGGGTGTGCGCCGCCAGG
The DNA here is from genome assembly GCA_903868035.1 of uncultured Phycisphaerales bacterium. The sequence continues at coordinate 7,222 of CAIPTQ010000343.1, forward strand.
TGATGCTGCAGTGGGATGGCGCGCAGCATCGGGTGTGGGTGGATGGCCAATGCGTGCTGGCCGGCGTGCTGCGAAATCCCTCGGGCATCCTGCGGAAGGTGGTGTCGTTTTACATCCTGGGCGACGCCAGCGCGGCGGGCTGGAGGATCTTCGATTTCCAGTATTCCCTGACCGGACCCGGCGGCTGAGCGGCTCTGAGCGGCTGCCGCCGCGGCTTCATCTTGCGCCCTCTCCGGTCCGCGCGGGTACAATGCCGCCCATGTTTCGCCGCGCCGCCCGCATCTTCTGCGTCACCGTCCTGCTGCTCCTCCTCGCCACGGCCCTCCTCACGCAGTTCTGGTATTTGGAACTGTACAAACCCCACGGCATCATTTCCGTGCAGCAAATCGGGGTGATCGTCAAATGGTCCCCCCACGCCAGCTTCCTCGTCCCGTACGACAAGTGGGGCCTGCACGGCGGCCAGATCATCGCCTGGTCGGCGGCGGATCTGCTGTGGCCGCCCCATTGGAGCGCCTTCGACGGCGAAAACGACCTGCTGCTTCCGTGGTGGCTGCTGCTCTTGGCCGGGGGGTTCCTGACGGCGTCCGTGTGGTTCCTGACGCGCCGCCGCACAGGCCCGGCCGGCGCCTTCCCCGTGGAGCTGTCTCCGCTCACCGGTGGAAAAGGAAGTTGACGATGAGGTAGGAGATGGCCGCCATGAAGGCCGAGCAGGGAATGGTGAGAATCCAGGCCACCACGATGCGCTGGCCCCAGATCCAGCGGACGTTGCGGAAGGTGCGGGTGGAGCCCACGCCCAGGATCGAGCCGGTGATGGCGTGGGTGGTGGAGATGGGGATATGCAGGAAGGTCGAGCCGATGATGGTGGTGGCGGCGGCGGCCTCGGCGCAGAAGCCGCCGACGGGCTTGAGGCGGGTGATGGACGAGCCCATGGTCTTGACGATGCGCCAGCCGCCGAACATGGTGCCCAGGGCGATGGCGGCGCAGCAGGCGAGGATGATCCACCAGGCGATGCCATGCTGGTGGCCGACGACATTGAGGACATGCCACGCGGAGCCGGGGGCATCCTGGGTGTACTGCGTATAGCCGGCGGAGGTCAGGAGCATGACGATGATGCCCATGGTTTTCTGGGCGTCGTTGCCGCCGTGGCCCAGCGAATAGACGCCGGCGGAAACCAGTTGCAGCCGGCGGAAAGTTTTGTCGACGCGCGAGGGGGTGGTGAAGCGGCAAAGCCAGGAGACGATGATCATGTTCAAAGTGCCCAGGAAAAAGCCGATCAGCGGCGAGAGAAACAGGAAGGCGATGGTGGGCGCCCAGCCCTTGGTCCAGCCGGCGAAGTAGAGCACCTGGAAGCCGCCCTTGGCGATGGCGGCCCCGGCGATGCCGGAGATCAGGGCGTGGGAGGAGGACGTGGGCAGACCCAGCAGCCAGGTGATGATATTCCAGGCGATGGCGCCCAGCAGGCCTCCGAAAACGACATAGACATCGATGGCATCCGTCTTGACGTAGCCTTCGGAGACGACCTTGGCCACGCCGGTGCCGAAGAGAAAGGCGGCAATAAAGTTGAAGAACGCCGCCCAGATCACGGCTTGGGTCGGTGACAGCACGCGCGTGGAGACGATGGTGGCGATGGAGTTGGCGGCATCGTGGAAGCCGTTGAAGAAATCGAAGACGAGGGCGGCGAACATGATGACCAGGACCAGGTAGAGATTGGCGTGGACCGGGGCGGGGGCGGAGGCGGCGGTATCAGCGGCCGCGAGGATGGAGAAGGAGGTGAGCATTCTTGACGGGCGTCCTTATTGATTTGCGGGGGGCCTGGGCGCGAGGAAAGCGGGGTCAGCCGTTTTTCAGGATGATGCGCTCGATGACGTTGGTGGCGTCCTCGCAGCCGTCGATGGCGGACTCCATGAACTGGAAAAACTCCTTCCACTTGATGACATGGAGGGGGTCGGTGCCGTTCTCGAAGAGCTTGGAGATGGCGGCCAGATGATTGTCGTCGCCGATATTCTCCAGGCGATGAACTTCGATGATCTTGGCGTGCAGGTCGGTGAGTTTGCGCGAGGTGCGGAGCTTTTTGACGGCCTCCGCCAGGGCCATGGTCGCCTGCAGGAGAATTTCCGCCTGCTTGACGAAGGCGGGCTCCAGGGCGCGGACGTGGTAGGAGGAGATCCGCTTGGCCAGGGCGTTGATGTTATCGACGATGGAGTCGAGCTCGCCGACGAGCGCGTGGATGTCCTCGCGGTCGAAGGGCGTGATGAATGTGCGGTCGAGCCGCTCGAGTGCCTGGTGGGTGAGCTGGTCGGCGTCGTGCTCCTCGGTGCGGATGCGGACGATGTTGTCCATGCCCTCGGGGAAGCTGTTGGCCAGGGTGTTCAGATGGCCGGCACAGGAGACGGCGTGGGCGGCCAGGCCCTCGAAGAGATCGTAAAAAACGGTGTCTTTGGGAAGCAGATTAAACATTAAGATTCCATTTAGTTTGCGTTAAGGTGGGATTATGGATGGGTGGGATGGGCATGGCAATACGGGGTGGAAAATCTTAACACAATCTTAGCGCAAGCTTCACCCAGGGCCGCGGGGGCGAACCGCGGGATTTGTCCGGCGGCGCCATTTTGATCTTTCACCCGCAGGCGTTACCCTTGCCGATAATCAGTTGTTGGTTCGCATGGAGGCTTTCATGGATTCCCTGGTGATCGAAGGCGGCCCGCGCCTTCGCGGCTCCCTTAAGATAAACGGTTCGAAAAACGCGTCGCTCCCCCTCATGGCCGGGGCGCTCCTCGCCAACGGCCCCACGGTGCTGCGCGACGTGCCCACGCTCTCGGACATCGTCCACCAGATCAACCTGCTGCGGGAGCTTGGCTGCGAAGTCGAGCGGCAGGATGCGGCGGACGGAGGCGTGGGCGCGCTGAAGATCGAAGTCAAGGACGAGCAAAGCTCGCACGCGCGCTACGACCTGGTCCGCAAAATGCGGGCCAGCATCTGCGTCCTCGGGCCGCTGCTGGCCAAGCGCAAGTACGCCCGCGTCTCCATGCCCGGCGGCTGCGCCATCGGCGACCGCCCCGTGGACATCCACCTCCGCGGCCTGGAGGCCCTGGGGGCGGTGATCGACCTCGACGGCGGCGACATCATCGCCCGCGCCGATGAACTCGTGGGCACCGAGATTTTCCTCGGCGGCAATTTCGGCTCCACCGTCCTGGGCACCGCCAACGTCATGTCCGCCGCCACCCTGGCCAAAGGCACGACCATGATCGAATCCGCCGCCTGCGAGCCGGAAATCGTGGATTTGGCCCTCTACCTCAACGCCATGGGTGCCAAAATCCGCGGCGCCGGCACGCCCCGCATCACCATCGAAGGCGTCGAGTCCCTCACCGGCACCACCCACCGCGTGATCCCCGACCGCATCGAGGCCGGGACCTTCATGGTCGCCGCCGCCATCACCAACGGCGAGGTCCGCCTGGAGAATTGCCGCCTCGACCACCTGATGGCCGTGGTGGATAAGCTCCGCTCCATCGGCGTCATTGTCGAAAAAGACAACACGGGGGGAGCGGCGGGCTGCACCGTCGCCTCCGTCCGCCGCCTCGAGGCCTCCAGCCTCACCACCCAGCCCCACCCCGGCTTCCCCACCGACCTCCAGGCGCAATTCATGGCCCTCCTGTCGATTGCCGACGGCAACAGCGTGATCACCGAAAAAATCTACCCCGATCGCTTCCTTCACGTGGCCGAACTCGCCCGCCTCGGGGCACACCTGCACAAGGAAGGCTCCACCGTCATCATCCAGGGCCAGAAAAAACTCATTGGCGCCCCCGTCATGGCCAGCGACCTGCGGGCCTCGGCGGCACTGGTGATCGCCGGCCTCATCGCCAAGGGAACGACGACGGTGATGCGCGTCTACCACATCGACCGCGGCTACGAAAAGATCGAACAGCGGCTCAACGCCGTCGGCGCCAAAATCAAACGCGTCAGCCAGGAAGAGTTGGAGCTGTAGCGCGGACGTCTCGCCCGCCGCCGTCAGGATGGCCTCTCATATACAGTCAGCGCTTCGTCTGCATTCAATCCATTTACCATTTACCTTGCTATCCGTATCAAATCCTTCGATCATTGATAATTGAGCTTTCACTCCTTGGGAGGTCGCATTGACAAAGAAAGCAAAGGCTCTTTCGGTAACATGAAGTGTAGCAGATTCGAGGAACCGTGTTGGCGCGAGCGAGCGAAAGATGCCACGATGGCGTAAAATGGCGATGGTTGACTGGTTTGTTGAGGCGCGCAAGTGAATTCCCTGGACGTTTTAGTCGTGGACGATGAACCCAGCATTCGCAAGATGCTGGCGATGTGGCTGGATGCCGGCGGGCACAGGGTACACAGCGCCTCCGCGCCCAAGGAGGCGCTGGCGCTGGCGGCGAAGGTCTCGTTTGACATGGCTTTTGTGGACCTGCGGCTGGGCAACCAGAGCGGTCTGGAACTGATACCGGAATTACTCAAGACCAGCCCCTGGCTCAAGATCGTGGTGATCACGGCCTATGCGGCGATCGACACCGCGGTGGAGGCCGTCAAAAGGGGCGCGATGGATTATCTGCCCAAGCCCTTCAGCACGGAACAGGTCGATTTGCTCCTGCGGCGCGTGACCGAACTGCGGCAATTGGAACAGAAACTGGCCGCCTTGGGGGGGAGCGAACCCGGCAATGGCGCCTTGGGGGACGTCCAACTGGAGACGCGGAACCCGGCCATGCAGCAGGTTTTGCATCGCGCCCAGCAAGTCGCCAAGAGCGAGGCGACAGTGCTCATTCGCGGTGACAACGGCACCGGCAAGGGTGTCGTGGCGCGGTTGATCCACCAATGGAGCCCGCGCGCGGCCGGCCCCTTCGGCGTGGTCAGTTGCCCGTCGCTGCCGCCGGAGCTGCTGGAAAGCGAGCTCTTCGGCCACGCCAAGGGCGCCTTCACCAGCGCGGTGAGGGATCATCCCGGGCGCGTCGCGGCCTGCGAGGGGGGCACGTTGTTTCTGGATGAAATTGGCGATTTGCCGCCGCTGTTGCAGCCGAAATTACTGCGGTTCATTCAAGACCACGAGTATGAGCACGTGGGAGAGGCGGTCACCCGCCGGGCCAATGTGCGCGTCATCACGGCGACCAATCTGGATCTGGAGGCGGCGGTCAAGGCGGGCAGATTTCGCGAGGATTTGTTTTACCGGCTCAACGTTGTGGAACTGCGGATTCCGCCGCTGCGTCAGCGTCCGCAGGACATTATTCCCTTGGCGGAGCGTTTTCTGGCGACGTTTGCCATTCAGAGCCACAAGACGCTGGCCGGGTTTACGGAGCGTGCCGTGCAGGTGATGGAGCAACACGACTGGCCGGGCAACGTGCGCGAACTGCGGAACTGCGTCGAACGCGGCGTGATTTTCTGCGAACAATCCCACGTGGATGTGGAGCACCTGGGCCTGCACCAGGCCGCCGCAGCGCTGTCCCCCGCCCTGGGTCAGCGGCAAACGCTGGAAGCCACGGAGGAGGCGCACATCCGGCACATCATCCGCACGACCGCGTCGTTGGAGGAAGCGGCCAAGGTCTTGGATATCGACATTGCCACGCTGTGGCGGAAACGGCGCAAATACGGGATTTGAGGAGACGCCGGCGCAGCTTCAGGCCGGTGGAGGGCATTTGCAATTTGCACGGTTTGTGCCATTCTACCGGCACTGCCGAATGCAATGGGAGGTCGCCGCCCGCGCGGCGTAATTGACGATAACTGGTTGCAATATAACAGCTTATAAACAACCTTTTGGGTGAGGCATTGCTCTTGCGATAGGAGACGACATGCGGAACCTGCGTGCGAAATTGCTGTTGGGTTTTTGGGGGCTGATGGTGCTCTTGGTCATCGTCAGCGCGATGAGCATTGGGGTCATTACGTGGTACTCCCAGGCGATCGAGCGGGTGCTCTCGGAAAACTACCGCAGCGTGGTCTATGGCCAGAAGATGCTGGAGGCCCTGGAGCAACTGACGGCGGACGCACAGGCGGTGGCGTTTGCGGGCCGGGATCGCGACCCTTCCTTCGAGGACCACCAGCGCGCCGCGCGGAAGCTGTTTCAGGACAATCTGGATGACGAATATAAAAACATCACCTTGCCGGGGGAGGGTGCAGCGGAAACCCAGGTGCGCCGGCACTGGATGGCGTATCAGCGCCAGCTCGACGAGGTTCTGGCGCCGAACGTCACGGATACCGAGCGGCGTTCGCGCTACCAAGTGCTTCTGCCGCAGCGTGATGCCGTCAAGGCTGGGGCGCAGAAGATCATCGACATGAACCTGGAGAACATGGTTTCCGTCAACGGTCATGCGCAAGCGTGGGCCAGTTGGAGCAAGACGGCGCTGTTCATTTCCTTGGGGGCCGGCCTGCTGCTGGGATCGCTGTTGATCGCGTTTGTGGGGCGTTGGATTCTGCAACCGTTGCGCACGTTCACGCAGTCGGTTCGGGAGATCGAGGCGGGCAACCTGAACCTGGTGGTCCCGGTGCGCTCCCAGGACGAAGTGGGCCAACTGGCGGAGGCGTTCAATTCCATGGCCGCCAAGTTACGGGCGTTTCGGGAAACGGATCAGGCCACGCTGTTGCGGACGCAGCAGACGACCCAACTGGCCATCGACAGTTTGCCGGACGCCGTCGCCGTCATCAATCCGGAAGGGGTCATTGAACTGGCCAACGGCGTCGCGACGCGGCTCTTTGGTTTGCGGCCCGCAAGCCCGGTGCAGGATTTGAATCTTGGGTGGTTGGTGGACCTGTTTCGCGCCGTGCGCGATCAGCAGCGGTCCTACGAGCCCCAGGGTTACCAGAACACGCTCCAGGTATTTGACAACGGGACCGAAAAGTTCTTCCTGCCCCGGGGCGTACCCATCAAGGATGCGGCGGGACGGCTGGTGGGGGTGACGCTCGTACTTGTCGATGTGACGCGGCTGCGCCAGATCGACGAGGTGAAGAGCTCGCTGGTCTCGACGGTGTCGCATGAGCTGCGCACGCCCTTGACCGGGATTCGCCTGGCGAACCATCTGCTCTTGAGCGACCGCATCGGCACGCTGAGCCCCAAACAGACCGAAGTCGTGATGGAAGCGCGCGACAATGCCGATCGGCTGCAGCGCATCATCGAGAATCTGCTGGACATGAGCCGCATCGAGGCGGGCACTTCGGCACTGCAGATGATGCCGGTGTCGCCGCATGAACTGGCGGCCGAGGCGGCCGATCAGGTGCGCAGCGCCGCGCAGGACAAGGGGGTGGAACTGAAGGTGGACGTGCCGGTGGAGTTGCCGCGGGTGCGGGCCGACCGTACGCGCATGGTACATGTTCTCCTGAACCTGCTGAACAATGCGCTGCGGTACACCGCGGCCGGGGGGCATATCCTCGTGGCGGCGGCGCTCCATGACCGTGAGATTGAATTCCGTATCCAGGACACGGGCCAGGGCATACCCCGGATGTATCAGCCGCGGGTGTTTGAGCGTTTTTTCCGCGCCCCCGGCCAAAGCGGCGGCGGCGTGGGTCTGGGTCTGGCGATCGCCAAGGAGATCGTACAGGCGCATGGGGGGGCGATGCGACTGGAGAGCCAGGAAGGTCAAGGCACAACATTTTTCTTCACGCTGCCCCAAGAGGCAACCACGAAGGAGGGCCACGCATGATGCCGAATCTCAATGAGAGCATATTGATTGCGGAAGATGAGCGGTCGATTCGCTCGCTGTTGCGGACGTACCTGGAATCGGAGGGCTATGCCGTCCGGGAAGCCGCCGATGGCGCCCAAGCGCTGGCCGAGATCGCCCGGGAAGCGCCGAATGTGCTGCTGCTGGATTTGTCGATGCCCCCGCCGCAAGGCATGGACGTGCTGCGGCACATTCGCCAATCGAACACGGCGAAAAAGCCGGCGGTGGTGATCCTCACGGCGTATGGTTCGGTGAAACTGGCGGTCGAAGCGATGAAGTTGGGGGCGCTTGATTTTCTGGAGAAGCCCGCCAGTCCCGAGGTGTTGCTGGAGACGCTGGCGCGGATCCGCCGGGAGCGCCACCTGGTGGAGGACCAGGGCGCGGACACATACGATGTGCTGCTGGCGCGGGCGCGCGCGGCGCTGGTGAACAGCGATCTGAAACGCGCGGAGGGGCTGCTGCTGCGTGCCGCGCCGCTGGGCGACAAGGATCCGGTGTTCTTCAACCTGATGGGGCTGCTGACGGAACTGCGCGAGGATTTTTCCGGGGCCCGCCGGCACTATGGCAAGGCGATCAGCCTCAACAGCAAATACGAGCCCGCGCAGCAGAATATGCGGCGGCTTTATGAGTTGCGCGAATTCGGCCGATCCAACGAGTCTGGCGCGCTGTGACGCGCCGTGAGGGTTTATGGCTCTGGCTTCGGAAAACCGTGCGGAGAGTTTTCTCCAGATCATCCGCCGCGCCGAACGCGGCCGGCTGAAGATCTATCTGGGCTACTCGCCGGGTGTGGGCAAGACCTACCAAATGCTGCAGGAAGCGCATCGGCTGCGAACCGATGGCGCCGATCTGGTGGTCGGCATCGTCGAAACGCATGGCCGGCCCGAGACCGCCAAGCTGCTGGAAGGCCTGGACCTCATTCCCCGCCGCAAGGTCGAGTATCACGGCGTCAGCATGGAGGAAATGGACCTCGAGGCCATCCTCCAGCGTAAGCCGCAGATTGTGCTGGTGGATGAATTGGCGCATACAAATCTGCCGGGATCGAAGAACACAAAACGGTATCAGGATGTGCAGGATCTCTTGGCCGCAGGAATCCATGTGATCAGCACGCTGAATTTGCAACATTTGGAGAGCCTCTACAACACCGTCGAGAAACTCATCGGCGTGAAAGTGACCGAGCGGTTGCCCGACAGCGTCCTGGCGGAGGCCGACCAGGTGGTCAATGTCGATCTGACGCCCGAAGACTTGCAGCAGCGCCTCCGGGCCGGCAAGGTCTACCAGCAGAATCGGGTGGCGACCGCGCTGGACAACTTTTTCACCGCCGCCAACCTCGAACAGTTGCGCGAACTCACCCTGCGCGAAGTCGCCAGCCAGATCGACATCAAACGCCGGGAAATCCCGCAGCAGGAACGCCGCCAATCGCCGGACCAGGTGATGGTCTGCCTGAGTTCCCGCGGGCCCAACAGCGCGGCCCTGCTGCGGTTCGCCTCGCGCCTGGCCGGCCGGCTCAACCGCAACTGGTATGCCGTGTATGTGCAGACGCCGTCCGAAGACCCGACGCTGATCGACGCCACGACGCAGCGGCTGCTGGCGGACAATCTGACGCTGGCCAACCAGTTGGGGGCGATGGTGTTCACCTTCCGCGGCGAGGATGTCGTCGATACGATCCTCCGCTTTGCGCGCGAATACGGCGTGGGCCATGTGGTCATCGGACGCCCCGGGCCCGTCCCCATCTGGCGGCGGCTGCGCGGACGGAGCAGCGTGGCGGATCGGCTCATCCATGAAGCCCGCGGGCTGTCCATCGTGGTCATTGACGCCGAAGCCGACGAGCGCCTGAAGGCGGCGGCGGACGCCTCATCCCCGGAGGCCGGGACGCACCGTGATTCACCCCAGGCGCCGCACACGGGCTTGCTCACCGCGGCGCTGGATCCCGGACGCGTGATCGTCTGGACCGAGCCCGTCACCCGCGGGGAAATTCTCCGCGATGTCGTGAACGCGGCCCATCAGGCGGAGCCTTCCCTCGACGCCCCGGCGGCGCTGCGATTGCTTGAGGCACGCGAAACGCAGGGGTCGATGTTCCTTAATGAAGGCGTGGCCTTGCCGCATGTGCGCATCCCGGGTCTGCGCCGGACGCTGCCGGTACTCGGGCTGGTGCGCGGCGGTGTGATTGATGTGACCACGCAGCACCCGATTGAGTTGGTGTTCGGGCTGCTCTCGCCGGAAGACCAGCCGACCGAGCATCTCAAACTCCTGGCTGCCGCGGCCCGGGCGTTCCAGGACCGCAATCTCCGCCGCGCTCTGGCCGCCGTCCATACGCCCCGGCAGGCCTTCGCGGCGATACAGGCGAGCGAAATCTGATCCGAAAGGATTCGTCATGCGGACATTGTTGGCGATGCTGATAGCCGCTTCCATGGAAGTTGGCGGCGACGCCCTGATACGATCCGGGCTTAAGGGCAGGGGTGTGCTGCTGTTGGTGTTGGGGGCCGCCATGCTCGTAGGTTATGGCTTTCTGGTGAATCTCACGGCGCTGGATTTCGGTCGCCTGATGGGGTTGTACATCGTGATCTTTTTTGTGGTGTCCCAGGCGACGGCGCTGCTGATCTTTCGGGAAAAACTGCCCTTGCCGGTGGTGGTCGGCGGTATTCTGGTAATCGGCGGCGGACTGACGATGGCCTGCTGGCGTGGTTAGCGCCCGCGGGCATTTGCAGGTTGCACGATTACTTGCGTCGGCGCGGTTTGCCGAATGCAACACGGCGTCCCCGAGTGCCCTGACCATACCGTGAGTCCTTGATCGGAAGGCACTGACAAAGGATTGCCGTCCTGGCACGGCCGTTGCAGTAGCCTTGTTGAATGACGCCGAACTCCATGCATGAGGCTTCTTATGACGGATTTTGTCTTTATCGCCGCGACCATCGCGTTTTTCGCGATTTGCATTCTCTACACCCATGCCTGCGGGAGGCTTTGAACCATGGAAAACATCATTGTCGGCATCGTCGCGATCGGACTGCTCGTTTATCTTTTCTGGACGCTCATCCGCCCCGAGAGCTTCTGAATGTTCACTCTTTCCACGGCTGTCCAGTAGTGGAAGCCTCCCGCTGGAGGCGAACGAGTGCGGCTATTTGTTGGGATCATCGCGCAGCGCGCCTCACACAAGGGTTATATCATGACCGCTTCCGGCTGGTTGCAATTGGGTGTCTACGTGGCCTTGCTTCTGGCCATCACCAAGCCCCTGGGCCTGTACCTCTGGCGGGTGCTCGATCCGGCGCGGGCCGGCGGCACACCATTTCTGGCCCCGGTCCTCAGCCCCCTCGAGCGCCTGATATACCGCCTCCTGCGCGTCGATCCAAACAAGGAACACAACTGGAAACAGTACGCCCTCGCCATGCTCATCTTCAGCCTCGTCACCGCCGTCATGACCTATGGCGTCCTGCGGCTTGAGGACTATCTGCCCTGGCATCAATACCTCGACGCCGCCAGCAGCCGCACTCCGATGACCGGGCACCTGGCCTTCAACACCGCCCTCAGTTTCACGACCAACACCAACTGGCAGAGCTACGGCGGCGAATCCACCATGACCTATTTCAGCCAGATGGTCGGCCTGGCCAGCCATAACTTCTTTTCCGCCGCCGTCGGGATCGCCATCGCCGCGGCGCTGATTCGTGGGATCGCCCGCGATGGATCCCGCACGGTCGGCAATTTCTGGGTCGATCTGGTGCGCATTCATTTGTACGTGCTGCTGCCGATCTGCACGATCTATGCGGTCTTCCTGGTGAGCCAGGGCATGGTGCAGAATTTCAAGCCCTACACCGCGGTCAACGCGGTGGATCAATCGCTTGCGGCCTCCGCCACGCAGCCCGCGGTCCAAACCATCGGGCAAGGCCCCGTCGCCTCGCAAGTTGCCATCAAGATGCTGGGCACCAACGGCGGCGGGTTCTTCAATGCCAATGCCGCCCATCCCTTTGAGAACCCCACGCCACTGGCCAATCTGGCGCAAATCCTCTCCATCTTCGCCCTTCCCAGCGCCCTGACGTACTACCTGGGCCGGATGGTCAGGAAGCAATCGCATGGATGGACCGTCTGGGGCGTGATGTTCGCGTTGTTTATTGCCGGCGCGCTGGTCTGCTGGTGGGCCGAAAGCCAGGGCAACCCCCGGCTCCACGATGTGGGCGTCGCGGCCACGGGAAACATGGAAGGCAAGGAGGTGCGTTTCGGCATCGCGCAATCCGCGCTCTTCGCCACGATCACCACCGACGCCTCCTGCGGGGCGGTCAATTCGATGCATGATTCGTATACGCCGCTGGGCGGCCTGGTACCCCTGTTCAACATGCAGACCGGCGAAGTGATTTTCGGCGGCGTGGGCGCCGGGATATACGGCATGCTGGTGTTCGTCATTCTGGCGATCTTCATCGCCGGCCTCATGGTCGGCCGCACGCCCGAATATCTGGGCAAGAAAATCGACGCCTTCGACGTCAAGGCCGCGGGGCTGACCATCCTCGCCCCGGGTCTGTCCATTCTGGCGTTCACCACCTGGGCGTGCCTCACTGGCTGGGGCGCGGCGGGCCTGAACAACAGCGGCCCCCACGGCTTCTCTGAAATCCTTTA
>CAIPTQ010000344.1 GCA_903868035.1 uncultured Phycisphaerales bacterium
GGCGTTCCCGAGCGATGCGGCGGGCATCTATGCGCGACTGGATAGATTCCAGGCGTAGGCGTTCTTCGTAGTCGGAGAGCGGCCAGAGGGCGTTTGCTTGCGTGTATTTCATTCGAGCACCCGCAACTTCCGCACGCGGAGTTTGGCTTCATTGCCGGGAACACCCGCGTAGCAGATGTCGCGGCCGAAGACAGCGACTTTGAGGCAGATGTAGTCGCCAGCCGCGAGACCGGCATATTCCGGGCGATAGCCGGGACGGAAGACGTGCAGACCGGGAGCACACTGCTGATCATCGAAAGCGGCCTCGACCACCTCGATGGTGGCGCCCTGGTCGTAGGTGATGGGGACAACCTGATAATTCCCAAAACCCGGTGAGCGGCGCTCGGGTGTCACCCATTTCCAGAAGAGATATTCGGTGTCGGGGTCGTAGGCGGCTCGGAATTCGGCGGCCATTTCAGACGAGGAGTTGTTGATTTTGGCCCCTTCGCCTATGGACGCCCCGTCGCCTATGGACGCCCCGTAGCCTATGGACGCCCCGTAGCCTATGTACGCCCCGTCGCCTATGTACGCCCCGTCGCCTATGGACGCCCTGTCGCCTATGTACGCCCCGTCGCCTATGTACGCCCCGTCGCCTATGAAAATCCGCACGCCGTTCGGCCCGCAGCGCCAGTTGCCGTCAAGCGGCCACTCTTTGATTACCTCCCAGGTATGCATCTCCCCTCCCCTACTCGTTGACTGCGATGTCGTACCTGCGATGCCGCTTACCGTGGCACTCTGGGCACAGCCAATCCACCTCGAATGGTTTGGCGTAGTCCGCATGATGAGCATGAATGAAACCCGGCATACCACATTCAGAGCACTCGTCGGGGCGCTGGATTAGGCCAGCCTGAAGCGCCTTGCGGAATACCCGCCTCGCTTTATGCTTTGGATTGGCGTTACACCGCTCCCAGTCCTTGCGAACCTGCTCCGGGTGCCTCTCCCGATAACGTCGATTCCACTCGCAGATTTCGTCCCGGTGTTCAGCCCTCTGTTGACGATCACGCGCGATGAACTTAGCCCGGTTATTAACCCGGGCTTTTTTGCGGTATTCGGACTGGCACAAGCGGCAGTGACCCTGTAGACCGCATGGCTCCGAGCGATTACGGGCAAACGCGGAAACGTCTTTGGTTTCCCCACAGGAGGGACAGCGCTTTACGGCAGAGGTTAGCCCCCCGCCGCCCTGCCCTTTGGTATGGGCGCAGGGCAGGGGGGATGGCGGGGGGTCTGAGTGAGAAGGTGCTTCATCGGCGAAGAAGGTTCCCATACCAACTCCTTGCTTGCTGTGATGTTGTTGCTTGACTGTATTCCTATTCGGCGCGATAGTCAAGAACCCTTTTCAACGCCGAAAAGTCCCCACCCCCAGAGGTCGTCCGGGGGTGGGGCGTGCGGGGAAGGAGGAACTCGGCCGGGGTTTTAGCCCACTCGCCGGCTAGGGCCTCAAATCACAGGACCGCTCCGTACTTTGCCGCTTCTCTCTCAATCAGCGCGTGTGCGGCTCCCAAGGTGCGCACGTATCCCGCCTCACC
>CAIPTQ010000345.1 GCA_903868035.1 uncultured Phycisphaerales bacterium
GAGAGTACGATGGGCTTGTTGCCGCCGCCTCTACCAGAGCCGGAGGGCAGAAGCATCAAGAGAACCGCACAAACAGCCAACACTAACGAGAAGATTATCTTTCCCATGCCTTACTCCTGTTTGTTGAGGCAAGTCAGAGCCGTCTGGGCGCGGCCCCGGGCCTGCGTGCCAATTGCGTGGACAAAAGAATCCATGCGCCCCGGTTCAACGCCGGAGGCGGTCATACTGTCCCACACCGGGAGGCATGTCAAGCCTCCTGGTGGTTTGAGCTGCGGTAGGGTGCATGACACTTTCGGCGGTATTGATGAATTGCCATATGACAACCGCCTTTTTGCGTCAAAAACGCGGTTTGAGGCACGAAGTGTATCGCTTTGCACGGAAAAAAAAGGGTACTGTGTGCCAGTGCTTGCTGGAGACCGTCCACCAAACGTTGAAAAAGAGGCCAATTGGGAGTCCGGCTGCGCAACTGCCGGTCGCAAGTCAACTATGATCCGCCTAAAGTGTCATGCACCCCTGCGGTACGTCGCGGTTCGTTGGGCTTTTTGGCGCGCCACATGGGGCCATGATAATTTGCACTTGACGTTCGCGTTCCGTTCGGTATACTGCCGCGATCCGTTGATTTCCTTTTTCTTGCTTTTCGGGAGTTCACATGTCCAAAGACCCAGCCGTCAAAGAAATTGCCAAGGAAGCCCCCAAGGATGCCACGCCCACGCGGGATTCCATGCGCGACCAGGCGCTGGAACGGGCGCTGGCGCAAATTGAAAAGGCGTACGGGAAGGGGGCCATCATGAACATGGATGGGAATACCTCGCTGAATATCGAGGGGATACCGACGGGGGCGCTGTCGCTGGACATTGCGCTGGGGGGCAAGGGGATGCCGCGGGGGCGGATCACCGAAGTGTTCGGCCCGGAGTCCTCGGGGAAGACGACGCTGTGCCTGCACATCATTGCCGAGGCCCAGAAGATGGGGGGCGTGGCGGCGTTTGTGGATGCCGAGCATGCGCTGGACCCGTCATGGGCGAAGCGGCTGGGGGTGTCGCTGCGGGACTTGCTGGTGTCGCAGCCGGACTCGGGGGAGCAGGCGCTGGAGATTGTCGAAACGCTGGTGCGTTCCAATGCGGTGGATGTGATTGTGATTGACTCGGTGGCGGCGCTGATTCCGAAATCCGAGATTGAGGGGGAAATGGGGGACGCGCAGATGGGCAGCCAGGCGCGGCTGATGTCGCAGGCGATGCGGAAACTGACGGCGGCGGTGAGCAAGAGCAAGTCGCTGGTGATTTTCATCAACCAGATACGGATGAAGATCGGCGTGATGTTCGGCAACCCGGAGACGACGACCGGGGGCAATGCGCTGAAGTTTTATTCTTCGGTGCGGGTGGACATCCGGCGGGTGAATGCCATCAAGGAGGCGGAGGTGTCGATCGGCAACCATGTGCGGGCGAAAGTGGTGAAGAACAAGATCGCCCCGCCGTTCCGGGAGGCGGAGTTTGACATTCTGTTCGATTCGGGGATTTCGTATGAAGGGGATTTGCTGGACCTGGGCGTGAATGAGAATGTGGTGGAGAAGTCGGGCGCGTGGTTCAACTACGGCAGCGTGCGGCTGGGGCAGGGGCGCGAGCAGGCGCGGCTGTTCCTGAAGGAAAATCCGGAAGTGTGCAAGGAGATCAGGGAGAAGGTGCTGGTTAAGAAGTTCCCGCCGGAGGTGGCCGCCGGAGAGAAGGGGAAGACGGACAAAACGGATAAGGAAGGCCGGCCGGCGGCGAAGAAGTGAGGACCAGCGGCACGCGGGCGGCAGCCTCCATCATTTCCCATTGAATTGATCCGCGGCAATCGCCCAAACAGGCGCTTGTCGAGTAGGATGTCGCTTTCCGATTCCCTACGCGATGGAGGTTCCACATGCGGAAATACTTGGCGGTTTGCGTGCTTATGCTTTCATGCGGCAGTGCCGCAAGTTTTGCGCAAAGCGCGCCTATGGGACGCGGGCCGGCTTCCGCGCCGGCGACGCAGTCCAAGCCGGTCGAGGCGCGTACGGATGCCAGCACCACTACGGCCATGCTTAAGCCTTCCGGCCGGCCGGAGATGGCGTACACCGCGGTGGCGGGGTATCTGCCGTTGAAGGATGAGAGCGAGAAACTGCGGGCCAACATGTTTTATGTGGCGTATACGGCGGGGGTTGCGCCGGCGTCCACACCGGTGACTACCAGCGCGCCAGTGACGACCGGTGCTGCCGCCTCCACGACGGCCTCGATACCGGCAACACCCGCCACCGCGCCCGCGGCACCGCCGGCGGCAGCCACGCGTCCAGTGACGTTTGTGTTCAACGGCGGACCGGGCGCAGCGGCGGTGTGGCTGCATCTGGCGGTGGGGCCCAAGCGGTTGGATATGCCGGAGGATGGCAGCGTTCCGAAGCCGCCGTATCGGGTGGTGGAGAACGAATATTCATGGCTGCCCGCCACGGACCTGGTGTTGATCGATCCGGTGAACACGGGCTATTCGCGCGCGGCCACGCCGGAGCAGGCGAAGGAATTTTTCGGTGTGCAGGAGGATATTTCGGCGGTGGGGGAGTTCATCCGGCTGTGGCTGACGAAGAACCAGCGGTGGGGCTCGCCGGTGTTTCTGGCGGGGGAGAGTTATGGCACGACGCGGGCGGCGGGGCTGTCGAACTACTTGCAGGAGCGCGTGGGGGTGAGCGTTTCGGGGGTGGTGCTGA
>CAIPTQ010000346.1 GCA_903868035.1 uncultured Phycisphaerales bacterium
GACGGTGTCGGCGGTGGAGGTTGCGGGTGGTGTGTTGGGAGCGGGCTCTGATTGCACATAGATGGGGGTGTAGGTGGGCGTGGAATCGTAAGCGACGGGTTGGCGCGGGTCGTACTGCCAGGGCGTGGTGGCGGCCAGCGGGACGATATCCTGGGGCAGGGTGCCGGCGGTGTCGGGTTGAATGGGGAGCGGTTCGGCGGTGTCAGGGGCGACGATGCGCGTGGCCGGGGGATAATCCGGATTGGCGGGTTGTGCGACGGTGTCGGCGGTGGAGGTTGCGGGTGGTGTGTTGGGAGCGGGCTCTGATTGCACATAGATGCCCGAGAGGAGGCCCATGGGGTCGATGAGGGCGAGGGTGGTGGGGGCCAGGCCCGGGATGGCGTAGGCGTCAGGCCCCACCGGCCCCGGCGATGCGGGGGCGGCGGGGTCCCAAGTCATGATGGGCAAGGGGCTGAGAACCGGCGCGGAGGCATAGCCCCGGTCGTTGCCGGGGGTATACCCGCCACCAAGCGTCCCTTGGACGGGTGCATGGATTGGGGTGGTGACGCAGCCGTAGACGGCGGCGATCACGGCGAGGGCGAGCACAGGAGCAAACCGTTTCATGAGGCCCCCCTTTCTATGAAATTGCAGGCGGGCGAATGGGGCTGGGAGTTCGTATCCGCCACATATAACCGCGAGATTAGACACGGGGAACCGCAAGCCGTTGGAGGGGGCGGAGCGGGATTCGTGGGTGTGGGGATTGGGGGTACGAAGGGCAGCGACGAGCGCCATTCCGACTTGGCAGAGCATTCAATGGGTTTTGAGCCAGTCGCGGATGCGCGCAAGGGCTTGGTCGCGGGTGGGGAGGGGATCTTTTTCGTTGTAACCGAGGCGGTTTTCGGCACAGGAGTTGATGAGGCTACCGGCCTGATCGCAGACGCGGAGGTCGCCGATGGGGGGCGAGCGCGGTGCGGCCAACCTGGAATGTTCGGGCCAATCGAGCGCGAGCGGCGAGGTATCATCGAGGAAGAGTTGGAGGATTTTAAGGACGCGGGTGTTGGGGGTGTAGGCGCGGGCATCGTTGAAGGAGGCGTACATGATTGATTGGGAAGAGACGGGATGGACTTTGCGGGCGGCTTGGACTTGTTCGAGGAGGAAGGTGAAATCGCCATCGCTGCCGAGGCGGGTGACAAAGGAAAGCGCGGGGGTGAAGGCGAAGGCTTGATCGTGAATGGGGGCGGCGAGGATTTGGCGGGCGAAGTTCATGGTGGTCTTGAAGTCGGGATTGGAGGAGTCTTTGATGACCACACTGGCCATGATGGCGAAGGCGCCGGGTTGGGATTTGGCGAGGGCAGCGCGTTCCAGTTCGAGGAATAACGGCTTGTCCAGGAACTCGTTGCCGATGGGGCCAATGTATTGGTCCGGGGGTTCCTGATGGATAAGGGCGGCGCGAATCATGCGCTCTTCGAGATGGTCGGGCCGGGCTTTTTCGACGGCCAGATGGAAGAGGTCGTAGTTGCGGCGCTCCGGCGTTTTGCCGGCCACCATGTCGGCGAGCGTGAGCTGTTTGGTGAGCAGAGACCCATCAGGGGAGTATGCAGCCATGGCGATATCGACCCAGCGGACGTCATCGAGGGTTTGTGCCGCCAGGAGGTCGATGACGGGTTGTATACTTACGCGGGAATCGCCGGCCCTTTGCAGGTAGCCAGTCGAAGCGGTCATCTCCGGGTAGCTGCCGTGGACGAGGATGCCGTCAAGCTCGCGGTAGAGGAAGTCCCTGACGGAGGTGGCGGGGGTTGCGTTGAGCGGTTCTTTAATGGCGGGGAGGGTGTTGCCTTCGCTGGCTTCGCTGACGAGGAGCCAGGGCGCGGGGATATTGGGTTGGGTGGTCGTGCCGCGCCGCAGGGGGAAGGCAGCGATTTGGCCGGTTGTGAAATGCTCGAAGATGGGGCCGCTGACGATCGCCTTGCCGGCGCCATCGGGGTCGAAATCGGGGTAGTCGAGGATGAGTTCGCCGAGGGCCAGGGGTTTGGCGTCGGAGGAGTTGATGGCGCGGAGAACCTTGAGCGTGGCGTGACGGCGGACGATGGGGATTTGGCGGAGGGCTTCGAGGGCTTTACCGGCGGTTTCGACTTTCAAGACCTGGGCGACGACGATGATGTCGGAATTGGTGGCGAGGGAGTCGATGGTTTCCCGATGGGGGGGCGGGCCGGCCCAGGCGCGGGACGCGAGGAGGGCGAGGGCGGTAAAGGCGAGGGCGGATTTGAGTTGCATGCGAGTCTCCCTTCATGACATTTGTTCACGATACCGCCCCAGCCGGTTGCACTCAACCCAAGGGTGTACACGGATTTCCTTTATGGGTTAAGGGTGCGTGCTTTTTGCAGGGCTTTTTGCGAGGCTTTTTGTAGGGATTCACGATCCGGGTGCGGGGGATTACACTAGGGGGATGTTGACGACGGCGTTTGAATTTCTGGATGTGCCGCAGTGTTTCACGCTGGTGGACCACGAGCTGGAGCTGGTGGAGCCGGACGTGCGCTATGTGGATGAACTGCTGGCGGCGTGCCACCATCCGCTGACGCAGTCGCTGATGCCCGCGCAGGCTAAGACGCAGCGGGACGGGGTGATGACGTTTCTGGCGCAGAATCCGCGGGGGCATTCGGTGGAAGACCCGGCGAAGAACGTCGCGGCGGGGTATACGTTCTGGATGCGGGTGCGGCCGGGAGTGGCGGCATTGCCGTCGCCGGCGCCCGCGCCGGACCTGGTGATTTGCGGATCGATCTCGCTACGGATCGGGCATTCGCTGAACCTGGACCGGTATCTGGGACACATCGGGTATCACGTGATGCCTTCGGCGCGGGGGCATCATTTTTCGGAGCGGGCGACGCGGCTGTTGCTGGCGGTGGCGCGGGCGCATGGGCACCAGCATTTGTGGATCACGTGCAATCCGGACAATGTGGCGTCGCGGCGGACGTGCGAGCGGATGGGGGCGGAGTACGTGGACACGGTGGCGCTGCCGCGGGACAACGCGTTGTATGGGCAGGGGGACCGGCAGAAGTGCCGGTATCGGATGGTGTTGTAACAAGTTAGTAGGGGAGACCGCCAAGTGGGGCGATTTCCCGGGGTGGGGTTGGCGGTCTGCCCTAACAAAATACCCCAAATTAACATTTTTGATCAATTATAAAGTACAAATGTTAATATGGGAAAGATGAGGCTTGTATCCTGAATTTCTGTACATTTACGGTAGAATGGCTCCATGCCTCACTTGCAAGAATATGGATGGAATGCGCACTTTGCGGCGCAGCTTATGGAGGGGGAAACGCTGGCGCAGGTAGCGCGGGTCGTGCAGGAACACAAGGAGGCGTACCTGGTGCGCGCGGTCGGAGCGGGGTTGGGGAGTGTGTGGGCGGAAATTTCGGGGAGGATGCGGCATGAGGGGACGGTGCGTTCGGATTACCCCGCCGTGGGCGACTGGGTGTTGCTGCGCGGGTTGGAACACGTCAATGTGAAGGGTGGTTCGGTGCAGATCACCCGCATCCTCCAGCGCAGCACTATTTTGACACGGCGGCTGGAAGGGGGCAGGGGCGGCAAGGGGGAGGGGGCGGGCGGGGATGAGCAAATCCTGGCGGTGAATGTCGATCTTGCTTTTTTAGGCACGTCGCTCAATGAGAACTTCAACCTCCGGCGGCTGGAGCGCTACCTGGCGCTGGCGTCGGACGCCGGCGTGCGGCCGGTGATACTGCTGACCAAGGCCGATCTGTGTATGGACCCCGCGCCCTATATCGAACAGGCGCGCACGATCGCTCCTTCATCGGACATACACGCGATCAGCGTGGTGTCGGGGCTGGGGATGGAGGCGGTGCGCGGCTACCTCAAGCCGGGCGTCACGGCGGTGATCCTGGGGTCGTCGGGAATCGGCAAGAGCACGCTAGTGAACCATCTGGCGGAAGCCGACGTCCAGGACATGATGGAAATCCGGGACTTCGACGACAAGGGGCGGCACTGCACGGCCTTCCGGCATCTGGTGCGCACGCCGCTGCCGGCGATGGGCGGGCTGATCATCGACACGCCCGGCCTCCGCGGCCTGTCGCTGGGAGAGGCCAACGACGCGTTGGCGGCGACGTTTGCGGACATCGAGGCGCTGACGGCCAAGTGTAAATTCACGGACTGCCAGCACGACAGCGAGCCGGGCTGCGCCATCAAGGCGGCGGTGGCGGCAGGCACGCTGGATGCCGCGCGGCTGGAAGGTTATCTGCGGATGGGGCGGGAAGTGACGGCCCTGTCGCGGCGGGAAAACCGCGTGCTGGACCGCAAGATCAAAAGGATGGAGAAGAAGGTGACGGCCGCCAGCGACGAGAAACAGAGGCGGAAGTGGGGACACGGACGAGATTGAATCATTGAATCATTGAGTCATTGAATCATTGAATCAATGAGTGGGGGTGTGTGTCGGCGGCGGTCGTTCACACCGGGGCGGCAACGGGTGCGGCCCAGGTTTCGGCGGCGAGTTCGCAGAGGAGTTCGACGGTGCGGATCTGCTTCTCCTTGGCCGAGACGCTCAGGTCGATCCGCAGGGCGCGCCGGCCCCAGCCGACCATGGCCTTGCACACCGTCATGTCGCGGGTTTCCGCGTTGATGAGCTCGAGTTGCAGCAGCGTGCTCTCCCCGCCGACGACCTTGTAGCTCCGCGGCGCGCTGCCGTTGGCGATAATCTTGCGCTCGATGGCCTGCGCCACCACGTCCGGCAGATACAGCACGATCACGCCCTGCCGGTTGTCTTCTATGGCGAAGACCTGCTGCTTGTACTTGCCGTCGGCAATGTGGAACTTCAGCGACGCCTGCCCCAGCATTTCCGTGGCATGCCCCGCCAATTTGCCCAAACCTCCGGCAAGGCGCTTCCACAACTCCCCATACCCCTGGGCCGCATCCGCCGCGCACAGCTCATCATGCTTGAGCATGGTGGCCCGCCCTTTGACCGACAACTGCTCGAGAAAACCCTCATAACGGCGTTCGATCTCGGATTTGTACGGCGTCGCGCGACTGGACATGGTGGCATGGCTGGACATGATAAGCACCTCATGGACTCCGCGATCCTAAGGCGGGATCGGAGCGGCACATTCTTGGACGCGATCGCAATCAGGGGCGAAAGCCAGACCGCATACGCGGGCGCTGGAAGAATGGCGAAAATCATTATACACGTTGCCGCGGGAAATATCGCGTATTTGCGCGCTTATCGCCGGCAATTGTGTTACCATGGGTGTCGGTTCGCCCGCGGCAACGCTCGAACGGCACGGCCAGATTCGCGTTCTCCGCATCCTTTTTGGAGTCCTCGATGAGTGTGAATGTGATGAAGAAAAGCGCCGCCAAGCCGCGCCCCGTGGTCGTCAGCAGCCTGGCCGCCAAACTGCTCGGCCATTCCCGGGTCGCCGGAATCACGGCCTTCTCGGTGCAACACATGTCCATGGCGTTCCCCGGCTTTAATGCGATGGAACTCACCAACGCCCTTAGCGAACTGCTCGACAAACAACTCCTCAAGCAAAAAGGCAACGAGGACCGGGCCACGTATTCGCTCACCGATTACGGCCGCGAAGGCCGCGTGGCGGTGGCCTGAAACCAGCGCCGGAACGCGGGCGCCCGGCGTCAGCGCTTCAGGTGTTTGGCGGGCTCCTTACCTCCCCAGGATCGCAGAATAAAAACTGACGTGAATATTCGATGACGACAGGCA
>CAIPTQ010000347.1 GCA_903868035.1 uncultured Phycisphaerales bacterium
CTACCCCCCCCCCGGGAAAATTATCGCCGTTTAGTTAAACAAACGGTTTTTAGCCGAAGATGCAAGGTTTTTTGCCATTTTTTATCTCAAGTTAAGGCGTTCCCGCGCCTCTTCCTCCGTCACGCCCACGATCCGCACCACCTTCCGCGCCCGCCCCTGCCCCGTCAAAATACCCACCTGCGAAACCGCAATCCCCAATGTTTTCGCAAGAATTTCCACCACCGCCTCATTCGCCTTCCCCCCCTCCGGCGGCTGCGCCACCTTGATCTTGAGCGCATCCCCAAGCGCCCCAACAACTTGCGTGCGCGACGAGTTCGGCACCACCTTTACCTCCATCACCAACGCCCCATCTTTGAATATGATCTTCATGACTAATTTGCCTCCACCTGCCTTGACCACAACACGCCCGCCAATATGATAAGTGGCCCAGCCAAGCACCGATAGCTCAGTTGGTAGAGCAGCTGACTCTTAATCAGCGGGTCCTAGGTTCGAGCCCTAGTCGGTGCATTACCCAGCGCCGCGCCGCGCCGCGCCCTTCTCACGCGCTGGGAAATTTCGGTAATATTTCGTATAAAGACGCCGTCTCGGGTGGTGGTTGTTTGCAGAGCGAGGATCGGTGCGCGGCAAATCGAACAAGCTCCTGGTCATTTTCGGGGTCGTGACGGCGATCACGCTCGCCAGCGTTGCCGTGGCGTATTGGATGGGATTGCGGGTCTATTGGGCCAATGAAGCGTGTTACCGCAGCCGGCAAGTCGTGGAGGTGCTGGAGGAGATACTCTCGATCGCCAAGGATGTTGAGACGAACCAGCGGGATTATCTGCTGACGGGGGAGGAGAAATATGCGGCGCCGTACGAGGGGGCCGTGGCCCACATCGACAGCCATTTGAAACAACTGGAGGAATGGGCCCAAAGCGGGGAGTTGCCCGGCGACCAGGCGGCGGCGGTGTCCGGCCTGACGCATACGCGACTGGAGGAGATACGGCAGATCAGCGAGCTTCGCCGCCGGGACGGTTTGGCGGCGGCCCTGGCGCTGGCGCGGCAGGACCAACCCGTCATGGATAAACTGCGGGCGCTGATCACCGATTTGGAAGCCCGGACGGAACAGGAATTCGACCGGCGGTGGCGCCTGCGGGACCAGGCCAACCTGGCGCGGACCCTCGTGACGGCCGCCATGGGCGTGGTGACGCTGGCGTTTTTGGTGTGGGCGTACCGCGAGGTCCGGCGCGGGATCGCCGCCACCGAGGAGCAGCGGCAGTTGCTGGCGGTGACGCTGGCGAGCATCGGCGATGCCGTGATCGTCACCGATGTCCAGGGGCGTGTGACGTTCCTGAACCAGGAAGCCGAGCAGTTGACGGGGTGGACCGGCGACCAGGCCCAAGGCCAGGCGCTGCCGTCGGTGTTCCAGATCGTCAATGAAAACACGCGGCAGCCGGTGGAAAGCCCGGTCGCGAAGGTGCTGCGCGAGGGGACGGTGGTGGGGCTGGCGAATCACACGATTCTGCTCACCAAAGACGGACGGGAGATTCCCATCGACGACAGCGGGGCACCCATCCGCCAGGAGGACGGCGCGATCCAGGGTGTGGTGCTGGTGTTCCGGGATTTCACCCAGCGCAAGGCGGCGGAGGAGCTGCTGCGGGAGAGCGAGGCGCAATTGCGTCTGGCGCTGGACGCGGGGCGCATGGCGTTGTGGGACTGGGACATCCCCACGGGCAACGTGAAATGGAACGACGAACACTACCGCATGCTGGGGTATGAGCCGGGCGCCTTTGCGCCCAGCTATCAGCATTGGATAACGCGCGTCCACCCCGACGACCGGGCCGCGGCCGAGGCGGGGATTCGCAAGTCCATGGTGGAGGGGGGCGAATACAGCAATGAGTTTCGGACGCTGTGGCCCGATGGCACGGAGCGATGGCTGGAGGCGCGCGGGCGTTTCGACTACGACGGGGCGGGCAAGGCGGTGCGCAATTACGGCGTGATGCTGGATATCACGCGGCGCAAGCGGATGGAGGAGGAACTGCGCGCCGTTTCTCAGCGCCTGGCCTACCACGTGGACAACTCGCCACTGGCGGTGATCGAGTGGGGGGCGGACATGAAGCTGACCCGCTGGTCGGGCGAGGCCGAGCGCCTTTTCGGGTGGAAGGCGGAGGAGGTGCTGGGCAAGCGCATGGAGGATTTCCGCTGGATTTACCAGGAGGACATGCCGCAGGTGAAGGAGGTGAGCGCGGAGTTGACGACCGGGCGCGATCCGCAACGCTTCTCATCCAACCGGAACTATCGCAAGGACGGCTCGATTGTCCACTGCGAGTGGTATAACTCGGCGCTGGTGGACGCCGCGGGCAAGCTGGTGTCGATCCTGTCGCTGGTTCTGGACGTGACCGACCGCAAGTGTGCCGAGGAGGCGTTGCGGGAGAGCGAGGCGCGGTTCAAGGCGATTGCGTCGCATACGCCCGACCACATATTGGTGCAGGACAGGGAATTGCGCTACCTGTTTGTGGTCAATCCGCAGTTGGGGCTTACCGAGGGCGACATGCTCGGCAAGACCGATTATGACTTCCTTTCCCGGGAGGACGCGGAGCACCTCACCCGGCTCAAACGGCAAGTGTTGGAGACCGGCCAGCCGGTGCAGGTGGAGGCGCCGTTGCTGTCGCCCGGCGGGGAGCGGCAAATTTTCAGCGGTTCCTATGTGCCGCGGTATAACGCCGCCGGCCAGATCGACGGCCTGATCGGTTATTTCCAGAACATCACGGAGCGCAAGCGGGCCGAGGAGGAGCTTCAGAAGCTCGCCTCCGTGGTCCGCCACTCGCGGGAATTCATCAGCATCGCCACACTGGACGGAAAGATGGCCTTCCTCAACCAGGCGGGCGCCGAGATGGTGGGCCTGACCACCGGCGAGGTGGAGCAGATTCACATCCTCCAGGTCGTGTCGGATGCGCACCAGGACAAGGTGAAGAATGAGGTACTGCCGACGCTCATGAGCCAGGGCTTCTGGGCGGGGGAATTGCAGTACCGCAACCTCAAGAGCGGGCGGATGATCGAGGTGTACGCCACCACGTTTGTGATCCAAGACCCGGAGACGGGGACGCCGCTGTACCTGGCCAACACCTCCCTGGACATCACCAATCGCAAGCGCACGGAGGATGTCCTCAAGTTTCTGGTCGAGTGCGGCACCACGCCTTCCGGCGAGGATTTCTTCCGCGCGCTGGCGCGCTACCTGGGCCATAATCTGGGCATGGACTTCGTGTGCATCGACCGGCTGGAAGAGGGTTTGCTGGCGGCGACGACGCTGGCCGTGTATTTCGACGGCAAGTTTGACGACAACGTGTCGTATGCCCTCAAGGACACGCCCTGCGGGGATGTCGTCGGCAAGTCGATCTGCAGCTTCGCCAAAGGGGTGCGCCATTTGTTCCCCAAGGACCAGGTCTTGCAGGACATGAAGGCCGAGAGCTATCTGGGGACGACGCTGTGGAGTTCGCAGGGGCGGCCCATCGGGCTGATCGCGGTGATCGGGCGCCAGCCGCTGGCGGACACCGCGCTGGCGGCGTCGATCCTGCAACTGGTGGCGGTGCGGGCGGCAGGGGAACTGGAGCGCCGGCGGGCCGAAGAGGCGCTGCGGCAGGCCAATGTGCAACTGGAGCAGCGCGTGGCCGAGCGGACGCAACAGTTGGCGGCCATCAATGCCGACCTGCGGGAGCAGATGGACGCCTACCATCGTCTTGAGGGCGAAGTCGCCCGGCTGGTGGAGGACGAGCGGCTGCATCTGGGGATGGAACTGCACGACAACCTGTGCCAGCAGATTGCGGCGACGGGGATGCTCGCCGCGACGCTGGTCAAGCGGCTGCGGGAGCAGGACTCGGGCCTGGCCCAGACCGCCGACCGCATTGCCGCCACGCTGAGCCAGGCCGGGGCCGACGCCCACGCGCTGGCGCGCGGGCTGCTGCCGGTGCAAGTGGAGGCCGACGGGCTGATGGTGGCGCTGGCGGGGCTGGCGCAGCGCACGCAGGAGCTGCAGGGCGCGGCCTGCGTGTTTGAGTGCGCCGCCCCGGTGCCGGTGGCCAGCAACGCCACGGCGACGCACCTGTTCCGCATCGCCCAGGAGGCGATACACAACGCCATCCAGCATGGGAAGGCCCGGCATATCGTGATGACGCTGACCAACCAGGACGGCGTGACGCTGACGATTTACGACGATGGGGTGGGGATACGGCCCGCAAGCCGGCGCGCCGCCGGCAGCGGGCTGCGCATCATGGCGTACCGGGCCCGGGTCATCGGGGCGGCGCTGAGCGTGGCGCCGGCGCCGACGGGGGGCACGCTGGTCCGCTGCGCTTTCACACAAGGAGCCATCCCCTCATGAGCGACCAGAAGCACAAGCACGAAGCCGCCGCCACGACCGCGGCGCGCCGCACCCGGATTCTGCTGGTGGAGGATCACCCTTTGATGCGCCAGGCGGTCAAGGAGATCATCGAGCAGGAAGCGGATCTGGGGGTCTGCGGGGAAGCGGCGGACGAGACCACGGCGATGGAGTTGTTGAAACGCATGCAGCCGCACCTGGTGATGCTGGATTTGTCGCTGGGGGAGTCCAGCGGGATGGACCTGATCAAGTGGATGGTGAAGGCGGATCCGGGGGTGCGGGTGCTGGTGCTGTCGATGCACGACGAGGCGCTGTATGCCGAGCGGGCGATCCGGGCGGGGGCCCGGGGCTATCTGAACAAGCGCGCCGCCCCGGACACGATCGTGGCGGCGATCCGGAGCGTGTTGGCGGGCAACGTGTACCTGAACCCGGCGATCGTGGGGCGCATTCTGCAGCGGCTGGCCGGGGGCGGGGAGAAGGCCCCGGCGGGGACGCCGGACGTGGCGCAGCTATCAGATCGAGAGATGGAGACATTTGAGCTCATAGGCGCCGGGCTGGGCAGCCGCGAGATCGCCGAGCGGCTGAGCGTGAGCATCAAGACGGTGGAGGCGTACCGCCAGCGGATCAAGGAGAAACTGGGCCTGAGCACGGGTCCGGAACTGGCGCGGCGGGCGGTGGAGTGGGTGCTGTCGAAGACCTGAGGGCGCGGCGCGCCGCGGGCAAATTGAACCACGACGGCACGACGGGGACCGTGATGGCGCGCGGGAATTTGCACGCGGGGGGGGGAGGGTTTCCCCTACATCATATTTCGCCTTTCGCCACTTTCAGATATTGGCATTGCGGTTACGTTTATGCCCGGATCGTGAGACATGCGTTGTGTCCCATCAAAAAGATCCGGCGTGGATGTCATGATGGTTTCCGGAAGACCCCCGCGGTCAAGAGAGGTTGGCATGAACGTGAAACTGGAAGTATGGGTTTCTGAACGGTCCGGACTGGCTTATACCCGGGTGCCCGGCCACATCATGTGGGAACTCGTCGAGTATCTGGCGGCCCAACGGGTCGAAGTGCTGTACGGATACACCGCCGACGGCTTTAGCGTAACGTTCCCGCGGATGAACGAGCGTGCGGCGCAGCAGCTGCTCGACACGTGGGCCGATTCGCGGATGCCCGACCCCTGTCTGGAGGCGGAAGCCTGCCTTGACGCGGACCTGTGCTATATCCCCGGTTAAACAGTGGTCCGTGGTCAGTGGTTAGTGGTTAATGGTCAGTTGCTACTGATAAATGGAGCCGTCATGATCGCCTTTGCCACCGTCAATTTCGCCGAACCCGCGGGCTGCGACGCCCTGGCCAAATTGTCGCCCGGAGACCGGACCCTGGTCGCCGAGGCGCTGAGCGTTCCCCTGACGCACATCGCGCATGAAATGTACGCCCGCGCATCGGCGGAACGGGAACTGTTTGAGGAAGGCCCGGACCTCGCCCCCGCGATCACCGACTGGTATCAACCCATGCCCGGCGCCAAACGTCCGCCCCGCGCCGCGCGCCGGTTCCTGCTGAACCCCGAAGAGGAGCGGCATGTGTTCCTGCGCTACAACTACGCCCGCTGGCGGGCCGCCGCGGCCGTCGCGGATTTCCGCGCCCAGGCGTCCGCCGCTTGCGCCCGCGCCATCGCCCTGTGGTACGGCCGGGTCAAGGAAACGCGCGACCTGATCGCCCGGGCCAATCTGGCTCTGGTCCTGGCGATGGCCAAGCGCATCGGCGGGCGGCTCGTCGAATTCGACGAGTTGATATGCGAGGGCAATGTCGCGCTGCTGCGCGCGATCGACGCCTTTGACGTGGGCCGGGGGTTCAAGTTTTCCAGCTATGCGTGCCGGGCGATCCTCAAGGCCTTTTTCCGCATGCTGGCGCAGGCCCGGCGGCACCGGGCCGCGTTTCCCTGCGCCTTGGACGCACTGCTGGAGTCCTCGGATTACACGCAACAGCGCCTGGCCGAGGACCAGCGGGACACGCTGGCCACGCTGCGGCGCATGCTGCTGGAGAACCGCGCCCGGCTCACCGGCATGGAACGAACCGTCATTCTGAACCGCTTTGCCCTGCATGGCGCGCCCGCACCGGCCATGACGCTCGATGAAGTGGGCCAGGTCGTGGGCGTGACCCGGGAACGCGTCCGCCAGATTCAGAACAAGGCCCTGGCCAAGCTCCGGGCCGCATTCGAACGCACCACGCGCCGCGGCCAGGCCGCGCTGCCACCGCCCGCAAGAAAGGACTAACATGACAGAACCCCAGGCCGGCATTGGCGAGGCGGCGGGGCTGGCGACCTTGGTCCCGGCCCGCATTCTGCTGGTGGACGACCATCCGCTGATCCGCGAGGCGGTGCGCGAACGGCTGGAGGAAGAGCCGGATCTGTCCGTCTGCGGGGAGGCTGCCGACGAGGCGGCGGCCATGGCGCTGGTGCGCCGCCTGCATCCGCACGTGGTGCTGCTGGATTTGTCGCTGGGGGACGCCAGCGGGCTGGGGCTGATCCCGTTGATGCTCAATGCCGATCCGGCGCTGCGGGTGCTGGTGCTGTCGATGCATGACGAGATGCTGTACGCCCTGCGTTCCCTTCAGGCCGGGGCGCGGGGGTATGTCAACAAGCGGGAGACCCCCGACGTGCTGGTGGCGGCCATTCGCACGATCCTGGCCGGCGGAGTCCACATCAACCCCGCGCTGGCGGGGAGCATTCCCCAGCGGCAGGCGGGGGGCCGGGAGCCCGCGGTGCCGGGAACGCCCTGAATCATGTGCCCTGCCTTACGTAACAATGGTCAACGGCGAACGATTCATTCCCCATTTTTCACCTCAAAAACGCGGTTTTTTGCCCCCGCCGCGAGTATTCCATAGGCAATTCTTGAAAAATCCGAAAATCAACGCGACACAACGCCTCCCTAACGGTTATACTGTCTCATTGGTTGGCTTGTTGAACTGAGTTCAAGTCTCGCGTTGGTTTCGCTTTCTTTCTCAATCGCTGCCCGCCTTTTCCGGGCCGGAACTTCGGCCTCTTTCTTATTGATCCGGAAAGTTAAAAACGGATCACGCCCGCTTCGTAAAGGAAATCTCATGGGCAAAAAACTGTACGTTGGCAACTTGAGCTATGACATGAACAACGAGGGCCTCCAGGCTCTGTTCGCGGCCTTCGGGACCGTGGAAAGCGCTCAAGTCATCATCGATCGCGACACCGGCCGCTCGAAGGGCTTCGGCTTTGTCGAGATGGCCGCCCCCGCGGAAGCCGATGCCGCCATTGCCGCCCTCAACGGCAAGGAAAACGGGGGCCGCGCCCTGAAGGTCAATGAAGCCAAGCCCAAGGAAGAACGCCCCCGCAGCTTCGGCGGCGGCGGCGGTGGCGGCGGCGGCAATCGCCGGTATTGATCGCCACTTATCAGATTACTCCGAGGAGGTGTCGCAAGACGCCTCCTCTTTCGTTTTTGCCTTGCGCGGGTGATGCGAAGCGGTGCAATCTGACTCCCCAGCCCGATGCAATCACTCCGCCCCCATAGACTGGTCCTTTTTCGCCGCCTCTTCCGGGTGTGCCGCCGCCCACTCCGCGGCTGACATACGCCGATCCGGGTTCGTCTCGTATTTATCCCGCAGGCGGATGATTTCATCCATGATGCGCTGGGTGGCCACGGCACGGGAGGCGTCGTCGCGCTGGCCGGCGAGGTCGTCGAAGCGGATGGGGCGGCCGAAGTAGAACGTGACCCGGTCGCGGATCATGAAATCCTTCCACATTCCCTGGAACGGGGTGGTTCCCTGGATATACGCCGGCACGACGGTGGCGCCGGACATCAGGGCGAGGAGGGCGACGCCCTGTTTGCTTTCCTGGAGGCGTCCGTTGCCGCCCAGGCCGCCCTCGGGGAACATGCCCACGCAGCCGCCGTCATTGAGGGTGCGCAGGGCGGTGCGGAAGCTGGCGGTGTCGTTGCCCGTGCGGTTGACGGGGATGACCTTCAGGGCCTTGTAGAAGTAATGGATCGGTTTCTTGAGGTAATACTCCTTGGCCATCATGAACTGGATGGCGCGGAAACGGCTGGCGGCGGCCAGGCACAAGGGATCGTAGGAGGTGGTGTGATTGGACACCAGGATGACCGGGCCGGTGGAGGGGATGCGCCCGGCGTTGCCCACATCGAAATGCTTGAAGATGCCCAGATAAAATATGGCGATGCGGCGGGCGAAGGCGATGGCCAGCGGGAGGGATTGTCGGCGGTAGTAATAGATCACCAGCAGAATCCCCACCACAAACACCACCGCCGCCACCAGCCGCAGCACCAGCAATATGTAATCATCAATATTGGGGTCGATCGCCAGCGGCACGGCCACGCCCACCAGGCCGATGTTGGCGATCATGTCGCGCACGGCCATGACGCGCCCGCGAATGAAGTCCGGCACGATCTGCTGAAGCAGGGTGTCGAGGCTCACCAGCAGAATGGCCCCGAAAAACGCCGCCACAATCAACAGGCATAGCGCAAAGACCCAGTTGCTGGGAATCGAGAACAGATAAAAGAACACGCCCACCAGAATCATCGCCCAGGCGATGCCAAACTCCTTGGGGATTCCTTTCCGCGCCAGCGAACAGGATGCCGCCCCCAACATCATGCCGATGCCCACCAGGCCCAGGAAGAACCCGAACCAGTCGACATCCTTGTGGAATTTCTTGGTCACGATCCCCGTCAGGCCGCTCAAGATGATGGCCCCGCAACACCAGAACAAAAACATGAGCAGGATGATCTGCAGCGCCCGCTTGTGCCGGCGGAGATACTGCAGGCCACTGACAAATTCGGAAACAAAGCCGTGCTTTTCCTTCGTCGAAAGGGCGCGCGTCTGCAGCGCCCGGCCTTTCATCGCCAGCAGCAACAGACCCGAGGCCAGAAACGTCGCGGCATCCACATACATCGCAATCGGCAGGTGCCACGCCACCAGCGCCGCCCCCAGGAGAAAACCCACCAGCGAGGCGATCGTCCCCGCCGCATTCGTCATCGAGTTGGCCCGGAGCAGTTGATCCGGATGCACCAGGTTGGGCATGAGCGCCGTGCGCGCCGGCGAGAAAAAGGCCGAGAACACCGCCAGCAGCAACTCGCTGATCAGCAACATCAGCACCGCGTAACTGATGCTGGGCATCCACGACACCTGGTGGTGCCACGCCGACGCCGCCGGCACCGCCAGAAACAGCGTCCGGGCCACAAACACCACCACTACCCGCGAAAAGTCCGCACCCACCATCACAAACCGCCGCGGCAGCCGATCCGCGATGACGCCCGTCAGCGGCCCAAACAGCAGGAACGGCAGGAGCATCATGATGTTGAGCTGCGCCGTCTCCTGCGTGCCGATCTTGTACCAGTTCGCATCCGAGGGATGCAGCCCTGGATTTTTGAGATTCTCCAGCAGCCGGAGCATGACCAGAAAATGAATCCGATCCCCCAGCGCGGAGATCACATACGCCAGCCACAACAGCAGGAAATTGCGGTTCTTGAACAGGGGCGGGAATTGGGCGGACGCATGCGCCAATATCGGCGTCTGCCCGGCGGGTGCCGCGGCCGGGGTGGGGGAAGGGACAGGCGGATCAGACATCGGCGCGGCTCCGAAAAGGACACAGAGGGTTTGTACAACAATACGCGGGGAAAGCAACCCCAAGCCGTAAGGCGGCTAATTACCGCGTATCCGCGCCGCCATCCCGCTCACTCCCCATCCTTGACTTTCGGATGCTGTTGCTCCAGCGCCACATGGCAAATCCCTTCCGAAGACAATTCAAACCGGTATATCTTGTCCGCATATGCCGCGAAATGGGAGGTGTCGTGGTGGGAGATCAGCAGCACCTGAAAACCCAGGGCGCGGCTGGCGTCGTAAATGATCTTCACCAGTTTCGGCACCAGGTCGGGCTGCAGCCAGCAGTCCTGCTCGTCCAGGACGAGAAACGGGCGGTGCTGCTCGGGATCCAATGTGGCCAGTGCGAACATGCGCAGGCCGACCGACAGCACATTGGCCACGGAACCCCCCTGCCCGCGCATGATGTCCTCGTGATGGCCGCCGCGTTCGATGTAGAAATCAATGGTGACCGATCCGCGGCTGAAACCCGTGTCGGCGCGCAGCTTGATCGGCTGCTCGAGGACTTCCTGCAGGGCGAGCGTCAGCTTGTCCTGCAGGATGGTGACGCGCTGCTCGAAGATTTTCTGGCTGAGCAGATTCAGCGACTGTTCGACCTTTGGCGCCAGGGCCAGATATTGTTGGATCTCATTCAGGCGCCCGGCGATCTCCTGCCGCTCCCGCAGGCATTGCTTCTGATAGCCGGCGAGGCGCACGGCACGGTCGCGCGCGGCCTGCGGGGAGGGCAAGGTTGGTGTGCCGGCCTGGATCACTCCGCCTCCCCCTTCCTGGATTCATCGTACTTGGCTTCCACCGCCTCCAGGTCGCCCTCGATCTTCTCCAATGATTTCTGGTAGGCCGCGAGTTTCTTCTCGTTCTCTTGTTTTCGGGTTTCCAATTGCGCCTGCAGCTCGGCCAGATCGTCGGTGCCGTAATCCTCCTTGGCTTCCTTCCGGAGCTTGCGCAATTCCTTTTCCGCAGTGTCCAGCTTGGTTTCGGCACGCGTCTTCTCCTTCTGGAGGTCTTCGTAGCGTTGCTTGAGCGCCACGATGTCCAGGGCCTCAGACGGGTTGGCTGTCCGTTTCGGGTTCATGATTTTCAGTCTCCGTAAAGAGGGTCCAGATTTCGGCACGCACGTCCGGCTCCAGCGCGGCCTCATTGAGTTCGATGAATTGCCGCAGACCCGCGCCGGATTCGGTGCGCCGGGCCTGGAGTTCGGCCAGGCCCTGGACAAAAGCGGATTCCGTCGGCACCGTGGCTGCTATTGGCAGCTCCGGGTGGAACACCTCGGCAAAGGGGAGATGCGGAATCGTCACCATTTCACGCTGCCAGACGCCGGCATAAATCGTGATCTTGAGGGCGGCCGGCACATGCGGTTTGGTGAGGTCGGAGCGCGCCACCCGCGTGATGTTGCCCGGAGTGATCCACAGGGTCCGGCCCCGGCGAACATCGGCCAGGGAGCGATGGATATGGCCGTTGATGACGACGTCCACGCCGTCCATTTCGTAGGGATCGAAGTGCCCCTGCTCCTCGTATCCGGGGAGCCGCACATCGTGGTGGGCCATCCAGAATACGAGCGGACGGGCATCCGCAGCCTGCCCGGGTGGATGAAACGATCGCGGGAGCATCCTACCCCACGGCGTGCCTCCAATCACAACCGGCGTGCCCGCCATGGTCCCAGCCCAGGGGCGGGCTTCATCGACCAGTTGCAGCAGGCCGGATTTGATGATGACCGACAGCGTGTCGTGATCCGTGAGCTGGTCTTCCCGGCAGTCATGGTTGCCATAGAGGCCGATGACCAACTGCCGGCCCAGCAGGGCGAGCAATTCGCCAAGCAGCCAGTTGGAATTGTCGCGGGGCCGGTCGAAAAAATCGCCCAGAAACGCGGGCAGCAGACGCTGCCGGCGGGCGTAATCCAGGCACCATGCCACTTTGCCAAGGATGGCGGAGGGGTAGTCGTCTTTCCGGAATCCCGGCACGCGGCTGGCCAGATGCGGATCGCCAATGAACAGCACGCCGTCATAGTCACGAGGCATGGTCGTGCCCCCCTTCGGCGAGGAACCGGGCGGGATCGATGGGCGCGCCGCACGTGGGGCAGAGCGGATGGGTCGCGGCCCACCGCCTGATTTCGCCCTGCGTTTGTTCCAGCAAGGCATCCGCCTGTTTCAGATTTTGCGCTGACTCCTGCACGGCCAATTGGGCATGGCGCAGTGTGCTGACGTGGCGGGCCAACGGTTCAAGATCGGGCAATTCCACCGGCACGGGCAGGTCTGCAAGCAACAGCGCTTTGGCCTTTGCCGCCGCCACTTCCGCGGTCGCTTCTTGCAGCAACCCGGCGGTGGTTTGCAGAATCTCCAGGTCGAGGAGCGTTGGCGGTGTTGGAACTTCCAGAACCGTATGGACGCGCGCTCGCAAATAAATGGCTTGGTTGATTTGTAACCCTTCACACTTCTCAAGGCCCCGCAGGTAATAGCTGAGGCGTGGGGAGGCGTTTGAACGTGCAGGCGAGGCTCTGTGCGATGAATTGATAGGCCGAGCGCCCCTGGATGCGGCAGGTGGCCAGCACGGACCAGA
>CAIPTQ010000348.1 GCA_903868035.1 uncultured Phycisphaerales bacterium
AGAAGGAATTGGAGGAGGGCGCTCCGCTGGATCAGGTTGAAGGCATACTGCCTAATTTCAATTACTGAGCGGTATGAGGGAGGTTCAATGAAATCGTTGCCCCATGTGACCAAACATATCTTTATTACCGGCGGCGTGGTGTCGTCTCTCGGCAAGGGCATTACGGCGGCGTCACTGGGGCTCTTGCTGGCCCGGCGGGGATACCGCGTCCGCATGCAGAAGCTGGATCCCTATCTCAACGTGGATGCCGGCACCATGTCGCCGTTTCAGCACGGCGAGGTGTATGTGACCGCCGACGGGGCGGAAACGGATCTGGATCTGGGCCATTACGAACGGATCGCCGGGGTCGCCTGCACGCGCGACAGCAACTATACCACCGGTCGCATTTACAGCGCGGTCATTGCCCGCGAGCGGCAGGGGGGCTACCTCGGCAAAACCGTCCAGGTGGTTCCGCATATCACCGACGAAATCAAGGCGGCGATCAGTTTGCTCGACGGCGACAACGTGGATATTGCCATCACCGAAATCGGGGGCACGGCCGGAGATATCGAATCCCTGCCGTTCCTGGAGGCCATTCGCGAGTACCGCCAGGCCATTGGGCGCCAGAACGGCTTGTTTATTCACCTGACGCTCGTGCCGTTCATCAAGGCGGCGGGTGAGCTGAAAACCAAGCCGTCCCAACAGTCGGTGGGCATTCTGCGGACCATCGGCATCATTCCCGATATCCTGGTGTGCCGCTGTGAACAACATTTGACGCGCGAGCACCGCGAAAAAATGGCCTTGTTTTGCAACGTGGAACTGAACCTGGTCATCGAGGAAATTGACGTGGCCAACTCGATTTACGAGGTGCCGCTTGACCTGGCGCGGCAGAGCATGGATGTGTATATCCTGGAAATGCTGAATCTCCATGTGCGTCCGTTGGCGATGCAGGACTGGGAAGCCATGCTGGCCGCGCAGTTGAATCCGGAATCCGGCACGGTGGAGATCGCCGTGGTCGGCAAATACATGAGCCTGAAAGATGCCTATAAAAGCATTTATGAGGCCCTGACGCATGCCGGCATTGCGCACCATGTTGGCGTCCATATCCGCCAGGTGGAGTCCGAGGATATTGAAAAACAGGGATGTGAACCATTGCTCAAGGGCGTCCAGGGTATTCTGGTCCCCGGCGGATTCGGCGACCGCGGCATCGAGGGCAAGATCGCGGCGGTGCAATATGCCCGCATCCGCGGCGTGCCTTTCCTGGGCATCTGCCTCGGCATGCAGTGCGCCGTGATCGAATTTGCCCGCAATGTTTGCGCTCTGGAGCGGGCCAACAGCACGGAATTCGAGCCGCAGACGCCGCACCCCGTCGTGGATCAGATGGAGGACCAGAAGCGCCAGACGGCCAAGGGCGGCACCATGCGGCTCGGACTATTTCCCTGCGCCCTGGGCGAAGCGACGAAGGCCCGGGCGGCGTATGGCGCGGACGAAGTCGCCGAGCGGCACCGGCACCGTTACGAGTTTAACAACCGCTATCGCGAAAAGATGGAGGCGCGGGGCATGGTCTTTGCGGGAATCAATCCGGCGTCGCGCCTGGTCGAAGTCATCGAGCTGGCGGACCATCCGTGGTTCGTGGCCTGCCAGTTTCATCCCGAATTTCAGTCGAGCCCTTTGCGGCCCCATCCTTTATTTCATGATTTTATCAAGGCCGCAATGATTCAAAAAAAGCGGTAAAT
>CAIPTQ010000349.1 GCA_903868035.1 uncultured Phycisphaerales bacterium
CTCGCCGTTGATGGGCACCTCCAGACCGTCGATGGTGAGGGTTTTCAGTGGGGTCGTCATGGGAAATTAGGGTTTCGCTGAGGTTTAAGTCGCTGGGGTTCGCCTCAGAAGCCGCACACGGCGTCGAATTTGCAGACCTCGGCGCACGCGCCGCACTTGATGCACTTCTCCTCGTCGATCACATGCGGTTGCTTGCGCTCGCCGCTGATGGCGTGCGTCGGGCATTTCCTCGCGCAGGCCGTGCAGCCCTTGCATTTGGCCGCCTCGATGAACGGTTTGGCCAGCGCCTTGCACCGGCCCGTGGGACAGTGCTTGTGAAACACGTGGGCGTCGTACTCGGCCCGGAAATACCGCAGCGTCGAGAGCACCGGGTTGGGCGCCGTTTTGCCCAAGCCGCACAACGATCCTTTCTGCACCGCGTGGCCCAGTTTCTCGAGCAAGTCCAGGGTCGCTCCGGTGGCGCGCCCCTCGATCACGTCGTCCATCAGCGCGAGCATCTGCCGCGTGCCTTCGCGGCACAGCACGCATTTGCCGCAGCTTTCCCGCTGGGTGAACTCCATGAAGAACCGGGCGATGGCCACCATGCACGTCTGCCGGTTCATCGCCACCAAGCCGCCGGAACCCACCATCGCGCCCGCCCCGCGCAGCGAATCGTAGTCCAGCGCCAAATCCAGATGCTCCGGCGTCAGGCACCCGCCCGAGGGCCCGCCGATTTGCACCGCCTTGAATCCCTCGGGATCGATCGAGCCGTCGTCGCGCGTGATCCCGCCCCCGATCTCAACCACGATCTGCCGCAGCGTCGCCCCAAAGGGCACCTCGATGAGCCCCGTGTTGGCCACGTGGCCCGTCAACGCGAAAGTCTTCGTGCCCGGCGAGGTCTTCGTGCCCAACTTCCGGAACGACTCCGCGCCCTCGCGAATCACCCGCACCGCGTGCGCCAGCGTCTCGACGTTGTTGATGATGGTCGGTTTGCCCCACAGCCCGCTTTGAGCGGGGAAGGGGGGCTTGGGCCGCGGCATGCCGCGCTGGCCTTCGATCGACGCGATCATCGCCGTCTCCTCGCCGCACACAAACGCCCCCGCGCCTTCCATCACCTCGAGCCGCAGTTGCCGCCCGGACCCGAAAATATCGTTGCCCAAAAAGCCTTGCGCCTCCGCGTCCGCCACCGCCCGCCGCATGCGTTTGACCGCCAGCGGATACTCGGTGCGGACATAAATGAGCGCCTCGTCCGCCCCGATGGCCCGCGCGGCGATCATCAATCCCTCGAGCACCGAATGCGGGTCCCCTTCCATCACCGAGCGATTCATGAACGCCCCCGGGTCCCCCTCATCGGCGTTGCAGATCACGTATTTCTTCGGACCGGGCTGTACCCGGGCCGCTTCCCATTTCCTGCCGGTGGGAAATCCCCCGCCGCCGCGCCCCCGCAATCCGCTCTTCAACACCTCCTGGCAGATTTCTTCGGGGGTCATCTGGAGATAGGCCTTGCGCGCCGCCTCGTAGCCCCCGTGGTGCAGGTACTCATCGATGTCCTCCGGATCGATCGTTCCGCATTGATGCAGCACGAACCGCTGCTGCCGCTGATAGAACGGAATCTGGTCCGTGCCCTGGCAATGCTTGCCCGTCGCGGGATCGACAAAGAGCAGCCGGTCGATCGTCCGCTCGCCCAAGAGTGTCGTCGTGACGATCTCCCCCACGTCGCCCACCTTGACCTTGGTATAGAGGATGTTTTCCGGCAACACCGTCACCAGCGGCCCCATCTGACAGAACCCCTGGCAGCCCGATTTCGTCAACGCCAGCTCGCGTTCCCGGGTTTCCGGACGGAACTCCGTGATCACGTCCAGCCCCGCGGCGCTCACTTGTTCGGACAGCGCCTTGAACACCTCATACGCCCCGCTGGCCACGCAGCCCGTCCCGGCGCACACCACCACGCGGCGCTTCTGGCCGCTTGCCGGAGTGTTGGCATCATTGAATGCGACCATATCTATTTGCCCCCTTCTCTTAAGCGGATTTCATCCACCAGCCGAACGCCCGACTCGGGCGTCATCTGCCCATGCACCTGTTCGTCCGCCACCACCACCGGCGCCAGCCCGCACGC
This sequence comes from uncultured Phycisphaerales bacterium, assembly GCA_903868035.1. The sequence goes on from CAIPTQ010000349.1 coordinate 2,096, forward strand.
CCCCAGACACGCCACCGTCTCCACCGTGAAC
>CAIPTQ010000350.1 GCA_903868035.1 uncultured Phycisphaerales bacterium
GGACGGCAACTCAGGCGGTCGACCGGCTCCGCGGCGCCGGGATTGCCGGCGTCGAACTGCGTCCCCAGCGTCGAGGCCAAGTGTCCGCCCGCCGAGAACCCCATGGCGCCGATGCGGTGCGCATCAATGTTCCACTCCTGTGCGTGCAGGCGGATCAGGCGCATGGCGCGTTGAGCGTCATGCAACGGAACGGGATGGTGATAGGGATTCAGGCGGTATTTCAAGACGATGCCGGCGATGCCATAGCCGTTCAGCCATTTGGCGACGTCGTGTCCTTCATAGGAGGAGCACAGCCCGCCGTACCCGCCGCCGGGGCAGATCAGAACCGCCGCGCCATTCGTGCCACCCTCTGGCGGCAGGTGGACGGTGATGCTGGGGTTGTCGGCTGGGCCGTTGCCCCGGGCATCCGGCACGCCCTGCGGCCAGAGCGGCAAAACCTTCTCTTCACCCGATGATATGGCGGTCATTCCCAGGATGGTCGATGCCGCCAGGACACCGCCCATGATGCATTGAAGTTTGTTCACTTCTGTTTCTCCCAACCCGATCAGACAATCTCACAAACCAGCGGCTCGTTGACAGCGGATTCCGGCAGCTCCACGCTGGCGACAAATTCGCCCTCGCCACGGACAAGCGGGCTGTCCCTGCCCTGGCACCGCACGACTCCGGCCTGATCGAATCCAACCAGCTCGAAAACATACCGCCGCTGTCGGACACGCCCGCTCCACGCGTCCTTCAGGGACTTGATGGTGATCGTTCCGCGGCCGTTGCCTGCCGGGACAAAGCCGATTGCGGTCAGGGCGTATTCTCCCCGGAGATATCCGTCCGAATTCCCATCGTCCTCATAGAGCTCCGCCGTGAACCCCGTCTCGGCCCAGGCCAGGCGGACGCGCAGCACCTCCAGCAACGCGGAGGTCATGCGGCGGGTGTAGGGTTGCAGGCAGACGGGATAGCCGCCCTTGACGAACAGGGGGAACGCGTTCAAGCCCGCCTGGCAGCGGATCATCGTGCCGCCCGCATGACGGCTGCCGGTGAACCAGTTGTACCAGACCCCGTCCGGCAGCCAAACGTCGCGTTCGGCGGTCAGATCGCTGCCCTCGCCGGGCGTGAGGATGGGCGCAGCCAGCAGGGCCTCGCCGCAAAGATACTGGTGGGGCCGCAGATAGGCGTTCTCCTCTTCCGGATACTCCAGATAGATCGGGCGGGTCAACGGCAGCGACTGGGTGTGACAGACCCGGACCTGCGAGTAGAGGTAAGGAATCAGCTCGGCACGCAGGCGGAATGACCGGCGGATCGACTCTTCAACCTGGGCGCCCCATTTCCAGGGACGCCGGTCCAGTTGGTCACCCGTGGAGTGGATGCGGACGGCCGCAGTGGTGATCCCGAACTGCACCCAGCGGGCGTATTGCTCCGGATCGCGCTTGCCGCAGAAACCGCCGATGTCATGGGACCAGAAGAAGCAGCCGACGTTGCCGGCCGTGGCGGTGAAGAATATCTCGAAGGCCAGCATGTCCCATGTGCAGTTGGCATCCCCCGAGAAGTGGATCGGATGGCATGGATTCTGGAATTGATTGAAGTCCCGGCTGCACAGTAATCTTCACATACTACGAACCTTTCTGACGTGAATATCCTGCAAGCGAGGAGCCTTCAGGCCAATTTCGAGA
>CAIPTQ010000351.1 GCA_903868035.1 uncultured Phycisphaerales bacterium
CGGCGATCAAATCCTCAATGTCAATGTCCGTCGCGTCGTTGGTGATCTTCGTCCGCCGGTCGTCCCCGTACTTCTCCTTCATCTCCAGAATGTCCTCCCGTATGACATCCAGAATCATCGGCATGCTCGCCAGCAGCGCCTCGTACCCTTCGATCTCCTCAATCAGCTTGTTGTACTCCTCCGTCAGCTTGTCGATCTCCAAACCCACCAGACGCTGCAACTGCATGATCAGAATCGCGTCCGCCTGCGCCGCCGACAGATTCATCCCCCCGCTGCGCTTGGTCTCCTCATCCACCCGCTTCTTGAACACCTTCGGTATCGCCGCCTTCCACGTGAGCGCCTCGTCAAACGTGAACTTCTTCTTCATCAGGTTCAGCTTCGCCGTCGGCACGTCCGGCGAAACCTTGCGGTTGCGCAGCAACTCAATGACCCCCATCACATCCACCTTCCCATTCTTGCTCCGGCCGTTCACTTCCTCCGTGTGAATATCGGCCAGCGCCAGGATCAGCCCTTCCAATATGTGCGCCCGCTGCCGGGCTTTCTTCAGCCGGAACTCCGTCCGCCGCCGGATCACTTCCACCCGGTGGTCGATGTAAAGCTGGATCATGTCCTTGAGGCCCAGCGTCCGCGGCTGGCGGTTCACCAGCGCGATGTTGATGATCGAAAACGTGTCCTGCAACTGCGTGTACTGGTAAATCTGGTTGATCACCACATTCGGGTCGGCATCGCGCTTCAGCTCCACCACGATGCGCACCGCATGCTCCCGGTCCGACTCGTCCCGCACGTCCGAAATGTCCTTGATCCGGTCTTCCTTGACGCACGCCGCAATCTGCTCCACCAGCGACTTCTTGATCACCTGGTACGGTATCTCCGTGATGACCAGTTGCTCCTTGCCCCCGCGCAGCCCCGTCTCCACCTTCACCTCCCCGCGCACCGTAATGCGCCCCCGCCCCGTCGTGTACCCGTCATAGATCCCCTGCCGCCCGCAGATGATCCCCCCCGTCGGAAAATCCGGCCCCTTCACGATCTTCATCAGCTCCTTGATCGTGCATTCCGGCTCGTCAATCACCTTCACGATGGCGTCGCATATCTCCCGCAAATTGTGCGGCGGCAGCGACGTCGCCATCCCCACCGCGATCCCCTGCGAGCCGTTCACCAGCAAATTCGGAAACTTGCTCGGCAAGACCGTCGGTTCCTCCCGCGTTTCATCATAATTTGGTATGTAATCAACCGTGTCTTCCCGCAAATCCTCCAGCATCTCCATCGCCGGCGCCGCCATCCGCGCTTCGGTGTAACGCATCGCCGCCGGCGGGTCGGCATCAATCGATCCGAAGTTCCCCTGCCCGTCGATCAGCTTGTGCCGCAGGGCCCATTCCTGGGCCATGCGCACCAGCGTGGGATAGATCACCGCCTCGCCGTGCGGATGGTAGTTGCCCGAGGTGTCGCCCGCGATCTTCGCGCATTTGCGATGCTTCGACCGCGGCCCCAACTGCAAGTCGTTCATCGCCACCAGAATCCGCCGCTGCGAGGGCTTCAGCCCGTCCCGCACGTCCGGCAAGGCCCGGTCCATGATGGTGGACATCGCATACGTGAGGTAGGACTCCTGGAGTTCCTGCTCGATTTGGAGATCCGTGATCCGTGCATCCTGGTCGAACATGCGTGTGGCCCTTTTGGGAAGTTTGTGCTGATTGTAGCGCGGAGGTGGCGGGTCTTAACCCCGGAAACGGGAATGCCGCGTCCTCCATGACGCCCCCTATCATACCCGAAAACACGCATTTCGACGAGTGCGTTTTGCTCCCCCGCCCCCCGTCAGGCCGCAATAGCGGCCCAAGCCCCCCTAGGCTATCCTGTCCCATCGTGAGGCCTCGCATGACATCCACAATAATCAAGCCTCTGGCGGCATTGGGCATCCTCCTCCTGCTGGCGCTCGCAGGTCGGTGGGTGGGTTCTCTGGGCCAGCCACACGAAGCTCCACTCATCCCCACCCTCGCGGAAACCGCGCCCGCCCCTGCCCCGCCAGCTCCCGTCACTGTCGGCCCCGTTGTTTTCAATGATCTAATAGCCGCGCAAATAAAATCTGAGAATGCCAGGCGTTGGCGTCGTGAGATTTTATCCACCTACGAGGAAATCGACTATCGCGACGCCGTCCGCCAGGCCGCCGCCGAGGAACTCGCGGACCTCCTGGCCGCCGAAAAAATCCGCCCGCCCACGCCCGAATTCCCCCGGCTCATACGCGACTGTCAAACCCGAATGTCGAACGCCGATTTGCAGTACCAACAAACGATCATCCATCTCTTGCTATCCGTTTTGGAATATGAGCGGACCCAGGCCGTCACCGCGAAGGTAAGCTTGCCGAATGCGACCGGGCATCTGGCCCTCACGCTGGAAGGACTCCCCATCCTGATGCTGCCGGAGGACGTGACCCTGACGCGTGGCGCCTCCCCCGGCACATTCACTCTGAAATTCAACGACGGACCAAACGCCACCATCGGGCTGTAGTCGGTTGACGCCCAACCCCTCGCCCGCCCACCCCCTTTCACGGCAAATACTCCCGAATAAACGTCAAATACCCCCGTTGACCCCCCTCCCGCGTGTGCCGCGCCACCGACTTCCCGATCTTCCGCAGCGCCAACTGCACCTCCTTGCGCGAATAATCCCCCAGGCTCAGTTGCAGCCGCAACGCAATTTGCAGGTGCCGGATCAGTACGTCCCCCCGGTCCTCGGCCTCCGGATTGATCGCCAGCCGCTCCAGCCCCAGCAAAACCTGCCCGTCAGTCAGCCCCGGCATCTCTTCCCAGGTTTCCACGATCTCCATTTCAATCCCCATGAACAGCGGCATGTACTCCTTGGACATGGGGTCCAGTTCCGGCGGATTGGCTTTGGAGACGTACAGTTCCTTCAGCGGTTTGAGCGCATATCCCACCTTGCTCCCCGCCGCCTTCACCTCCACCTTCCCCGTCAAATCACATATCGACATCTCCATCTCCGACTTGTCACCCCTTCCCCCCTTCATCAGCCGCACCAGTTCATCATCCATCTTCTCTGCATCCTCAAAAGTTAGAATTCTTCGTGCATCTTCGTGCCCTTCGTGTCTTCGTGGTTACGCCCGCCGCGCCTCAATCCCCATCCCCCCCATGAATCATACCACGCGGCCCGCTCGATGGCGAAAAACTGCACTGCTCTGCTGTCAAAGTAGCAGGCACACTCCGTGTGCCGTCGCCCCAAACCACGCAAAACACGCACAACGACCAAGCCCGCGGCACATGGACTGTGCCTGCCACCCTGCCCCCGTCGGAGACCTCCCCATGGCCATCACTGCCCCGCCCGCCCAGCGTGAATCCTGGTATCAGCGCGAAGGCCCGGCCCATAGCCTGCTCCGCACCTCGCAACTCGCCAACTGAAATTTTATTTTTGTATAAGTCGGCACGATGATGACGGAGTGGTTGGTTTTTGAGGTTGCGCGAATTTCACGGTCAGGACGCATGATCCCCGCATTTAATGAGTTCGAGGTAATCCTATGAGCTTGAAAAACGACCTGGAATTGGCGAATACCCGCAAAAAGCTTCGGGAAATTGAGCAGCGCTACCAGTCACGGATTCTGGAGTCTGCCCCCAACCCTCACGTACATGAACTGACGCTCCAATCGCTCAAACGCGTGATCAATCAGTTGCAGGAAGAAATTACGCAGTACGAGATCCATCAACCGGTGGTGGGCAACTGATAGAAAATTTCGGCCGCGGATAACGGGCTACTCACACGTAACCTGTTCCCACCTTCCGGTCTATGCCCCCGCCTTCCCCCACGCAAACGCCGCCCCCTTCACCCCCCGGTAATTCTCATCCAACTCCCCCTGCAAAAGCAAAATCCCCGCGATCCGCCGCGCCATGTTCATCACCTCCCGCGCCTCCGCCACCGTCAACCCCCGACCCAGCAGCCCCAACTCCCGATAACTCAGCCACTTCTTCATCACCTGATACCCCCCAATCGTGTACCCCCACACCGCCGCCGGCACGTTCCCCCAATACGCCCCCCCGTTCAAATACACGTCGCACGTCGTCCC
>CAIPTQ010000352.1 GCA_903868035.1 uncultured Phycisphaerales bacterium
CTAACCAAGTGCTGGCCGCATCCGATGAGGGCGTCGGCACCACTGATTTCTGACAGTTATTGATTCGCCGCCCCTTACCTCATGCATTGGGAATGTTTCCGCCATGCCCGCTTCCGGAGAATCAACGCGCTTTGAAGCTCATTTTGACGCCATGGCGACGACCTTTTCCGTCGCGCTTTATGGCCCCAGCGGGATGGAGCAAGCCGCCGCCGCCGCCTTCGAGGAGGTCCAACGCGTCAATCAACTGCTTTCCGTCCACCGGCCCGCAAGCGTGTGGAGCCAACTGAATCGCCTCGCCGGACATCAGCCCGTCGCCGTGTCGCCGGAAGTCTTCGCGCTGCTCTCCCAGTGCCTCCACTACAGCCGCCACAGCCAGGGAACCTTCGACATCACCTTGGGCCCGCTCCTGCATGCCTGGGGCTTCTTCAAGGGCGCCGGCCGGCTCCCGCGCCCGGAGGAACTTGCCGCCGCCCTGGATAAAACCGGTTACCGCCACCTCCAACTGGACCCCGCCGGTCGTACCGTGCGCTTTGCCCGGGCAGGCATGGACCTCAACCCCGGCGGCATCGGCAAAGGCTACGCCGTGGACCGCATCGTCGAAATCCTCCGGTGCCGCGGTGTCACCTCCGCCCTGGTCATGGCCTCCTCCAGCAGCATCTACGGCCTGGGCGCTCCCCCGGACGAGCCCCGGGGCTGGTACATCAAGATTCGCCATCCCCTCAGCCCGTCGCGCCGCTCCGCCGCCGCAGTGTTCCTCAAGGACTTGTCCCTGTCCACCTCCGGCGGCTACGTCCAGGCTTTCCGCGCCGCCGGACGCGTCTTCTCCCACATCCTCGACCCGCGCACGGGCCGCCCGGCCCCGGGCATGCTCCAGGTTTCCGTCACCGCCCCCCGCGCCCTCGACAGCGAGGCCTGGACCAAGCCCTGCTTCATCCAGGGCCGCCCGTGGGCCGCGAACAACTTGCCCCGCGGAACCAACGCGTTCTTTTGTGAGGACGGACCTGAATCGGCCTGGGGCTGGCTGCCGGATCATATTGGATGAAAAAGGCGTTTATTGATTGCCCATGTCCCCGCCCCGGGGTAAACTAATAAACACATGTCGTATCCTTGGGAGATTCTGGCTTCTTCACCCCGGTAACGCCCCCAGCTTCGTGGTTGGTGTTTGATGGGCTTCACTTGCTCAATCCCGCGCTGGCCGCAACCCCGCCCAGCGTTCCGCCAGTCTTCCAGGAACCGGAAAAGGAGACTCACATGCGGCACACCACGTCCACCCGCCGGCGGCATGAACCTGGCTTTACCTTGATCGAACTCCTCGTCGTCGTCGCCATCATCGCCCTCCTCATCTCCATCCTGCTCCCCTCCCTGGGCAAGGCCCGCGAAAAAGCCAAGTGCGCCAAGTGCCTGAGCAACCTCCGCCAACTCGGCCTGGCGGCCTTCATGTACCAGGGCGAGAACAACGGCTTCTTCCCCATGGCCGCCGGCACCCAACACCACCCGGAGGATTATCTCTGGTGGCAAACCACCTATACCGACCAGGACCGCAATAGCGGGGCGCTGGTTCCCTATATGGGCGGCACTTTCAACAAAAAAGCCTTCATCTGCCCCAGCGACCCCGGCACCCGCACCAGCACCACCGCTTCTCCCTTCAGCTATTCCGCCAATTGCTGGATTTTCGTCATCGTGCCCGACACCGTGCCCCCCGCCATGAACATCGGAATTGTGTCGATCCGTTACATTGCTATCCGCGCGCCCGCCGAAAAAATCGAGTTGGTGGATGAGGATTGGGCCGCCGTCGATGACAACTGCTGGGCGCCGCAGAATTATTCCGCCGGCTCCCAGAAAAATATCACCTCCATCTATCACGACAAGATGACCTCCAACGTGGCCGACAAGTCCCTCGGCAAGAGCGCCGTCAACTTCGTCGATGGGCATTCCGAGCTGTTGCCGCGCAAAAACGCCCAGGACACCGATACCGGCCATTGGTATAAGCCTCTGATTCCCTGAAGTTCCCCCTTAAATCCACCCCCATCCCGCCAAAATGATCAGCACCACCAGCGTCGTCCCCACCACCATCGCCGCGATCCCCAGCCCCACCGCCGCCAGCCGCTCCCCGCGCTCCGGCGGCGCCACCCGCAGCGCTGCCAACCCGCCCTCGGCCGCCAGCCGCGCATATTCCACGCCCCGCTCCTCCTTGAACTCCTCCTCCGGCAGGCTCCCGCTGAACATCACGTCATCCACCGGGAACTTCTCCAGCCGCAGATGCGCGTTGAAAAAGTGGATCGTGAAAATGAACCCGATCGCCAGTAGCGCCTCATAGCCATGCACCACCGTCGCGACGTTGAACATCCACCCCGGCAGGAACGCCGCGAAAAATTCCGGAAACCACAGCATCAGCCCCGTCGCCCCGATGATCAGCGACCCGCCCACCTCCGCCGCATAGTCAAATTTCTCCCAGTACGTCCACCGGTCGAACGCCGGCTTCTTGCCCCCGCGGATGAACCACCGCCACATCCCCGCGCAGTCCGCGAAATCTTTCCCTCGCGGCAGCATCGTCGCCGGCCCGAAGAGCATGTTCCTCACACCCTGCCTGCGGAAACGCCGCAGCACCCCCGCGATATGCACCAGCAAGTTCCCGATCAGCAGGAGGGCGAAAAACCGATGCCAGCGCCCCGCTAACCACGGCCCGCCCAGCAGCCCCGCCAAGGCCCGCCCCCAGCCCTTCTCCGCGTACAGCAGCGGCAGGCCCGTCAGCGTCAGCCCGAAGAAGCTGATGATCACCACCGCGTGATTCACCCGATCCACCCGCGTAAACCGCCGGATCGCCGCCCCGCCCCGTGCGGGCCCCGCCCGCGGCCCGTGCTTGACCCGCTCGATGGCCGAGCGCGCCAACCACAACCCCGAGTGCAGCCCGAAAAACCCGAACGCCGCGCTCATCACGATGATGAAGTACAGCCACACCCCGTGCAGCAGCGGAAACCGCGCCGCATCCCGATAGTCCGCATGCGCCTGAAACTGCGCGAAACTCGCCGTCGCCTGCGGATGGCACTTCCGGCATGTCTCCACCCGGTTCGCCGCGCTCAGTTTCGACGCCGGATCGTCCGGCCGCCGCACCCCGTGCGCCCCGTGGCAATCGCTGCACCGCGCCGCCCGCGTCATCCCCAGCGCCGTCACCTGCCCGTGATAGCTCATCCGATACGTCTCATACAGCGTCCGCGCGCTGGCGCTCCCCGGCCACCGCTGGTCGTGGCACGTCCCGCACTGCTTCACCAGGTCCAGCTTGAACTCCGCCGTGTCCGTCCGCGTCATCGTGTGCCCCCCGTGGCAATCGCCGCACACCGGGGCCTTGGTCGTAGCCGGCGTCCCCGGCTCGGCCAATTCCTTGGCCAGTTGCTCCCCGTGTACGCTCGGGAGATATTTCTCCGCCTGCTCCACGTGGCACTTGCCGCACGTCCCCGTGATGTTCGCCCGGTTCACCGCCGACCGCGCCTCCTTCTCCGCCAGCACCCGGTGCCCCCCGTGACAGTCGGCGCACGTCGCCGACACCGCCAGCCCTTCCTGCGTCAACAATTGCCCGTGTACGCTGGCGAAATACCGCGTGACCATCGGTCCGTCGCGCCCGTCCGCCGCCGGGTGCCGGGCATGGCAGTCGCCGCAGATTTTCACGCTGTTCAGCGGAAACGTCTGCGACTGCCGCTCCTTCTTGGCCCGCATGTCGTGCGCCCCGTGGCAGGTCGTACACGTCGGCACGTCGGCCTCCCCCCGCCGCGCGGCCTGCCCATGCGCCCCCTGTGCATAATCCGCGCACGCCGCCGCGTGGCACTCGCCATCGCACCTGGGCGCGCCCTGCTCCTCCGGGTGCGGCAGCGTCTTGGCCTTCGGATGGCAGTCCACGCACGCCAGCTTCGCATGCGCCGAATCCGCCACCGCATCCCGTGCCACCACCAGCTCCGGCCGGGGCCCCGGATACCGCTCCGCTGGCTGCGTCGCCGGCACCACCAGCCGCCGCCGTTCGTTCGGCAAATACGTCCCCATCCGGTTCAACGCGTGGCACGCGAAACACTTCTGATTGGCGATCTCCGGCGATACCGCCCCCTCCGCCGCCGGCGCCTGCCCCTCCGGCGCCTGCCCCTCCGGCCCCGTCCCCTCCGCCTGCGCGCGAACCACTCCCCCCGCGTATGCCGTCACCACGGCCATCACCATCAGCAGCACCCAATCCCGGATTCTCATTGCCCGCCTTCTCAAATAAGACCTGCTTGCCCAATCGACGGGTAGGCATTCTGTCCGCTGGCCGGCAAACGTGCAAGTCCCCGGTTTGGAGTATCGCCTTTAGGATCGTCGAATGAATAACTGTCAGCCTTCAGACCGGAGGCCTGCAACATCAGTACATGGGGCGGAGCGATGCGTGGCCCGACGGGCCACGCGCGCGCCGCCCCCGGTGGCTGTTGTTGTGCCGGTGTGAACCCTGTAAGGGTTCCACCTTGGTCTGACTGGATGCAGGCTTCTTCGGCGATTTTGCGCTGCTGAACCCAAACTAGCCCATCTACGAAGATGAAAAGCGACGAATTACCAAGCGTAAATCCTAACTTATCCATACCTTGAAAATCTAAAGTTGATATTGGGATTTTCAAGGTGTACCATGGGGCCATGATTGCTCGCCCGGCAGACTTCTCCCGCATCCAAACGGCGCTTAAACGCAGCCGTGTGGTCACGCTTCTGGGTCCCCGTCAGTGCGGCAAAACCACGCTGGCTAGGAAGTTTCTGCCCGAAGACTCGCTGAACTATTTCGATTTGGAAGACCCCGAGAATCTGGCCCGGTTGGAGACGCCGGCCTCCGTCCTGCGGCCCTTGAAAGGTCTGGTGGTGATCGATGAGGTCCAGCGCCGGCCGGATTTGTTTCCGCTGCTGCGCGTGCTGGCCGACCGATCCCCCCTCCCGGCACGATTCCTGATCCTGGGCAGCGCCTCGCCGGAACTCCTCAAACAATCCTCAGAGACTCTTGCCGGACGGATGGAGTCGGTGCCGCTGGAGGGGTTCAGGCTTGCCGACCTTGGGGTGACCGCTATCGGCAAGCACTGGCTCCGGGGCGGCTTTCCCCGCGCCTTTACCGCGCGGTCGGAAAACAACTCGTTTACCTGGCGGAAGGAGTTCATTCAGACTTTTCTGGAGCGCGATATTCCCCAGTTGGGCAGCGCCATTCCCGCAGTGGCGTTGCGGCGGTTCTGGCATATGCTCGCCCACTACCACGCCCAGACCTGGAATGCCGCCGAATTCGCCCGGGCGCTTTCCCTCAGCGAGCCCACGGTGCGGAAATATCTCGATCTCCTCAGCGGCGTGTTCATGGTCCGGCAACTGCCGCCATGGTTTGAGAACCTCGCCAAGCGGCAGGTGAAAGCGCCCAAGGTGTACATCCGCGACTCGGGCCTGCTGCACGCGCTGCTCAACATTTCCACGCTGCGTGATCTGCAAATGCATCCTAAAGTCGGCGCGTCCTGGGAAGGTTATGCCATCGAAGAGGTTCTCAAGGCGTTCCAGCCCGACGATGCCTATTACTGGGCCACCTACAGCGGTGCCGAACTCGATCTCCTACTCTTCAAACGCGGCCGGCGCATCGGCATCGAGTGCAAACGCACCGATGCCCCGACGATCACGCCCTCGATGCATATCGCCCTGGAAGACCTGAAACTCGACGAGCTGCATGTGGTCTATCCGGGGCGGCGGGCGTATACGCTGGCGCGGGGCATCAAAGTCTCGCCGCTGGCGGATTTTGTAACGACGTAGGGAGCTTGAAATGAAATCTAAACGCAAAACCATGGATGCGTTGGTTGCCCCGATTCGCGAGATTCTACGCCACGATTGGAATCCGATCGGTTGTGGGGAATTACTTCCCGAGGATGAATACGACTCGTATATTCCAGTCATTCAGCGGCTCCTGTTGGAAGGTGCCGACGAGCGAAAAATCGCGGATCATCTTGAGAACCTTGTGACCGTGAGCATGGGGATGGGGGAAAGTCCGGCGCATAGCCTGCTGATTGCCCGGAAACTTCGGCGGCTGATGGACGTGACATCCGGAGCAGACGAAAAATGAACACCATCAGGTCAAGTATTCAGACGGCTATTTTGGATCGGCTCCTTCCATGGGGTCTTATTGCCGCAGCGATCATGGCCGCATGTACTTGGCTTGCTGCCGCGGTATTTACCGAATACTCCTTGCTGGCTTGTCCCTTGGTAGCGTTGGTGGCCCTGGGCTGGGCCGCGTTAATGATCCGCAGATTCATTCTCAACCGTGACCCCGTGCGGCGAAAACGCGCCTATGTTCTCTGGTTTGGAGTTCCGCTTATCGCCGTGGTGACGTGGGGGCTTTCCGCCGCGGATGTTCCGCTCAAAACAGCCATGGCCATCTCGCGGCACGACATGGATGCCTTGGCGAATGAAACGCTTCTCGCTCCGCCTGGGGCTCCTTCGCCGGCCCCCCGCAAGGTCGGTCTGTTTTCGGCCAGTGAAATCCACCGTTTTCCGGGTGGCATGGCCTTTCGCGCAGAATACGGCCATTGGTTGGACTGGAATGGGTATGCGTATGTTCCGTCTGGGATTCCACCGCAGTTAGAAGGGTATTACTTTGGGAAACCGGTTGGAGGCAACTGGTTTGAACTTGATCTGAACGCATCGCCCTATCCCAACAACACATCTGCCTCCGCCACGACATCACCGGCAACGAGCCACCCCTGATTTGCTTCCCCCGCCCCCTTCCTGTACAACTACCCCCATTCACGGCATCTGCCGGGGTTTGAGGTTTCCGAATGACGGACAATCGCCACAACTAGACGCCTCCGCTCAGAGCCACACTCTCTGCGCCCCAGCGTCTACGCGTGGCGATTCGCGTTTTTGCACGCCGCCCTACTCGAAACTTGAAACTCGAAACTCGAAACTCACAGAGGTTCCCATGCTCAAACGCTCCCACTCCTGCGGCATCCTTCGTAAACCCGACGCCGGCACAGAAGTCACCCTCGCCGGCTGGGTCAACGCCTATCGCGACCACGGCGGCGTCGCTTTCGTCGATCTCCGCGACCGCGAGGGCATCACCCAGGTCGTCTTCCACCCCGACTATGCCGCCGCCCATGAGATCGGCCGCGCCCTCCGCAACGAGGACGTCGTCGCCATCCGCGGCAAGGTCCGCCCGCGCGAGGAAGGTAAAACCAACCCCAAGATGATCACCGGCGAAATCGAGGTCATCGTCACCACCGCCGAACTCATCAACAAGTCCGACCCCGTCCCCTTCACCCCCGGCCAGCGCGAAACCGTCGCCGAGGAGATCCGCCTCAAGTACCGCTACCTCGACATCCGCCGCAAGGAGCTCACCGACGCCCTCATCACCCGCCACCGCATCACCAAGATCATGCGCGACTATTGCGACGAGCACGGCTTCCTCGAAATCGAAACCCCCATCCTCTACAAGTCCACCCCCGAAGGCGCCCGCGAATTCCTCGTCCCCTCCCGCCTCCACTCCGGCAGCTTCTACGCCCTCCCCCAGTCCCCCCAGCTCTTCAAACAGGTCCTCATGGTCGGCGGCCTCGAGCGCTACATGCAGATCGCCCGCTGCTTCCGCGACGAGGATCTCCGCGCCGACCGCCAGCCCGAATTCACCCAGCTTGACATCGAAATGTCCTTCATCGACGCCGAGGACATCATCGCCCTCATCTCCGGCCTCATCAAACGCCTCTGGAAGGGAATCCTCAACGTCGATCTCCCCGACATCCCCCGCATGTGCTATGCCGAAGCCATGGGCCGCTTCGGCATCGACCGCCCCGACACCCGCTACGGCCTGGAACTAAAAGACGTCTCCGCCTGGGCCCAAACCACCGACGCCACCGTCTTCAAAGCCGTCTTATCCGAGACGCGACCGTCAGGGAGCGTTCAATGCATCACCGTCCCCAACGGCAACGCGCTGCTGACCCGCAAAGCCCTCGACGCCCTCACCGAAGACGCCAAAAAACTCGGCGCCAAGGGTCTCGCCTACCTCAAACTCGGCGGCGACGCCGGTCCCGGCAAAATGTCCGGCCCCATCGCCAAGTTCATCAGCGAAGCCAAGCAAGCCGAACTCCGCCAGCTCGCCGCCGCCGCCGACGGCGACACCATTCTCTTCTGTGTCGACAAGCTCGACATGTGCTACCGCGTCCTCGGCGAACTCCGCCAGCAGATCGCCCGCCAGCTCAAGCTCATCCCCGAGGGCAAGTGGAACTTCCTCTGGATTGTCAAGTTCCCCAGCTTCGACTACGACCCCGCCACCCAGCGCCACATCGCCAAGCACCACCCCTTCACCGCCCCCATGGATGAAGACCTCCCCCTCCTCGACTCCGACCCCACCAAGGTCCACGCCAAGGCCTACGACATCGTCCTTAACGGCATCGAAATCGGCGGCGGCTCCATCCGTATCCACCAAAAGGACATCCAGTCCAAAATCTTCGGCCTCCTGGGCATCTCCCCCGAAGAGGCCCAACGCAAATTCGCCTTCCTCCTCGACGCCCTCCGCTTCGGCGCGCCCCCCCACGGCGGCATCGCCCTCGGCCTCGACCGCCTCGTCATGCTCATGCTCAACCGCCAGTCCATCCGCGACGTCATCGCCTTCCCCAAAACCCAGTCCGGCGCCGACCTGATGACCGAAGCCCCAAGCCCGGTGGAGGCCAAGCAGTTGATCGAGCTGTCGATTGCGACCATCGCGGCGAAGAAATAGCCGCACATATGTCCATCGCATTTCTTTTGGAGGCTTCCATGAACGAGGAATCCAAGCAGCGCAAAGTGGCAATGTACGTCCCTATTGTCGGTGCCGCCGCACCCATCGTTTGTTTCTGGATTTTGTATCTCTTGAAGCGCTTCTTCCAGATCGACGTGCTGGAGCAACCCGGCGGCACGCTCAAACTCAGGCATCGGGGCCAGCCGCTGGCCTTTGCCGAACTGGCCTC
>CAIPTQ010000353.1 GCA_903868035.1 uncultured Phycisphaerales bacterium
GATTTGCACCGCGCCGGGTTCTGTCTCCGCAAGCCGCCGATCTTCCATCGCGTTGGCGTGCCAGGAAGCGGCGGGGCCGGTGACGACCATGAGGACGGTGGACCTGATTGGCTGCGGAACGACTACGAGTTCATTATCTGCACAACGCGCGGCGGTAAATTGCCGTGGGCGGATGGGACAGCTTGTGGACATGCTCCGAAGTGGGCACCGGGGGGGGAAATGAGTTATCGCCTAACAGACGGGAAACGACGAAACCAATTGGGCGGCGCGAATGTTGGACCACACGAGCGCGCGGCGAATGGCGAGAGGCAAAGTTCCAAGCGACCCAGCCACATTGTCACGACGACCGGAGAAGCGAAGAAACGATCCAAGGCAGAGAAGCAAGCTGCCGGTGCCAAGATGCACACCAAACGCGGTGCTGGGCCGCAAGCGAATGGTGACGAGCTCAGGGAGCAAGCCTATCTGCCACCCGTCAAGGCGAACCCAGGAAATGTAATTCATTGCACTGTGGGCGGTGGCGTGATGGGCAGCAATCTCTGTCACCAAAACGAAGCCCCATATCCGGAGAAATTGGCCGAGTTCTTCGTGCTGAGTTTTTGCAAACCGGGCGGCACCGTCTGCGACCCGTTCAGTGGGAGCGGCACCACGGCGGCTGTTAGCGTTCGGCACGGTCGCAATTTCATCGGCTGCGATTTACGGCAGTCTCAGGTTGATCTTGGATTGAATCGATTGGCGTCAGAAACTCCGTTGGGCTTGTTCATGGATGCCCAATAAACATTACCATCCCCAGTGTGCTAACATGCCCCCATGCTCCCCACCTGCCGACACTGCCACGCCCGACCGATTAGCGAAGCTCGCGGGCTCTGCCACGGCTGCTATGGCGTGCTGGAGATACGCAACCTGTACCCGACCTCGACGGGCTGCTATTGTCGCCGCCCGCTCGCCCACGGTAATGAATCGCTGCCGTTGGCCGATGCACCGACAGCAGAGCGGCCCGGCAGCGAGGAGAAGATCGACGTGATGCAGGCGCGGGCAGCGGCGGGGCGAGCGGTGTTTCATCCTGGGGACTGGAGGGGCGAGTGATGGATCAGCGAATACAAGAGCTGTTAGAGGATCATGGGCCGCACTGCAATACTACGAACGGCCCTGGTGCTGGAACGACGCCTGGGACGACTTCACGGAAGCTGGCGAGATTTCGCCGGAATCGCGCGACGGAGGTAAAAAATGTCTGTGACATTCCGCAAAACCGGCGACAAGCGGCGCTACGCCTTTGTTGATCGCGGCTGCCTGGGGCGAACGTGCTTCCAGCCTGGCATGTACCAGCATCGCGGAGCAACGCTTTCCGGCTCGCGGAACACGGGAAGCGAGGATTCCGCGACGTGCATGCACAGGGCTTACCACGGCTGCCCGGATGGGCCCGTTGGCGCTCGCGTCGAGGAATGCGACTGCCCTGGGCACCCACACAATTGCCACAACGTCTCTGGCCTTCCGCTGGTGGACTTGGAGCTGGCAAAGCTGCGAAAGAAGGAGGGGTGGAAATGAAACAGACCGCTTGCAAACTCTGTGGAAAGACTTTCGTTTGCGATAATGGCCGATGGTTCACGACCTGCACATGCGCCGCGAGCGGTGCTTCATCCACGGGACTATCGAGGGGGCGAATGATGGACATGTCGAAAGTTACGCCGGCGCCGTGGCGCATCGACGAATGCAGCGACAACGCAACAACGGCGATTACCGGCCCGACGTTGGAGGATACCGAATCATCAAAGGGGAGAGTTATGCAGTATCCGGGTGATGAAGTCGCCAGAGCAGCATACGACGTGATGCAGAGGCGGGGATGGGGTGTCAGGAAGATCGGGGAATCTTGGACGCCGGTCGAAAATGATGCGGCTGGCAGGATGTTTTGGCAAATGCCGTGGATTATGCGACAAATAAGCTGCGAGGTACGTGGATGGGATAACCCATTCACCGCTTTGGTCGCCGCTGATGCGTGGATGAAGGCCAACGTGGATTAGCCCCCATACGCATCAGCGCCCCACAGCTCCTGCCCGGCATCGAACCGCCTGGCAAGCTCGGCGACGCGATCTAATCGCTGTTCGGGGTCACGCGATGGCGGGGGCAGGCGTCGGGCAGGGGCGGGCAGCGAGGGCGGCGATGGCTCACGCTCGACATAGAGGACGGCGTACACCTTGTCGCACGCTTTGCACAGCCCGCTACGGCGCAGCTTGTCGAAGGCGCGCATGCAGTGCCGGCAGTAGCTGGCTTGGGTGTACAGCGATAGCTGGGTGAGCATCGGGGTGACTCGCTGAGGTGGGACCGTTGCGGGTATTATAGACGGGAGTTTGGATTCGTGTTGGAGTGAGCGAAAATGAAGCAATACGCCATCGAGGTCGAGCATCCGATCAAGGGTTGGGTGAGATTGCAGTCCCGCTACGCCACCAAGAAAAGTGCGCGTGGATGGTACACGTTCGTTAAAGCGGCGTGGCACGGCTTGCCGCTGCGAACCGTGGAGGTGAAGCGATGACGATCGATATGCTGGATGAAGCTGACATTGCCTTGTTTTGCAAAAAAGCGACCACGCTTGCTGACATCAAGGCTGCTGGTTGGGATATGTACGGATCAAGCGCCGGCGCATGGTGGTTCCGGCACAGGACGGGCAAGCGATTCTTGCCAACTTGGGTTGATGAGTTAGAAAGGATTGCTGAAACCAAGGGCAGCGAAGGTGTCAGGTCGATGCTAAGAATGCTTGTCTCAAAAGAAAGGCTGCCGTGGCAATGACGCGCCCCGCGAATCTGCTATACTCGCGTCGTCCGCACTTCCAGCCGGCGACCGTGAGCCGCCCCGACGGGGGCGGCGTTCTCCGGCACAACGAGAGGTTGCCATGACCCGCGCCACCGCCGAGCAATACCTGCGCGATTCACGCCGCGCCATGAACGCCGCCCAGTTCCGCGGCCTGCCGGCATGGGCGGAGTCGCTGGTGCGGCTGATTGGGC
>CAIPTQ010000354.1 GCA_903868035.1 uncultured Phycisphaerales bacterium
GAGTGGTTCGCAAAGATGTACGGGATTGAATCATTGAATCATAATTATTTATATATGTTCGATTGATCTAGTATAGGTGGCGGGTGTCCATCGGGGGTGGCGGGGAGGGAGGGGATTTGATATGAATGGGGGGGATGGGTTTATGTTTCATATTATTGCCGGGAATGCATGGGACGGGGGAGCTATTTAAGTGGCTGTTGGAAGCGATGCCGGCGGGGGTGCGGCAGCGGGTGGTGGAATATCCGCGGGACCGGGCATTGGGGTATGGGGCTTTGCTGAAGCTGATCGTGGAGGCGGTGCGCGGGGAGGAGGAGATGGTGGTGGTGGGGGAATCGTTTTCGGGGGTGTTGGCACTGCGCTTGGCGGCGGCGTGTCCGGGGCGGGTGAAGGGGGTGGTGATGGTGGGGGGATTTGTGCGGCCGACGGTGCCGCGGGCGTTGTGCGCGGCGGGGGCGTTGGGGGCGTTGATACCGGTGCCGATGATGGATTCATGGATCAAGATATTTTTATCAGGGTGGGATGCGCCGCGGCCGGTGATCCGGGGGATGCGGCACGCGGTGTGGGGGGTGAAGGGGCAGGTGCTGGCGCGGCGGATGCTGGCGGTTGCGGGTTTGGACGCGGAGGCGGAGTTGCGGGACTGCGCGGTGCCGGTGTTGTATCTGGCGGGTCGGCGGGACCGGATGGTGGGGCGGCGGGTGGTGCGGGGGATTGTGCGGGTGCGGGGTGACGTGCGGGTGCGGACGTTGGAGGCGCCGCATTTGATTTTGCAGGTGCGGGCGCGGGAGGCGTGGGGGGAGATTGAGGGGTGGGTGCGGGAGGAGGGATTTTGATTTTCGATTTTTGATTTACGATTGGCGTGGGCGGACGGTCACCACGAAGGGATGAAGGGATCAAGACGCACGAAGAATTTTTACCACAGAGACACAGAGACACGGAGGACGCACAGAGACGGACGGGGGGAGAAGACGAATTTCAGATATTTCAGATTTCAGATTTGAGATTTCAGATTTCAGAGATTTTCAGAGACGAACCACGAAGGCGGGGGCAGGGTCCGGAAATAACGTGTTCGACATGCCGTTTGGGGGGATGGGGAAATGGGGGGAAATGGGGGAGCGATGGGAGAAAAGGTGAATAATTAAGATTACCGATAATTTTGTCTTTCTCTTTGCGAATAGGTGGCATAATGGGGGTTGAAGGCTTCAGCGACAGTGTGGACGGTGCGTTGGTTCGGGCTTCGTGCCGCACTTGCCGGCCCAGGTTTGGGTTGGCGGGATCGGTGGGCGGTTTGGTGCTGGGGCCTGACTTTGGGTTGAAAGGTTTTTCAACACGAACTCAACGTGTTTCGCAACGATCGACGATACCGGCTCGACATGGACCAACAGCAATTCCATTTACGTAGGTAGCACCGGTGGGGGGACGATGTCTGAATTGCCGCATTGTCCGAGGCGTTTCTCCAGAATCGAGACGACCCGCGCGGCGAGCTTTTCGCTGGCGGTCTTTTCGGCGGCGAGTTGGGCGAATTCTTCGCGAAGATACTGGGTGTACTCCCGATACTTCCGCAGCGATTCCAGACATGCCGCCGGGGCACGGGGCACTGGTATCGGTCCACGGCGGCCGGACTCGTGGGCGACGAGTGCGAGGTTGGCGCGGGCTTCATCGCCCAATTCCACACTATGCCCATCCATTTGAAGTTCGGCTTTGCCCAGGAGAGGGCTGGCATGAACCTTGGCTTTGCCCGCGTGAAGTTCGATGGTGTCCGAATCCTTGATTTCGGCCCCGAGGAAGTCTTCCGGGAACCGCCGGAGGAGGGACGGGTCAAGGGCGTCCCAGACTTCCGAGGCCAGCGCATCGGGGGTGGGACCGCCGCCCCGCTTGGTGCGCTTTTTGTTCTCGTTGGCGCGGAGTTCCTTGTCGCGGATGGCCCGGTGCATCACCGTCATTTCTTCGTACAGGCGGGACCGGACGCGCTCACGTTCGCGGGCGTCGGTGATGCCGAGCAATTCAAGCACGGCATCGTCGAGCGCGCGGCGACCGGGGTCGGAAAATTCGTCGATGAGGTTGCGGGTGGGCCGCTTCATCATCTGGCCGAGCGCATCGCGAATACGTTTGGCCACGCCGGGGGTGGCGTTGCGGGCATCGGGCACCGGCATCATTTTCACGTCCACCACTTCAGTCTTGAGGTTTCCTTCCGTCCCCGCCCAGCGGCCGAAGAGATGCTTGTGCATCGCGATCAGGGTTGAATTCAGGATGCCGCAAAGCACGGCGGGTTGAACACCAAGCGGATATACATCGTAGAGATTGCAGTTACAAAGAAGTTGACCATCATTGAATGGCGCGAGGTGACGATATTGCTGTGCCTTGGGCCAGAATACAGCGCCGCGGCGATCGGTCGTCAGGTCGTACCATTCGCGATTCTCGCTGGTTCGTTGTTGAACCGTACTACCGTCGTCGAAGCCCTCTCTCTCTCCCCATTGAATATACTTGAGGGCGTGGGAGCCCTTTAGGTCGGCGCGTTTCTCTCCGCAGAGGAACACCAGCAAGCGCAAGTCCTTGCGATTGATTTTGATCCCAAAGACGCCGTTCGTCTCCATCAGGTTGTGAACTTCCGGCTCGAGGTACCGGGCTTCCATCAAATGATCGCTCTTGTCGCCTGCGCGGACGATGTGAACATTGTCGGTTTGGAACGGAAAAATGCCCCACCGTTCCTTGAAGGCTCTGGGCGTCTGCTGCTTGTCCAGATGTTCCTGCGTCACATCGCGAACGAAGAAGAATTTATCGCAGCCGGTTTTCACACCGAAGCGAACTTCAGCAAGGACGCTGAGCGGTACGAGGTGGTCGCCATACTCCCTGGCGAGATCAAAATACAACTCGGGCGCGCGCAGGTAGATACCCCATTTGCCGCCGTAATATTGGTCGGGTTTCGCCGGCGCGCCGGCTTCCGTGTCGTCATCCATATCTTCGTCCTCCCGGTCCACGTCCGCCCCCGGCGCACCCAAGAGCGCGCCGTTCTTGAGGCCCAATTCCCACAAGTCACCCTGGCGGATGACGCGGACGCGCCAATGGGGGTCCGTCGTGTCCTTGTTCAAGCCCTCGATGCGATCCCGCAGCGCTTCGGCGGCGTGCTGGCGCTCGTCCTCATTCTGATCGGCCGGGAACACTTCGGACATCAGGGAACGGAGCTGCACAAACTTGACGAGTTGGGCATTCCGCTTGGCCGCGTCGGGTTCGCGGCGCAGCAGCGTCGCGCAGGTCGTCACCCGCGCGCCGGTGAACCACGGCTCCAACTGGCTCTCAAAGATCGCCAGAATCGCATAATGGCGAAGCACGAACTCCTGGAGCCGGAAGCCATAGTCCACGTCGAGCCATCCGCTGGAAGTCAGGAATCCGAAGTGGGCATCATCCTTGAGCAGTTTGGCCGCGTGCGGCCAGAAATAAACATGCAGGTCGCTGCGCCCGGAAAACTCGATATCGGGGACGAAGGCTCGGGCCAGCGCTTGAAGATGCTGCTTGTATGCCCGCTGTTCCTTTTTGATCTGGGCAAGATCCTTGGATTTGATCCTGGCCCGGCCCTTGAACTCCGCCGTGGGCGGGATGCTGATTTCCTCCTGGCGGACGTACGGGGGGTTTCCAACAATCGCATCGAGCTTCGGGATGAACACCTGCTGCATCTGCCCGCCCGCACCGCCCGAACCGAGAGGTACGGAGCAAAGGGCTTGGCCCGCTTCCACGTCGAAGAAATCGCTTTGGGCGACGAGGGGATAATTCTGATCGTCGATGAGATCACGGGTGGCGAGATTCATCGTCGTCAGATGCGTGGCATAGGAGGAGATATCGACGCCGAAAAGCTGGTTGAGGGCGTCGGTGTGAGGGAGGGGTGTTCCCGCGCGTGCCGCGAGGAATTTCTTACGGGCGTAGGCCCGCACGAGGAACGTGCCGCCGCCGCAGGAGGGGTCGAGCACGGCGGCATCGGGCCGGCGGATGCAAAAGGCGTTGATGAGGTCCACGACTTCGGGCTTGGTGTAATGCTGGCCGTAGCGGTGGCGCTCTTCCGGGCTGATGAGACGTTCAAAGATCGGCCCGATCACGTCGTAATTAAGTTTCGTGAAATCGAAGCGCTCGATGGACTCGAGCAGATCGCGCCAGGCGGGAACAGAGTCATCGGTGACGAACGGCAGTTCATCGCCAAAATCTCCCTGGAAGATCGTCTGGTAATCGCGACTGGCTTTCATGGCATCGCCAAACACGAGCATCAGGGCGACATGGAGTTTACGGGCATCGTCCACGGCGGGGGCGAGCCGCAACAGCCTGAGCTTGGTCCAGCGGCGGCGCATCGCCAAATAAAAAACGATCTTGTTGACCAACACATAACAGGAGAATTTGGCGGCGCGCTCCAGATTATCACGTTGGATCAATTCGTCATCCGAAAGATGCCAACCCTGGGTATCGCGCATCCAACGGTCAAGTTTGACCTTGAACGGACCGTCCTTGGCATACTTCTTCTCGATCGCATGTTGCACCGTCAGGATGGGGCGTTCAAGCCCGGCTTCGAGTACGCCAATGAAGAACGTGTCGAGCGGTTTTCGGCCCAGCGGCAATTCGCCACGGAAGGCGGCGCTGGCGCGCTCGAGGAACTGAACGATTCCCCTGCGGATGTCGTCTTGGAACGCGGGGGCGGTGAGGTCTTCCGCATCGCGAACGCGCGTCAGGGTTTGATCGTGGATGGATCGATCTTCAAGCCGCCTGCCGGGTTGGTCGGTCTGCCAGAGGACGAGGCGGTTGACGTTCCAAGTGAGGAAGAACGGCGCGCCGACCTTCAGCGCCTTCTTTACGGCGTCTTCGACAACATCTTCATTGAAGGGCGAATGGCCATCCGGCATGTATGGCAGTTTGACCTCGCCGGTCACCGCAACCTTGCCGGAGCGGTCATAGAGCGTAAGGTCGCGCCGTTTTCGGGAGCCGCGCACGGACTGTTCGATCTTGACCTCGCCAAAAGCCAATTCGGGACGGGCCGCAAGGATTTCATTCATCCACCCGGCGGCTTGGGAGCAGAAAGTGAGTTCATGATCAATCGCCATAGGGGGGAGATTGTCGCGTAACCATGACCGATTGACAAATCTCTTGCCATCCTTCATCCGTGTCTATTGGTTTCCACCACTGATGCAAAAATTGATTTCGCCTGGGTGTGCGGTGGTGACGTGGAGGTGGGGGCGGGGCAGGCGGTGGGAAATCTGGGGGTGTGGCATTATGACGGGGCGGCGTGGAGGGCGTATGCCGCGGGGGATTTGGCGTATGACGGGAGGTATGCGAACTTTACGGTGACGGGGTTCAGCGGGTATGGGGTGACGGGGGCGGC
>CAIPTQ010000355.1 GCA_903868035.1 uncultured Phycisphaerales bacterium
GAACTGGAAGCGCCCTTGGACCCAGCCAGGACGCAAGACCCCGCGCCAGACCGAACGCGGCCCCGGCAGAGGGCGGTCCTCAACACCGCCGATCAACGCTACGAAGAGGCCCGGGCCAAGCGCCGGGAGGCTCATGGGCGCCACGGTGGCACCGCCATCCGGGGCGGGGCTGGGATGTTCTGGCCCTGAAAGTTTTTGCGCCTGGGGACGGGCGCACTCCTAAAGCAGAAAAGCCGGGCTTTCGCCCGGCTTACCGCATGCTCTATGAGAACACCGCGCTGAAATCTTTGGTCGCAGGCGCGCATACTGCGATCTTCCGTCACTTGGTGCGGCGCCGCGGACCACGCCATCCGTCACACAGATTAACCGCGCTTTGCATCGCAACTGACGAGAGCAGTATAGCCCACCCCCTGTCCCCCGCCAGTCACCAGTTCTGGGGACACGCCACCGTGGACTTGTCGCCGCAGTCGGGGGTTGATGTCAACCCGGCAATTCCCAGCCTTTGCGATACGCGCGGCCCAGGAATTGATTGGCTTCGGGGCGATTGGTGATCTTGAGGTTGGCGGAATCCCAGACCAGGCGTTTGCCTCCCAGCCGCAGCGAAATCGCCGCGAGGTTGAAGGCCTCGGAGATGGGGCCGGCCAGGAGGAAGTCGCCTTCGGTGGCCGCGCCGCCCTGGAAGGCTTTAACCCAGGCGGAATGGCGGGCCTCCGGCGAGAGCGCCCCGGCGGCGCTGGGGGAGGCCTGGAACTCGCGGGACTTGCGTTCAGGAATGAGGCGCGGGTGCTCGCACCGAAAACCGGCCAGGATCTTTCCTTGATCGCCGACGAACATCATCCCCTCGGCGGGCAGTTCCTGATTGTCCTCCTCGACCTCCGGGGGCGTCGGCGGTTTCATGCCGCCGTCGAGGCGAAGGCACACCCCAGGAAATTACGGCGATTCATCGCCGACGCAGGTTCCGACGTTTGCTTTGAATTCGTGCTGTGCATTCCATCCGATGTCTGTCACGGATTCAAGCGGATTCGTCAGCAATTCTCATTATGGTTCTGTCTCCCCCGCCGGGTGAGGGCACGCCGCGCCGGGTGAGGGCACGCCGCGCCGCGTGAGGGCACGCCGCACCGCGTGAGGGCACGCCGCGCCGGGTGAGGGCACGCCGCGCCGGGTGAGGGCACGCCGCGCCGCGTGAGGGCACGCGGCCTACAAGGGTGCCGCCCCGTTCCTGTAGGCCGGGTGCCCTCACCCGGCGTCCCCATCTCGTTCATAACGAGAATTGCTGCGGATTCGCACCCCATTTGGACGCCCCGGTCCCGGCGGTGCGTCAGATATTAGTTGACGGCATTTGCCAAAGCACAATTCCGTGATATGTGTAGGGCGCATGATTCATGCAAACACCATGCGGTTCAAGATTTCTTGCGAAGACCAACGAGGCGCGTCCCTGGGTGGACGACCGGCGCGGGGCTATTTTTCTGCCCTGGCCGGGCTGCTGCGCGCCTCTCGGTCGGCGGCGGCTCTCATTAACACTCCGCTTCAGCGGGGTGATAATGGGAAAGGGATGCTTGGGCAGGTTCACAAGCGAATAGGATCCGCGCTAGGGTTCATTTTCCTGGTTGGGGTAGCTTCCACCCCAGGGTCAGCCGCAGTGGAGGGGTGGCTCAATTGGCGCGGGCCGGAACAGGTGGGAGTGTCGCGAGAGACGGGTCTGCCCGCCACGGTGGCGACCGCCAGCGCGCTCTGGGCGGCCGACTATCCGGGGCAGTCCACGCCGGTCATCGCCAACGGCCGACTCTACATCGTCGGCTACAAAGGCGAAGGCGCCAACTTGCAGGAAGGGATCGGCTGTTTCAACGCCGAAACGGGCGAACTGCTCTGGAGCCGGCGCTATAACGATTTTTTGAGCGATACCGTTTACCTGCGCTACGCCACGGCCAGCCCCGCGATTGATCCAGAAACCGGCAACATCTATCTCCAAGGCACGCAAGGCCTTCTGGCCGCGTTCGACCCCGACGGGAAACTCTTGTGGCGGCACTCCCTGATGGAGGAGTTTGGCCGGCTGACGTTCCCGAACAGCCGCACGGCTTCGCCCTTGATTGACGGTGACTTGGTCATGACCCGGGGGATCACGGCCAACTGGGGCGCGCAGGGTCCGGCCAGCGACCGATTCTACGCCTTTGATAAGAAGACCGGCGAATTGGTCTGGTGCTCCACGCCGGGAGA
>CAIPTQ010000356.1 GCA_903868035.1 uncultured Phycisphaerales bacterium
CAAAAAACGTCGCGCGCGCCCCGTGTGCCGCCAGCAGTTCGAGGATGCGCGGGGTGTCCTCTGGGTCGGGGCCGTCGTCAATGGTCAGCCACACCTCCTGCTGCGCGGTCGCGAAGCGCCGGTGCATGCGCACCACTCCCTGCGCCCGGGGTGCGAACACGTGGTAGGCCAGCAACAGGTCGGGCCCAAACCACAGCGTCAGGGCCGCGGCCGGCGCCGTCCACCCCACGAGGATGGCAGCGATTTTGCCGGCCAGATTGACAGCGATCAGGACCCACACGTCGCGACGATGCTACCCTGCCTGCGCCGGTTCAAGCCTCCGGTGGAACCGCCAACCGGACATTCGCGACAACGCGCGCGCGCGTGCGCCGGCTCGAATTCAAAGTTCGCCCGCTCCCCGGGCATCCCTGATCGCCCGCGCCCCCCCCGGCTCAGTAGGCCCAGGAATATCCGAGCGTAAAACCCAGCGCGTCGATCCCCGGATTGGGCTTGGTCTGCCCCCCGTTCGACATATGCTGGTACATGATGCCCGCGCTCCATCGGAGGTTTTTCGCGGTGACATGCTCGATCCCGCCCCGGATGAACCAGTTCAGCGTGAAGTCCTGGCCCTGACCGCCTTTGATTCCGCGGGCATCGATCCATCCGAAGCCACCGCCGGATCCGGTGAACAACGACCAGGTGCCGGCTTTGTTCCACCATTCGACCGAGGGCGAACCGGAGAAACCCACGTAATGTGACTCCGGTCCGTTCTCCACCCAGGTGCCGATCAGAGCGAGACGGTGGCGAACCAGCAGCTTGGAACCATCCTTGAAGGTCCAGCCGAACGCCTTCGGCGACCGCCAGACAAGCTGCGTGGGCACCAGCCGGTAGGCGATGGGCGTACCCGTGCCTATTTCCCAAAGCACACCCGTCTCGACGCTCAACGCACTGGTTTCCCAAGGGCGTTTCTGGGGGGGATCGGCCGCGAGCACGGCGACACCCACCACGGAGCCCAGCAGGGCGATCTTGAGCAACTGGTGCATGGGGGAACGTGGTGAAGGTCGAGAAGCGCGCCCGAGAGTGCTCGGAATGGCGCGAAGACTGGATAAAGCCCCGAGGGCGTCAATAGGGCGCGCGATCGAGTGGCCGGACGATTAAAAAAGCGGGCCGACGCTGGTTGCGCCACTGTTCGGTCGCAGAGTTTCACCACGATGGGAACGGACCTGGCGTCATGGCGCGAAACCGATGCTGGCGGTCCACCTGCGGTCTTCCTTTGACGCGGGCAATCTCCGGACGGCATACTGCGGTGCCGATGGGGCTCGTCTCTCAATCATCTCACCGTCGCTGGACCAAGAAACGCTTCGTGCTGGCCGCGGGGGTCGTTGCCCTGGCTGGCATCCTGGTCCTCGTCAAATGGAAGACTGGACTGATTGAGGCGGCTGACACCGCGGTCCTCGAGTTAAGGGAAGCGGGCTCGGAGGTCTTCTTTGTGGCCATGGCCCTGCTGCCGGCCATGGGGTTCCCGTTGATTGCTTTCACCCTGACCGCCGGGCTGGTGTTCGGGCCGACGTTGGGAACCGGCTGGGGGATTGTGTGGTCATTGACGGCCGTAGTCGTCAATCTTCTGCTGACCTACTGGCTGGCCAACCGGGGCCCTGCGCCCGCTTGTGAGCCGGCTGCTGACGTACTTTGAATTCCGCTTGCCGGATAGCACGGCGGGCTGTGCGTGGCAGGTGGCATTGATCGTGCGCCTAACCCCTGGCCCGCCTTTCTGGGTGCAAAGCTATCTATTGGGGCTGATTCGCGTGCCGATCGTGCCGTATCTGGTCGTCTCCACTAGCGTCATCGCCGGCTACATCATCGCGCTCGTGTGCGGCGGCCAGGCGATCGCCAAAGGCAGCGGGCGGCTGGCCTTCGCCGCTGTCGGCATCTTGGTGGTTTCCGTCGCAACGCTTCAGCTGTTGCGCAAACGGACGGCTCGGCGGAGGGCGGCGGCCCTCCGGGATTGATTTGCCTCCGATGGGCCTACCGTGCATCGGTAGTGATATTTGCACCCCACAAAGGCCGAGCTCAACCTTGGTCACTACCCAGACCGTTCCTGCCAGGTAAACCGGCCCATGTCCATTGGCACGGTGGAATTCCCTGCCTTGAGGATCACCTTGGGTGCGGACAAGACCGATGTGCCCGACGCCGAACCCCGTACTCGCCGACGAAGCGTTGGAAGACCTGTTTGCGGCCGCCTGGTCCGCCGGGCGGATCGGAATCCTCGGTCTTTCTCAAACCGAGGCCTGGCTGCCCGGGGCCGCTACCGTGCCTCCGGCCGAAATCTGTCGCGCCTTACTCCTAATCGAAATTGAGCCCCTTTTCTTGGCCACCAACATAGAACCCCGCCAGCCCCTGAAATCCGATCAACATGAAATCGCTCCTCCTCGCCATCCTTCTGCTCCCGGGCCTCGTTTCCGCCGCTGCATTGACCAACGCCGACATCATCAAGATGACTGCCGCCAAGCTCGATGAATCGATTATCATCACCGCGATCGAGAACTCGGAGCCAAAATTCGACACCTCGTCCCAGGGATTGATCGAACTCTCCACCGCCAACGTCCCTCAGGCCATCATCTCGGCGATGATCAAGCGCAACAATCCGCAAGCTACCCCGGCGTCCGCCCCGCCGGCCGCCGCGACCGCGGCCGACAGCGGGCTGATGTCGCCATCTGAAGTTCTCATTATTGATGGCGGCGAGACCAAGCCTATGCGCTACCTCAATCCCCAAACCCGCACCACCGCCCGCGCGCTCGGATTCGGCGGCGTCGCCAGCTACGCCGTGCTCCGCGGCTCCCATGCCAGCGCCCGCACCACGAACAAGGAGCCGGGCTTTCTGGTCTCCGTGCCCAATCAGGCCCAGGTCGAAAGCTACATGACCCTCGCCAGTTTTGCCGTGCGAAAAAACAACAGCCGCGAAGTCATGATCGGGGGCGGCTACATGAGTTACTCCAGCGGCATTCATCCCGATCGTATCATTGCCGTCGATTCCGAGAAGGCCGCCGACCAGTCCAAGGCCCAGAAGGGTTTCACCATCTATAAAGTCTCGCCCAAACACGCCCTGTCCACCGGGGAATACGCCGTCATTCTCTACACCGGCGAAATGCCGGGCCTGGTGTCCGCATGGTTCAGTGGCACCGGCAATGCCTATTTCGATTTCGGCGTTGATCCCTAATCGGCTCGCGGGATTTCCGCCTCGCGGCGCTTGTCCGCGTGGCGGCTCCGTTCTTGCCGGCGATCAGACGGACACTTTTCGCGCTTTTTGGCCGAACAGCCTCGCCGGCAGCGCCCGGACGTTGGGTTTGCCCGCGCGGTGACCGGCAACGCGGCGACCATGATCAATTCCTTCGAAATCTTCCACGCCGCGGTGGCGGCGAGCCATTGGCCAGCGAGGAACACGAGCGCCCGCGGTGGTCCGCCGGAGCCCGAGGTCAGTTTGCCTCGGCCATCCGCCGGGGCGTTTTCTTCTTGGCCTGCGCTCGTTCGCGGCGTTCCTCTCTTCTCACCATGCGGCGTCTCCCTCCCCAGCCGCAACGCCTGACCGCATGATCCCCCATCCGCCCATCACCGCCCGCTATGCCGGCTCCGCAGAAAAGCCGGC
>CAIPTQ010000357.1 GCA_903868035.1 uncultured Phycisphaerales bacterium
CCACCGCACGGGTTTTCGAGAACAAAACCGCATTGGCGCTGCAGGAACGCCGAAATATTCTTGAAATGACGCGGAATTCAGGCAAAGTGCGAAAGTTGGGTTAAAGCCGGGCACCTTTCGGGCCGGCTTGAACGACAAAAATGACTCCCCTCTATCAGCCATCGAAGGCTGTTTGAACCCCCCTCGAAACCTTGCCTAAAAACTCGCCCCTGGATGCCAGAAAATCCCCGAACAAGGCGAGCATTGCCAGCATCTTCGGATCGAATCGCACCGCATAATCTGCCACGCGTTTCCTTTGCGCTGCCAGTTCCTCATCGCTGAATTCCATGCCCCGTCCCACCAGAATCTTCTGTCGATATCTGTAAAAGGAGGTGGAGCTTATCTTGTATCCCTGTTCCCGCAGCCAATTCAGGGCATCCTTGCCCCGCATGTGCCGATCCATAAGCATTTCGTGAAATGGCTCCCAGTGTTTGTCCGCAATCTTTAATTCGATATCACATCGGAGTTTTGCCATTCGAGCTTCCTTGCTTGAAGGGGCCGCATTTGCCTTATAGGGCCGTTGTTTCCCGGAACGTCTCTGAGGCCGTCCCTGCCTCAACGCAAGCCACTGGCCCGCCGCCAGCGGCCTCCGCCGCCTGGATACCGCCCATCCGGATCGCCGCCCCCGAGGCGCAAGCCGGGGAGGCGGGTTGCCCCGCCCCCCCTGTGCGATTCGTCTCCACGCCTGCGCATGAAGTTTGTGCCCCCGCCCCAATCGCCTCGCGTGCGCCAATCGCCTTGAGCATTTCGATCATGGCCAAACCCTCGCGCGGTGAGAGCTTGTCCACGCGGGAAACGCGGTCCTTGCTCACGCGTCGGCACAGGCCCGCCAGGTCGTATTTCTGATCCGCCGCCAGGGTCTCAATCTTCACCACCAGGCGCGCTCCACAGTATGACCCGCGCAGCGCCACCTTCATCCGCCAGTAATCTTCCGGCTTGCCCGCATGGCGGAATCCAGAATCCTCGAAAACCGCCATGACGTTTTCCAGGTCCGTTTGGCTCAACGCCTTGGCGCTTTCTACGCCCGCCACGCTCCGTAGCACCATGCGGTATTGCTCTTCATCCAGGCCCGCTTGACGGTACGCCATGTGGATCAATTTCAATTCCAGGGGCGTGGGCATCATGCACCTCCATGCGCCGTCGGTAGGGGATTTGTCCAACAGGGCGATGCGTTCGGTTTGTAGGCGACATTCTTCCGGGAGTCCCCCAACAAGTCATTCAGATTCATAATTCCCTTGGCGGCGGCGTCCACCGCCTCGGCGTATTCGGTCCCGGGGTGTTGGCGCTGCAGAGCGAGCGCGGCCTCATGCAACGCCAGCCGATCCGGGGCGAAGGCGACATGGGCCTTATAGGCCGCGATATGATCGTCCGGCTCCCTCCCCAACAATGTCTCCGCGCCGCTGTTCTTCGCGGCAATGGCGTTGATCCGCGTAAGCATCGGTTCATTGGTGAGCGCCACGGATTGAATCGCCTTGGGCCGGCCGTTCGGCCCCCACACAATGACGGGCGAGTAATAGCGATATTCACCGGATTTGAGGGCTTGCTGTGCCTCTTCCGTCCATTGGATGCCTGTCGCGTACAGGCCATCGGCCCGCGCCTCCAACGCGCCCCATCCCGCCGCCGGCGCTTTGCCGGTAGGCGATTTGAATTGCTCAAATCCCGGCCGATGGGCAATTGACTGGTGTTCCCAGTCACAGAGAAAATCAATCCCCCGCGCCTTGAAGGCCGCAACAACGATTGTGGCGTCACTGTACGTGAAATCGAAGCTCTTCCCGTCCATCATGGTTGTCCGGCCATAGCCCAGTATCTTGAACTCACTTCCGGGGGTGTCTTTGAACTTGAACGCACAAATACCGATCATGTGTTTTTCCTTATGTAAATTGGTTGAATCCTATTCATGCGCCCACCGCCATCCCGGCCCGCGCCGCCATCCGGCTTTCCAACGAAGTCGCCGCGTTCAATCCCAGCCGCCGTATCTGAATGCCGCGCAGCAACTCTTCATCAATGACCTGGCCCCGCGCCAGCGTCACCGCCATTTGCAGAATCTTGTCCACGGCCCGGAACGCACCCGCACCCAGCTCGTTCACCAGCGCCATCAAGTACCCTTCCGCACCCGGCGTCACCCGGATTTTCCGCGCCGCCAGGAAGCGCCGGATATCTTCCACCGTGGTCATCCGCCGCCCCCCGTCATCCGCCTGGGCATCCTCCGCTAGGTCCAGATAAAGCGAAATGCGCGAGGCCAGTTGATCCAGCGCCTCCCCATCCGACCGCCCCGCCTGGATGTACTGTTTGATCGCCGACATCCCCAGCCACAACATCGGGATTCCCGCCCCATCGTGCAAATCCCGCAGCACGTGCAGCGCCTCATCTTTCCGCCGTGCCGCCAGCCGATGCACCTCATCAACGATGAGCAGCCGCCCCGTATCGCGCAGCGCCTTTTCCAGCGTGGTGTACATCCGCGTGCTGGTGAGTTTCCACCCCAGCCGCAGCGGCATCGCCTCCGCGATCCCTTCCATGACCGCCGGCGAGGTGATCCCCGCCGCGTGTATCGTGGTGAAAATGCTCCCCGGCACTTCCTCCGCCAGCGCCCGCGCCGCCAGTGTCTTGCCGATCCCCGCCGGCCCCGTCACCAGTACGATCCCCCCGGAGCGCACCGCGAACCGCTCCGCCGCCACAATCTTTTCCGCCACGCCCGTCTTTACGAACCGCGCTTCCGCCCGCCGCCCCAGTTCCGTTTCCAGCCAGCGGTCCACCGTGCGGATAGTCGCCTCATGTTCCGCCGCGTACGCCTCTTCCACCGCCGCCGCCAGCGCCGGCCCCGCGATTCCCATGGCCTTCGCCGCCCATGCCAGCGTTTTGCCGTTACGCCCCAGATACCCCGCCAGCCGCGAGGCCACTTCCGCCGCCAGTTCCCCCGTCACCGCCTGGCCCGCGCGGCATACGCACTCGGTAATCCGATCCGCACCAACCATGTTCCCGATCAAGTCTTTCATGCGGCACCTTCTATGAGAGCATCAAGGGACGGCACATGGACCGCCTTGAGGTCGCCGGTTTGTTTCAAACCTGCAATCCAGGCTGCGCGTCGGGCGTCCTTTTCCGTGTTCGATTCCTCACCCGTGGTAAACGCCGCCAGGCTGTCCGGCCTCGCGGTAGCCGCTTGCGGCACCGTGGCACCGCCGCCGATCCGGGGTTTGCGGATGGGGACGCCTTGGTATGTAAACCTCGCCGGGGCATCCTCCTGGACTTCGGGTATGTAATCCGGTGTGTGGTATTCAAACGCTTTCGGGGTGTCATCGTCCGTAGGCGGTTTCAACGCTTCCGCCGCCCTTTGAAACGCCGGTAATTGATCTTCGATGGGGGATCGAACGGGGATAATCGTGGGCGTCGCCGCCGGCGTGGCGGGCCGGCTGCGCGCCAACCGCTCCGCGCGTTCTTGTTCTAGGCGGAACATAACGTCGGGAAGGTCTTCGTGGATGCGCATCCGCGCCGGTTGCGCATTGCGCAGCGCCTTGGAATAGTGCCGCTGTTCCTTGATCGCCGCCCGCAAAAGCTCCCGATCCGCGTGTGCCGGCAGTTGCCGATTCGCCCGTGCCAGGCACAGGAATTTATCCTCCAAACTCCACACCGAAACCTTGCTCAGGTCCGCGTCATCCACGCGCAGGTACACTTCCTGCCCCTGCAAAGGCCCCGTGTCATACTGGCCGAAATTCAACCCGTGATACCGGCAGCCGTTCCGCCCCACCCGCACCGGCCCCACCCGCCGCAACATGAGTACGTCCAGCACTTCCCGCGTTGTGGTCTGTACGCTTTCCAAGTTCCGCGCGTATGCCTCACTGGGCGTGCATTTCATCCCGTTCCCACTGTGAATCGTGTTGTTGTGGAGTGCCACCCATTCCCCATATGCCGCAATGAAATCCGCCAACTCCGGCGCTTTCCCCAGCGCCACATTGTCGGCCAAATCCTCCGGCTTTTCCTGCGGATTCCCGCCCGTGTAGGTGGGCCAGTCCACGCAAAACTGGTCTTTTTCCGTCCGATGCAGCCGCTCCTGGAGCTTCGCCCGCGCGTTGTATTTTGTGGCGTTTTTGATCTTGACGCCCAAAGACGCATAGATGCCGGCATTCGGCGCAGCAGCTTCGGGCGTGCCCGGGGTCTCATCCCGCCGCTTGCGCCGCTCCGCCTTTGTCTCCCCGTAGAAATCCTTGCAGGTGTAGTCCCGGCCATTGTCAATGTAGACCCACTCCGGCACGCCGAATTCCAGGCACGCGCGGTAAAAACATGCCAGAATCACGCCCGAATCCGGATCATCGGCGCGGATGATGAACGCCAGTATCTTTCGGCTTCGCACGTCAAACCAAAGGGTTTTCCAGGGACGCCCGTATTGCGGCACAAGCTCCCCCGTGCGCGGGTCCAGCTTATCCCCCACCTTGCAAATAACGTCCATGTGGTAGTGATCCGACTGCCAGATTTCATTGCTCTTGAGGCCCTCATAGGATCGCTCAATCGTCGGCTGATACTTGTTCCGGAACTCTTCCTCCCCCACCCGCTTGTACGCCACTTCCGCCGCCGGCAGTTGCTTGATGGCCTTCCGCACCGCGCTTGGCTTCCACACCCGCCAGCCCTCTTTGATCGCCTGTTGCTCCGCCGCGCGATGGCACGCCGAGATGCTCTTGCGGGTGCCCAGGTAGAACCGGATCGCCTCATCAATCATCCGCCGATCCGCACACCGCGCCCGCTTCGTCCAGCGCCCATCCCTAAGCGCCGCGATACCTTCAAACCGATAACCCGTTCGTTGTTCCTTGTTGCCATACTTTGTCTTGAACTGGCTCCATGACCACCCCTTCCGTGGATTGCGCTTCAAATACTCCTGGATGCCCCTACACCACCCGATCTTTGCTCGCACCGCCTCCCGCCCCGCCTCTTCCGCCCGCTTCAAATACGCCAACTCTTCCTGCAATCGCTCCCGCTGCGCCGCGGTAAGTTCCGTGGCAATGCCCGGTGCCAGGGGAACTTCCACCCCGCGCCGCAGGTCCGGTATTAGCCTCTTGTCGGCTCTCGGATCAATCATCCACACCGGTTTCCCGCCGCCGGTGGGCCTTTCTATTTTCGCCAGGCCGGCGAACCGCCAGGCTGTTTGGCACTTCCGCAAAACTGTGACTTCATCGCATGCCAACCGCTCCGCCGCCGCCGCCACGCTCAGCAGCGCCGGCCCCGTGGGCGCAGGCGTCGCCGGCATAAGATTTTCTGTTGAAGTTTTCCGGCAAGCTGCTATCATACTCGTATCTCGATTTGTGCCCCGTCAAGCTTTTGCCCGCTTGGCGGGGCTTTTTTTATGGTCAAATCACGCCTTGGAATCAACCTTTCGGCGCAACCCCGCCAGCGGATCGCCGCCGCCCAAATCCGTTACCGCCGGCATGCCGCCATGGCTATCCGGCGCACGCTTCAATCCGCCGCCGCTGTCCGAACCGGTGTCAACCACCACGTCCCCCACCGCGATGCGCTGCTCCTCGGTCTCAGTCGTCAGCCCCTCGCGTCCGTCCAGCGCTATCGCCTCCTCCCACTTTTCCTCCAATGCCGCGAGGATGTTCCGCAGTCGCGTGAGCGCTTCATCCTTGGGCGTGCCGCGCATGATCCTCACGAAGACTGGGTTGTTGTCGTCAACCAATTCCCAGTCAGCGAAAAAATTAACGCGATCAACACCAGTCACAGTCAGCATCCAGCGGGTTTCCGGCCCGATCATTTTCGCCAGCATGGCCAGGTGATCCGCCACGGTGGGGAATCCGCTGGCTACATGCCACCCATTGAGAATGCGTACCCGTTCCGCTTCCGTCAATTTGGACCATTCCCGCTCGGCCTCCACCGCCGTATCCGCCGTACGCTTAATATCTTCCTGTTTGTCACAATCCCGGTCCCCCAGCGCCGCATGCATCGCAAATGCCTTTACGAGCTTCGATCCCTTCAAACCACGATCCAATACGTGTTTTGTAAGCACCGCCATATGCGAGGACAGGTCACAAATCGCCGCCAGTTCCAATTCCTTTTTGCTCATTGCATATGCCCTTTTGCTTGATTTTCCTTGCGCCAGTTGATGCGGCGGCGCAACCCGCTTCAAACCACATTCGATCATGCCGCGATCTCGTGGAAAATCCCCTTTTCAGGAATGGCGCGGCGTTTGAATCTATATTCACGTAATTGCTGAACAGGGTGTAGGGATCGGTGCGAAGCGCGGTACACAATGCCTCATCATGGCCGGTTCGCATGGAACGCGGAGGGGTTTCACTATGGAATAATCTACATACTTGATTTTGGCTGCATCCGGCATACTTCGCGAAGGTCTTCTGACTTCGGAAGCCCAGATAAAGCGCCCGATTTCTAACCCAATTTCCCCAATGCGTTGATGTACTCATATGCCACTCCAGAAACCGTTATTGGGGTATTTACGTCAAGATTAGGGTTTTGTCAACACTATTAGTGTTAAATTATGTTGGTGGTGTTCAAAACATAGCTATTGGCAGTAATTTGGGGTAAATTTTGGCGATGGAATTTCACGAAAAGCTTCGGCAACGCGTTCAAGAACTTGGACTTAATAAGGCCAAGGCGGCGCGCGATGTGGGCCTGCCAGATAGCACGATCAACAACTACCTCGCCAAGAATGACTCACTGCCACGAATCGACATCGCCGCCAAGATTGCCAAAGCAATCCGAGTCCCGTTGGAGTGGTTGGCGGATGACGCGGCAGAATGGCCCCCGCCCGATGCCGGCGCAAAGAACACACCTACCCAACTTTCCGACCGGGAGTTGATGCTGGAGGTGGGATCGCGGTGGGGAAGGGCGGCCATGGGCTTGTACGATGCATTCGATCGCGCCCAGCGTGTTGATTGGGCCGGCGTTCAAAAGGAATTTAGGAAATGGAGGGATGGCGAACCGTTGCCCGCCGCGCTGAAGGAAATAGAGTGCCTAATCCGCGAGGTTGCGGCATTGCAGTACCTTGTTGTCATCCAATTCGATCCGCAACAATTTTGCGGCCCGCTGATGGAACAAACCAAGAGTGAATTCACCCACAATTTGGACGCCAAAAAAAGAGCCTTTTTAGACGCATCCAAGGCATGTCCTGACCTTCCACGCCTCAAACTCGCCCAGTTGTTTTTTGATGCGTCAGTGGCAGCATGGCTCGATGAAGGAATTGACTCCCGAACGCTAAAAAAACCCTAATATTTCGTATTTCTGTAACAATACAAGTTGCTCAAGATATACAAATATCAGCCAAAAATTTGCAGTTTGCCTTGCAGTTTGCAGTTTGCTTTTCGGCCTTGGCGCTATCAAAAACGCGGTTGACCTCCCGCCACCCCCATGTTTTGGCTTGTATGTCGCATTTGTAAATATCCACCCTCATCCCTCCCCCTAAAAAATATTCCCCCTCTCATAACTCCCGTCCCATCAATCCCTTATCCTTCATATCATCTCACCCCGTCTCACTCCTTCCCACCTGGCCCCACCCTGTCCCGCCTGGCCGATGTATGCGTGAGGTTTACAATGGGGTATCTTGTTAGGGCAGACCGCCAACCCCGCCAACCCCTCCCCCGAAACAGACGGAGATTTGGCGGTCTCCCCTAACAACTGCCCCCTCGCGTTACAATGCCCCCTATGCTCTCCGCCCAACATCCCGCCTGCCTCTGGTTGGCCCTCGCCCTCGCCGCCCTCGCCACCACCCTCGCCACCCGCCACCGCCACCGCTCCCGCCGCTGGCTCCTCGCCGGCATCCTCCTCCCCGCCACAAGCTGCATCGCCCTCGCCCTGGCCCTCGCCGACCTCTCCCTCGCCGCAACCCCCCGCGTCCTCATCCTCCTGGACTTCTCCGCCTCCACCCGCCTCAGCCCCTGGCGCGATCCCGCCTGGGTCCACGCCCTGGCCCGCCAACGCCTCCGCCCCAACCAACCCCTCACCGTCGCCGCCTTCGCCGGCAACCAGCAACACATCCTCCTGCCAGACATCACCCCCGGCGACCCCTGGCCCGCCCTCTTCGACTGGACTCCCCCGCCCAACGCCTCCACCGATCTCCCCGCCGCCCGCGCCTGGTGTGCCGCCCAAAATGCCGCCCCCTGGATCATCTCCGACGGCCTCTTCCCCGCCCCGGCCCTCCCCCCCGACCACACCGCCTGGACCCTCCTGCCGCCCCCCGCCCCCGATGCCGCCGTCCGCGACATCCTGCTCCGCCCCGCCCCCGACGGCCAAATCGAAATCCTCCTCCTCCTCCGCGTCACCGGCATCACCCAATCCGCCACCGCCCGCGTCACCCTGCAACGCGACGCCGCCACCATCGCCGATGCGCCCGTTGAATTCCGCCCCACTCCGGGTGGGGGGGGCGACAGCACCCGCTGGTGTACCTTCAAGGACCGCCCCCCAACCCCCGCGCCCCACCATTACTCCGCCGCCATCCAACTCCCCCATGACGCCTGGCCCGAAAACGACCGCGGCACCGCCACCTGGCCCGGCACCGGCGAACTCCGCACCCTCATCATCGGCGACCAGCGCCCCGCCAACCTCCCCGGCGACTTCCTCCCCACCGCGCAGTTCACCCGCGACGCCCCGCAACTCGCCGCCGAAGGCTGGCAAGTCATCGTCCTCAGCGACGTCCCCGCAGAAACCAGTGCTGCCGATAGTGGTGCCGACGCCCTCGTCGGCCGCCCCGCCACGAGTGCTGCCACAAGCGCCGCCGCCACCCTCATCAGCCCCACCCCCACCCCGCTCTCCCCCGCCGCCGCCCGCGCCCTCGACCGCTTCGTCCGCGACAACGGCGGCGGCCTGCTGCTCCTGGCCAACGGCCACGCCTTCGGCCCCGGCCGCTACGGCGAAGGCTCCCTCGCCGGCGACCTGCTCGAAGCCCTCGCGCCGGTGCGCAGCCACCCCCAACACTCCGGCGGCCTGGGCGTTCTCTTCCTGCTGGATGCCAGCTCCTCCATGAATGAACGCGCCCCCGGCGCCAACGAACGCAAAATCACCCTGCTCTCCCGCGGCGTGCAGGCCGCGGCCGGGTTCCTGGCCGATGACGACGACCTCATGCTCGTCACCTTCAGCACCGGCGCGCGCCTCCTGGACCGCGGCCCGGCCAAAAACGTGCTGCCCAAGCTCGGCGCCTATCTGGCCGCCGTCGAACCGTCCGACACCACGAATCCCGACGCCGCCCTCCCCCTGGTCGCGGAATTCATGCGGACCAACTCCCGCCATCTGGTCGTGCTCCTGACTGACGGCGAAATCCCCGCCCTGAACATCCCCCAGTGGAAATCCCTCCTCCAATCCCCCAACACCCACCTGGCGATCATCGCCCCGCCCCCCGCCCCCCCCGCCCCCGGCACTCCCGCCGCGCTCCCGCAGCTCGCCGCCGCCCTCCCCAACGCCTCCTGGTCGCAGACCGACAACCCCGCCCTCTGGGCCGCCGCCCTGCGCCAGGCCGTCCTCGCCCAAACCCGCGGCAACCTCGAAACCACGCCCCTCCCCTGGACCGCCCCCGACCTCGCCGGCACCGCCCCCGCCTGGACGCGCACCTGGCTCAAACCCGAATCCACCCTCATCGCCGCCCCCCTCGCCGCGTCCACCGCCTCACCCGCCGCCACCAATCCCTCCGCCCATCCCCCCGTCGCCGCCCTCGCCCGGCGGGGCCTGGGCCAGGTCGCCGCCCTCACCATCGCCGACGACGCTGCGCCCGCCTATCTAACCCTCCGCCAGCGCCTCATTCAGGCCGTCGCCGCCGGACCCGGCGACCGCCGCTTCACCGCCTCCGCCCAGCGCGCCGCCGACCGCTGGCTCATCTCCGCCGACGGCATCGCCGATGGCCGGTTCCTCGACGGCCAAAACCTCGCGGTCCAACTGCTCGCCACCGGCACGCGCACCCCCCTGCCCCAAACCGCCCCCGGCCATTACGAAGCCCGCATCCCCGCCACCCCCGACGGCCTCGCCGCCGTCATCATCCGCCAGGACGCCGGCGCACAACTCGGCGCACAACTCGTCGCCCGCCTCCAGGCCGCCGAAGTCGCCACCGCCGAATGGCCCGCCACCGTCGATGGCCTCGCCCAACTCCCCCCCGGCACCACAATC
>CAIPTQ010000358.1 GCA_903868035.1 uncultured Phycisphaerales bacterium
GAAATCGACTGCGCCCCATCCTCCAGTTTCGAATACGCCCGCCATGCCGATCGCTATCTGCTGCTGCCCGGTCTGTGCACCTCGGGACGCGGCGAGGTCAAGTCGGTGCTGTTGTTTTCCCGCGAACCGTGGGAATCGCTCAACGGAAAGCCGGTGGCCTTGTCGCCCCATTCCGAAACTTCCAACGCGCTGTTCCGTGTCCTGTGCCGTTTCCGCTTCGGCGTCGAGCCCGCGCTCGTTTCCGGCGTGGCGGAGAGCGAAGCCGTGGCGAAGGTTTTCATCGGCGATCCCGCCTTGCGGGAATCGCTTTCGAACCGCTGGTCCTTCCGATACGATTTGGCCGGGGTCTGGAAAACATGGCGGAATACGCCGTTGCCTTTCGGCCTGTGGATCGTGCGCGCGGAAGCATGGCAATCCCGGCGGGAGGCCGTGATCCGATACCACCGGCATTTGCGCGCATCCCTGTCCGCCTTTTTCGCCTCTCCCGCCGCCGCCTTGACGGCGTGGAATCGCGTTTACCCGCTGCCCATGCCCATGGCGGAGGCCCTGAATTTCTTCGACACCACCGATTATGAATTGCGGGCGGAGCATGAAGACGCCTTGCGGTGTTTTTACGGGTTGTGCCTGGAAATGAATTTGTTATCCGATAGGCCAGCCTTGCGTTTCACCGAATCCTGATCAATCGCCGTGCGCCAGTAAAAAATTCCGCGTGGCCTCCGGCTGCGGGAGTGCCGTCAGGTGACTGTTCCCCGGCAACAAGGTCAGTTCCGCAAGATGGAGCGGCGGGCGGATCAGCCAATCGTGCTCGCTGTGCAAGGCGAAACAGGGCGCGGCGGGTTCGCATCCCCGCCAATCCAGAACCATTGCCGGTAGTTGCCGCAGCAGGGCGGGGGGAAAGCTTCCCATGATCTCGCGCAGAAAGGCCGCATTTTTTGCGTCGTGCATGCCGATGAGTCGCATCGCCGTGGGAAGGTAGGAGAACAGGAATTGCAACACGGATTGCGGGGTCCATCGCGCGAGGCGCCCGAAAAAGTGGAACGAGGGATGCAGGAAACCGGGATGAGTGCAGGAAGATAGCAGCAGGATTCGCGAAGCCTGGCATTGGCGCGCAATT
Source organism: uncultured Phycisphaerales bacterium (assembly GCA_903868035.1). The sequence continues at coordinate 1,115 of CAIPTQ010000358.1, forward strand.
TCGAGGGCCAGCATGCCTCCCAGCGAGAAACCGCCCACGGCGTCGCCGGGCCGGAATCCCATCGCCCCGGCCATGCGCAGCGCATAGTTTGGCAGCGTTTCCTGCGGCTCTGCTGGGATGAAATCGATCCAACGGAATCGCCCGGGCGGCAGGTTCAGGCCGTCAAAGGCCCGGTGATCCAGGGCCAGTCCGGTGATGAGAAAACTGAAAGCCATCCCATGATTTTACAATTTTTCCCGTCCGTTCCCGGAGGCCGGGATGCGATCGCCGCCGCGCCGGACCCGACATTGTAGTTTGACTCTTGACCTTTTGATTTCTGGAGACGCCACCATGTTCACTCCCGCTTTCAGCAGCGCCGCCATGCATGCGCGCAAGAACCTGATGCCGGTGATCAACGCCGACCAGCCCGGTGCCCCCCTCCGCCATCCCGCGGCCAAGGCCGCGCGTATTTTCTGCGACTCGGCCACCCGCTCCGATGTCGAGCCCCTGTTGCGCGCCGGGTTGATAAACGGCATCACCACCAATCCCACGCTTCTGAAAAAAGCCGGGGCCAAGTCCTGGGGTCACGCCAAGGAGATCATGAAGGACTTGTGCGGGCTTTTAAATCCTAATCCCGTATCGTTGGAGCTCACCGAACTGACCGAGGACAAGATGGTGGAGCAGGCTTCCGAACTGGCCGCGCTGGGATCGAACTCCATCATCAAGGTTCCGTGTGGGGGTTATGCCGCCGTCGTTCCGGGCGGAGATCCCTTCACAGGCATGAAGGTGGTGCGCCGCCTCTGGGAAAAGGGGATCAAAACCAACGTGACCTTGGTGTTCAACACCACGCAAGCGTTCTGGGCCGCCAACGCCGGAGCGACTTACATCTCACCCTTTTTGGGCCGCATACCGGTTTATCTCGCCAAACACGACGATCCCAAACGGCCCTCCGGCAACAGTTTGTATTGGATGGAAGATTCCGGGGACGAAAAGGATCATAAAACAGCCAACAGCGAATATGTGGCCTCCGGCGGCGAACGCCGCGACGCGGGTCCGAGGCTGATCTTTGAAATAGCCACGGTGTTCGCCAATTATCAAATCACCGCTGAAATCCTGGCGGCCAGCATCCGCAATCCGGTGCAACTCACCGAATGCCTGCTCGCAGGCGCTGACATCCTTACTGTTCCGGCGGCGGTGTTGAAAACCGTGGCTGATCACCCTCTCAGTGACGAGGGAATGAAGAGCTTTCTGGAGGATTCCAAAACCTTCAGCGGATGAATTTGCAACGTCGCGGTCACACTTATAGTTGTTTTGGCGCGATCAAGGACGGCAATTACTTCGCCAGGCCGTAAGATTACTTCTTGGTACA
>CAIPTQ010000359.1 GCA_903868035.1 uncultured Phycisphaerales bacterium
CGCACATGGTCGTGGTAGAGCTTCAGTTCGCCCATGAGCTTGAGGTGGACGTCGCGCAGGAAGGTCTCGAACTCCAGGCGGTTCGGCTTGGCCTGATAGAGCAGCACCCACTCGAAGCGCGATTCCCACAGCGCCAGCGCCTCGGCGGTGAGCGCGGTCTTGCCCATGCCGCCCAACCCGGTGATAACCGCGACCGGCTTCACCTCCTCCCCCGTGCTGGAGCCGATGAAATCCGCCCCTAGCCCGACCAGTTCCCACGTGCGCCCGACGAAGTGCTCGTGCCCTGCGGTGGTCAGTTCGGCGATCTGGTGCAGGCGGGGATTGCGCGGATTGAGGGCCGGACTGCGGCCTTTCACAAGCGTCAGACCGGGCTGCTCTTCGCCGTAGAGCACGGGCGTGGCGTGATCGCACACCGCGAAGCGCGCGGAGTCGTGCTTCTTCGGGTCCAACATCGCCTGCCGCGCCAGGGTGAGTGCGGCGGCAACGTTTTTCGGATGCGCATGGGCGAGGATCGCGCGGTAGAACTCCACCGCCACCTCGCGGGCATAGTCGTCGCCCACAGCGTAGCGCATCGCCACCACGGAGGGCACGCCGCCTTGGAGCAGCGCGTGGGCGGTGCCGGTGTAGCCGGGCTGTTCTTTGAGATCGAGGCCTTTGGGATCCGCCTCCTTCGTGCCCGGTTCCTTGCCCTGCGCGACGGCGAGGAAGTCATTCCAGTCCTTCACCCGCAAGATGTCGCCGGAGTGGCAGGCGCTGAGGAAGAACAACCGCGGGAGAAAGCCGCCGGCGTCGTTGAAGAGGTCAAGCAGTTCCGCGCCGGAGAGGTGATCGCTCTTGCCGCCAGCCTTGCAGAGTTCGAGCAAGTTCATGTGCCCGTGCCCGCTCCAGTGGACAACGTGGTAGCCACCGTTTTCCTGAATCTGCGCCGCCAAGCGTTCGCGCGTGACGCCGTGCGTGAGGAAGTGCGCCACGACGCGGCGGTTCGGGTAAATCTCCTGGGCGAAGAGCCGCAACAACTCCCGCCGCTCCTTGCGGGCGCCCAACGGACGCGACCCGCGTGCCTCGGCAAAGACGAACAGCACGCGCAGCGCTTCGTTGGCTGCCAGCTCGATGGGCTTCGAGTCCGACGCCTCCATTTCGTGGACGACGCGGACGAGTAGGTTGCGCTCGCCGAGGGTCTCCCGGTCCGCGCCCGGGCGGGCGATCTCCCACGGGACGCGGGCGAGCGCTGCGGCCAGATGGTTTTCCGTGTCCCCTGCCCCCGGCAACTGGATGCGCAGCGTGCGCTGGGACTTCGACGCCCAGAGCTTCGCGAAGATTTCCTGCCCCAGCACTTCCTCCGCGATGCAGACGCCAATCTCCGCCACGGCCGCGCGTTCCTTGCCCTCCTCCACGTAAATGCGGAGGTAGTTGCGCAGGTCGAAAAGCCCACGCTGGTGGCTGGCGGAGATGGTCTTGAAATCCGTCTGCCGGAAGGCGATCTGCAGGCCCGCTGAATCGCGGAGTGTAAATTCGGCGGTGCGGCTCGGATAGTCCGCGGTGATTATGAGGTCGAAGTGAGTGGACATGGTGAGGGTAGTCAGGTGCTCACGGGTTCAGTAGTTGAGACGCGGTTCATCGGGAGAATTCAGTGGA
>CAIPTQ010000360.1 GCA_903868035.1 uncultured Phycisphaerales bacterium
ACTGGTCATCCTGCGGCATCAAGTTTCTATTGCCGCGGGTATGGGCGGAGGCTTTCTTCCAGCCCATGGCTTGCAGGGCCATTTCGACGGTGCCGGGGCGGGGCAGGACGGCGGTGGTCTGCATGCCCAGGGTGTCGAACAGCAGTCTGGCCTGGAGGTCGATGGTTTCGCCGTTTTTCCAGATGCGGTTGGGCGTGTTTACATGGAAGAGGCAGGTGGCGCCGTACATCCAGGCTTCCGTTTCGGTCACTTTGCGAACCGGGGGCTGATAGACCAGGATGTCGGGGTCGCGCAGATCGTAGCCGGAGTTGTTGGTCAGCGTGCCGGCGATGAGGCGGCGCGGGTCGGTGTTGTCGGGGACGTACTCGGCGGCGCCGCTGATGCCCGGGAGCGGCCCGGTCCAGCGGCCCTGGATTTTTTTGAGGGTGTTGCGGAAGACGGGGGAAATCTGGGCGGTTTGGTCGGTGTGGAGTTCGTAGCTCTGGGGATCGGCGAAGGACTTGACGTCCTTGGAGGAGGGCATGCAGAGGGGGACCAGGTAGTTGAGTCCGGGGGTTTCGGGCTGCTTGACGGGGACCAGGCCGCTGACGGGCGCGTAGATGCCGTAGAAGGCATTGACCGTGGCCTCGGGGCTGTTGACGGCGCCCAGGACGAAGGAGCGGTGGCGGACATCGTAGGATTGAACGTGAAGCACCACCACGACGGTGCCGGCGACGGCGGTGGCGGCGATCACGACGCCGCCGAAGATCCACCAGCTCCAGTGGACGATCTTATACCGGCGGAGAACGAGGTGGCCCAGCGGCCCGGCGATCAGCCAGTAGAGCGCCAGGAAGAGCAGCGCCACGAGGATGCGCACGACCGTGACGTCCGTCACATCGACTTCCTGCTCGAGGGTAGCGCCGAGATGGATGACCGCGGGGTTGAAGGAGACGCGGTCTTCCTTGGCTTGGGGATTGAGCTTGTTGTATTCGACGGCGGTCAGGAAATCGGCGTTCTGCCGCCAGCCGGCGGTTTGATTCCAGAAGGTGATCCAGTCGCGTTCGCTGAGGCGCTGCTGCATGTCCGGATTCGCGATGTCCACGGTGATCACCGTGATGGCGCCCCGGCCGTACAGGCCGGTGAGGACCAGGGGATAATCGGCAAAATTCCCCGCGGCGGACAGTTCGCCGATGACCGTGCGCGTACCCGGGTTGAGCTCGCCGAGGCTCTGCACCAGCGCGGCCTCGGGCTGGGCGGGGGTGGTCAGCGCGACGCCCCACGCGCCGAGTCGGCCCACGTCGGCAAGCTTCACCTCGCGGGCGCCGGTGAATTTCAGCGGCAGGGCGGCCTTGAGCTCTTCGCCGGCGCCGGCGAATTCCTGCTGTTGCGCCCCGACGCTGATGATCAGATGCCCGCCCGCCTTCACCCACTCAAGCATCGGCTTGAGGGTGAGTTCCGGCGGGGAAAGGTCGGAGACCTTGACGGCGTCGGCCTGCCAGAGAATGACGTCCACGCCGTCGAGGCCCAGGACGCGGTCGGGCAACTGGCCGGGGCTGTTGATCTGGACGGCTTGTACGGCTTCGGTGCCGCCGTACATGCCCTCGAAGCTGCGCCAGCCGCTGAAATTGCGGCCCAGGATGAGCACGAAACGGGTGGAGCGGCGGTACGAGTAGGCATCGGCCGGGGCGATGTCGGTGGCCTGGGGCACGTTATTGGGGGTGCTGAGGGTGCCATTGGGAACCAGGGCGCCGTTTTTGTCCAGGACGATGACCTTGGTGATGCCGCGGTCGAAGTTGGTGTAATCGGGCCGGGGCCAGTAGTAGGTCCAGAGGGTGCGCTCCTCGACGCCGGGGGCGAGGGTGAATTCCGGCCCGATGGCGAGGACTTTGTCGCCGTCGAGGTCGATCTGGTCCTGATCGACGGCCAGATGCCCCACAAAGGGCTGGCCGGTCATGTTGCGCAGGCGGACCTGGACGGGAATCCAACTGCCCTCGCGATAGACGCCGTTCTGGCCGGCGTTGCCGCCGATGCCCACCGAGATAATTTGGCCCTTGACGGCCTGGGCCTGGGCGCGGTCCGCGCCCAGGATGAGGCAGAGCGCCAGCAGGGCCAGCAGCAGGCTGCCGCGAGCGCTGCGGGTGATGCTTTGGATTGACATGCCAAACCCCATGGGTCCGCTCCTCATTGCCAGCGTTGTGGCATCCTTATCTCACTACTGTCGCGGGTGGCAGGTGGTTCGGATCCTTCCGCCACTTCTTACGGAACCCGTAGCGTAAGCGAGGGTAGTTACTGCGCCCGTAGCGTAAGCGAGGGCGTTATAGTGTAACCCATTGGGCCAGACGCCCTCGCTGACGCTACGGGTTCCGTGGGCTAGGCCAGATATTATCCGGTCCCGGGCGTTTTAGCACCCAGTTCTCCTCGTCCACGATGACTTTCACCGGCACAAAGGGACTCTTGGCCTCCACCAGGTTCTCTTTCTTGTCCAACATCACGTCTTTGACCACCACCCGGTCCCCCTTTTCGCTCAGCAGCGTCACATCCGCGGGCATCGTCACCAGGTCGTCGGGCTGGGTGATCGTCACCTTGGTCGCCGCTCCGCCGCCCCCGCCCGCCGCACCCGTATCCGGCGTCACCACGGCATCCACCTTCCAGTGGGCGTAGACCGCCCGGTCGTACCACTCGGCGAAGAACCAGGAGAGATCCTGGCCGTAGATATCATTGGCGAGCTTGCGGAAATTATCCGTCGTGGTTGGCTGGTTGCGGTAATCGGCGACGAACTGGCGCATCAATTGGAAGAACTTGTCATCGCCCATGACCTTGCGCAGCATGTGCAGCACCAGTGCCCCCTTTTCGTACACGATCGGCCGATACAGCGCCTGCCCCGGCCCCAGCGTATCGCGTATCGCCGTGGGCTTGGTCAGCATGGACAACTGGAAGGTAATTGTTTAGCGCCTTGCCCGTGCATATAATATCTCTAGCGTTTGGAACGCGGAGTGAAATGGCATGGATGCGATCCTTCCTGAATGTCCTGGTTGCGTGGCGGCGGGCACGAAGATTGCGGAGTTGGAGCGGGAG
>CAIPTQ010000361.1 GCA_903868035.1 uncultured Phycisphaerales bacterium
AATATAGGCACTTACGGCATTATCGCTATCGCGTATTTTTGGTATTGGCGCGAATGCTAGCTAAGAGCAATTTAATAATAAATTGAATGAATATTCGCAATTATGTTGTTGCTATATATTTGGGGATGTTATGATCATATAATCCGTTATAAACTCTGAAAAATTGGTCTATCTGCGACATAAATCGCTAACTTTAAGATTCCTGAGCCAATGGTTAGTGCTGGCATGGTCAGGACAATTTTAGTTTCGCGAAGGATCGGGCGGTTTCGAGGGCGGCTGGTATTTTCGCGGGGTCTTTGCCGCCGGCCATGGCGAGTTGGGGGCGGCCGCCGCCGGTGCCACCGACGAGGGGGGCGACGGCTTTGACCCAGTCGCCGGCCTTGAGTTTGTTGATGAGAGGGTCGCCGACGGCGGCGAGGAGGTTGACCTTGGGGGAGAGCTTGTTGCCGTCCTTGTCGGTGTCGGTGAATTCGGAGGCCAGGAGGACGGCGAGGTTTTGCTGGGGGTGCTTTTTCTTGAGCCAGTCCCAGGTGGTGCGGAGGGTGTCGGCATTGGCGTTGGGTATCGTGGCGATGATGAGGGAGATGCCGCCGCCCGCGCCGATGGGTTCGGCTTGGGTGAGGAGGGATTCGGGATTGAAGGCTGAAGTCTGAAGGCTGAAGTCTGAAGTAGATTGGGTCTTTTGAATTTTTTTCATACGGTCCTGGAGTTGGGCGATGGCGGCGTGGGCGGTGCGTTTGGCGAGGAGCGGGGTGTGGGGTTCGGCGAGGGCTTTTTGGAGGGTGGCGATGTGGGTGGGGAGGGCGGCGTCGGCGATGGTGGCGGAGGCGGCGATCAATGACTGAATGACATTGGCGTGGGTGGCGGCATCGAGGGCGGCGGCGCCGGTGAGGGCGACGATGCGGCGGATGCCTTTGGCGACGGATTCCTCGGCGGTGACGACGAAGCTTTGGGCGTCGGCGGCATTGGGGAGGTGGGTGCCGCCGCAGAATTCGATGGAGTATTTTTGCCACTCGGGGTTGGCGGGGTTGGCGAGGAGGTCGGCGACGGGGATGCCGATGGAGACGACGCGGACCATGGGGGGATATTTTTCGCCGAAGACGGCGCGGAGGCCGTGGATTTTGAGGGCTTGTTCCTGGGGGGCGACCTGGGCGTAGACGGGGAGTTGGGCGGCGACGGCGGCGTTGACGAGGGATTCGACGCGGGCGACTTCGTCGTCGCTCAGGGATCTCTGATGGATGAAGTCGAAGCGGAGCTTGTCGGGATCGACGAGGGAGCCTTTCTGCTGGACGTGGTCGCCGAGGGTTTCGCGCAAGGCCCAGTTGGCCAGGTGGGTGGCGGTGTGGTTTTTCTCGGTGCGGTCGCGGCCGCCGAGGACGTAGCAGGTGACGGAGTCGGAGACGCCGATTTTTCCGGATTTGACCTGGCCGATGTGGAGGATGTAGGGACCGACGGAGCGTGTGGTATCAACGTTGAAGATCACCCCCCCACCGCCCGCGCCTCCTCCACCGGCAGTGCTTTCATCGCTGCGCAATTCACCGGAGTCGCCGATTTGGCCGCCCATTTCGGCATAGAAGTTGGTTTTATCGAGGATGATGGCGCAATGCGAGAGCGTAGGCCCAGGGATTGCAATCCCTGGACTTGAGGGCGCGGGGGTTCCGGGGTCGGGGGGGGGGGGGGGGGGTTGCGGGGGTGGAGTGGGGGGCGGGGT
>CAIPTQ010000362.1 GCA_903868035.1 uncultured Phycisphaerales bacterium
ACTGAAGCGCGGCATGTGGCTGGGAACCGAGCGACCGGGGCAGGGTGGCGGGCATGGGGGTTGGGGGCAGGGGGCGACGAAGACGGAGCGGTTTCATGTGAAGATTCTGGGGCGCGAGCGCGGGCGGACGATCATGGAAGTGCGGCTGTCGGAGGCCAAGAACCGGGAGATTCGGCGGGTGATGGCGCGGATCGGGCATAATGTGCGCGACCTGAACCGGGTGGCGATTGCCGGGAAGATCACAATCAAGGGGCTGGAGGTCGGGGCGCACCGCCCACTGACCCCGGCGGAAGTAAAATGGCTGTTCCACGCGAGTTCGCCGGAGTTCCATGCGGCGGAGCGGGCGTCCACGCAGGCGTGGTATGAGGCCAAGGAGATGGAGAAGGAGCGCAAGCGGCTGGCTAAGGAGGCGCAGGAAGTGGCGGCGGGGCGTGCGAAGGCGGTGCCGGTGGCGCGTGCGGTGGAGGTGGAGCGGAAAGAAGAGCGGCGGCGGCCGGAGCGGAAGGGGCGCAAGCCGTTTGTGCCGCCGAGCGGGCGGAACGCGGGCAAGGCGATTGGGGGGAACATGGCGGGGAAGCGGCGGCTGCGGCAGGAGATGCAGGGGTTGGGGGATGAGGCGGGGCCGATGGCGGGAGCGGCGGAGATGCCGCGGCATCCATTGGGTGATGAGGCGATGGCGGAGGAATGAGGCTGGTGCGGTATGCTGATTCCTTCATGTGCATTCTTGGACTGGCCGATTTACCACGTAATCAGTTGCGCATTTGCATCGGAACCCTATGTCGCTTGATTTGAAAAATGTGCATGACCTGGCCGCCCTGGAGAAATATCTCACGGGGGCGGCGCGGCGGTTTGGGGAGCCGATGAATCCGGCGGAGGTGCCGTTTTTGGCGCTGCTGCGCGAGCGGGTGATGATTTTTGACGGGGGCATGGGGACGCAGATTCATCTGGCAAGCCTGACGCCGGCGGACTTTGAGCGGCAGGAGAATTTCAACGAGGTGCTGAATGTCACGCGGCCGGAGGTGATAGAGGAGATTCACGCGCGCTATCTGGCGGCGGGGGCGCATACGGTGGAGACGAACTCGTTCAACGCCAATCAACTGGACCTTGAGGAGTTCCACGCGGCGGAGCGGACGTATCAGTTGAACAAGTTGGCGGCGGAGATCGCGCGGCGTGCGTGCGTGCGTTTTGCCACGCCGGAGAGGCCGCGGTTTGTGGCCGGGTCGGTGGGTCCGGGGCGGAAGTCGCCGACGATCGGGGCGGTGACGCCCGAGGCGCTGCTGGCGTCGTATGCCCAGCAGATGCGCGGGCTGCTGGACGGGGGCGTGGATGCGTTGCTGATTGAGACGTGCTTCGACTTGTTGCAGGCGAAGATCGCGGTGAGCGCGGCGCTGGACGTGATGCGCGAGCGCGGCAAGCGCGTGCCGCTGATGGTGCAGGTCACCATGGAGACCACCGGCACGATGCTGGTGGGGACGGAAATGGCGGCGGTCATCGCGGCGCTGGGGGCGCTGCCGATTGACGTGCTGGGGATGAACTGCGCGACGGGGCCGGAACTCATGCGGCAGCATGTGGAGGTATTGAGCCGGCAGTGGCCGCGGTTCATCAGCGTGCAGCCCAACGCGGGGCTGCCGGTGCTGCATGAGGGGCACACGCATTTTCCGCTGTCACCGGAGGAACTGGCCCAGGCGCACGGGGATTTTGTGCGGAATTTTGGGATCAACATCGCGGGGGGGTGCTGCGGGACGACGCCGGCGCACATTATGGCTGTGGCGGAGGCGCTGCGGGGCGTGAAAGCCGCGCCGCGGGAGGCATTTGGACGCAAGACGACGGCGGTAACGGCGCAGATTGCATCACTGTATGCGGCGGAGGCGGCGCGGCAGGACTTGTCGATATTGATCATCGGGGAGCGAACGAACACAAATGGATCGAAAAAGTTCAAGGAAGCGATCATCGCGGGCGACATTGACGCGTGCGCGGCGATAGGTCGGGAGCAGGTGAGGGAGGGTTCGCACGTGGTGGACGTGTGCGTGGACTATGTGGGGCGCGACGGCGTGCCGGACATGAGGGCGGTGGTGCAGCGCTTCGCCAAGGACGTGCAGGCGCCGCTGATGATCGATTCGACGCAGTTGGATGTGATTGAGGCGGGGCTGCGGGCCGCGCCCGGCAAGTGCATCGTCAACTCGGTGAACCTGGAGGATGGCGAGGAGAAGCTGGCGAAGATTTGCTACCTGCTCAAGCGCTACGGCGCGGCGGTGGTGGCGGGGACGATTGATGAGGACAAGGTGGAGGCGATGGGGAAGACGGCGGGGCGCAAGCTGGCCATTGCGCGGCGGCTGTACGATCTGCTGGTGGGGAAGTATGGGATTCCGGAGACGGACATTTACTTTGACCCGCTGATTTTCCCGATTGTGACGGGGCAGGAAGAGGTGAAGCTGCTGGCCCTGGAGACGCTGGAGGGCATCCGGCGGATTTCCAAGGAATTTCCCAATTGCCACACGACGCTGGGGCTGTCGAATGTGTCATTTGGTTTAAAGCCATACGCGCGGCTGGTGATCAATTCGGCGTTCTTCAACGAGTGCGTGAAGGCGGGGCTGACCAGCGCGATTGTGCATGCGAGCAAGATTCTGCCGCAGAACAAGATCAATCCGGAGCATTATCAGTGGGCGATGGATTTGATCCACGCACGGGCGCGGGCGGATTACAACCCGTTGGGGCTGCTGTCCAATTTGGGCAACGAGCACAAGACCGCGGCGGCCGCCGAAACCGAGAATCTCTCCCTCGAACAGAAGCTGCAGCGGCACATCATCGACGGCGACAAGCAGAAACTGGTGGAGCATCTGGAGGAGGCCCGGCGGAAGTACCAGCCGCTGGAGATCATCAACGAGCATCTGCTGGCGGGGATGAAGGTCGTGGGCGAGATGTTCGGCTCGGGGCAGATGCAGTTGCCGTTTGTGTTGCAGTCGGCGGAGGTGATGAAGGCCGCCGTGGCGCATCTGGAAAAGTACATGGAGAAGGCGGACGGCCAGAGCCGCGGCAAGCTGGTGCTGGCGACGGTGAAGGGGGACGTCCACGACATCGGCAAGAACCTCGTGGACATCATCCTCTCGAACAACGGCTTTACGGTGTTCAACATGGGGATCAAGCAGCCGATCGACGGCATCATCGCCAAGGCGCAGGAGGTCGGGGCGGATGCCATCGGGTTGTCGGGTTTGCTGGTGAAATCGACGCTAGTGATGAAGGATGACCTGGCGGAACTGAACCGGCGGAACCTGGCGATCCCCGTCATACTCGGCGGGGCGGCGCTGACGCGTAAGTACGTGGAACACGACCTGCGGGAGTTGTATCGCGGGCCGTTGTTTTTCGGCAAGGATGCGTTTGAAGGCCTGCGCGTGATGGATGCGATATGTACGGGGAAGACCCGGGAGATGCTGGTGGCGACGGGCGTTGAGGATGCGCGGGCGGCGGGGTATTGCGGGGGCGGCCTGGCTGGAGGAGAAGGCGTGAGTACGTCTTTGGGCACGGAACCGGCTAAAGCCGGTACTACGAACATACGGGACTTTGCTGTGTCGGATATCGACCGCGCGGCACCAGTGCCCACGGCGCCGTTCTTCGGCACGCGCGTGGTCAAGGATATTCCGCTGGAGCACCTTTTCCCGTACATCGACGAAGTGGCCCTCTTCCGCGGGCAGTGGCAGTTCAAGTCGGGCAACAAAACGCGCGACGACTTCCGCGCATGGACCGAAAAAGAAGTCCGCCCCATCTTCAACCGCATCAAGGACCAGGTGCGGGAACTGGGCATCCTGCACCCGGCGGTGGCGTACGGCTATTTCCCCTGCAATGCCGACCGGAACGACCTGGTCATCTTCGAGGAAGACGGGAAGACGGAGAAGCTCCGTTTCCATTTCCCGCGGCAGCCGGACAAAAAACGGTGGTGTTTGAGCGATTTCTTCCGGCCCGTAGAATCGGGCGTGCGCGACGTGGCCGCCTTCACCTGCGTGACCATGGGCCACGACATCTCGCCTTACGAAACCGCCCTGCGCGAAAAAGGGGATTACACGGAATACCTTTTCATGCACGGTATCGGCGTGCAGATGGCCGAGGCCCTCGCCGAATTCTGGCACAAGCGGGTGCGGCAGGAACTGGGGATCGCGCTGCACGACGGGGCGACGATGCGGGAGTTGTTCTCGTGCCGGTATCAGGGGTGCCGGTATGCGTTTGGGTATCCGGCGTGCCCGGATCTGGAGGATGAGGTGAAGCTGTTCAAGCTGCTCGAGCCCGAGCGCATCGGGTGCGGGCTGACGGAGAATTTCTTCATCACGCCGGAGCAATCCACGAGCGCGTTAATCACCCATCATGCGCAGGCGAAGTATTTCAACGTGGAGTAGGCGCTGCGTCAGTTCTGCGGGGCAAACGCGCGGTACGAATGCGGAGGAATTGTGATCGCGAACGTCGTGCCACCCCCGCCGCCGGGCCCGCGACCCCCGCCGGGCCCGCGACCCCCGCCTCCGCCGCGTCCCGCCGGCGCCGGCGTCAGTGCCTGATTCGTCACCAGGTCCGTAATGCCCGCCAGATTACCCTGCATGGTCACGGTCACCGTTGTCTCCGTCGGCAGGAACGACTGCACGACAAACGCATTGTTGTCATACGCAAACAGGCTGACCTGGGCGGGGGCGTCGGAGAGGCGAATGGGGAAGGCGCCCATCACCAGGTTGCGGATCGCATTAAGCACCGGCGTCGGCAGGCGGTACAGATCGGCGATGTTGTCGGGCAGGGCCAGCACATAAATCGTGCCGCGATCGTAGATGTCGGAGATCACGATGGGATACGCGTTGGCGGGGGACTTGCTCTCGTAGGCGTTGATCTGGTTCCACGATTGATTGGTCAGGAAATGAATGATGGGAAAAATGATGGGGGGATCAACAGTGGAATTGGCGATGACCTGGCCCTTGCGCGCCTGGAATTGCGTGGCGGCGATTTTCTGGTCGGTGTATTCAAACTCGCTGATCTCCTCGATCCCCTTGCCGGAGAGGGCGCGGAGCAGGCCGGAGGTGATGATGACGTTTTTGCCCGCGCCAAGCTGGCTCTTGATCTTTTTCACGATGTCCGGGTCATTCTTGGCGGATTCGGTGAGGAGGCATACGTTGGAAGCCTGCGCCGGCGGGAAAGTGGCGCTCAGTTCAATGGGGAAGCCGGCCATGCCCAGGAAGTCGTGATAGAACTCCTCGCCGATGGAATGCGGCGGGCGATAGGCGGCCAAGCCGATGGGCTTACCAAGCTTGCCGAGGATGGCATCCATTTGGCGCAGGGCGGTGTACGCGACATAGCCGGTGGCGAGGCCGTTGGCCGGCCCGGCACCGCGGCCCGGCCCGCGGCCACCGGGCGCGGGCGGCGCTTCGGCGGTCGCGGGCGCCGTCGCGGGATTGGTGGCCGGGCCGGTGGTTGCCGCCTGAAACGCCGCGAGCATTTTCTGGTAATTAAGGCTGGTGTCCCGGTCCTGCCAGGGGCGGTTGCCCACGTTGATGCCCTGCAGCGCGCCGGGCCACTGCCAGAGGGTGATCTCCCGGGGCTTGGCGAAAGCCGCATCCCAGATTTGCTCGGCATAGCGGTCGATGTAGTTGGTGCCAAGCTGATCGACCCACACGCCGTCATTCTTGCCGGGGCTGACATTCTCCAGATAACGGGTCAGGCTGTAGCTTTCATACTGCTGGAGGTGCTGCTCCCAGGTGAGCGGATCGCGCGTTTCGACGCCGGTGTAGATGGCGTCGAAAATCTTCGGCTCCACCTCCAGGTCGTAGCCGGTGCCTTGGTAGTGCTCGTACCAGTTGGGATACTTGATGATGAGGCGGAACTTGGGGTTGACGGCCTTGGCGGGCTTGATGAGCAGGTTCTGGGCCACTTCATCGAGCACGGCGGTGCGATACTGGGTCCACGTCCGGTCGCCCTTGGCCTTGATTTCGTCGGCGGTTTTGGAGGCGGTGAAGTACCAGTCGTCCAGGATGATCTCGTCGAAGTGCCGGGCGCACATTTCGGCGACGGTCTTGACATACTCCCGGTCCGCGGGCAGCGAATAGGAGAGCGTGCCGCCGCCGGAATCGCGTTCCTGCGGGCCGGCGGCGAAAGCCACGGCGGAGGAAACCTGGACGCCCTTGTCATTGAAGAATTTCTTGATGGCGTCGAAGCTGGCTTCGCGTTCGGTGGTGCGGCCGCTGGCGACCTCCAGGTAGACCTTGTCGAACTTCACCTGCCGGTTCATCGCGTCGTAGGCCTGCGCCAGCGTCTGGGGATTGGCCCACTGCGCCACCGTGCCGCGGGTGACGTAGATGGCGACGCGGAAGTTCTTGTAATTGGGGTCCGCGGCCTGCGCCGCGCCGACGGTGGAAGCCGCGAGCAATAATGCGGCAAGGGTTTTAGAGGTAAAATCCATGGACGAACTCCTATCAAAGGGAACCCGCGCCAGACGCGCGGGTTCATGGTTCCAGAAGCGAACGAATCATTATCTGCCCGCGGCCGTCTTAGGCCCGACGAACGCATCCTTGTTCTGGGTCGCCGCCGCGCCGCCTCCGGCGGGGAAATTCCGCGTGGCGGTGCTGATGTTCCAACCGTCAACGGCCACTTCCGGCGTCTCGGCGCCCAGGGACGCAGAACCCGCTTCGATCGTCACGGTCCGGGATTCGCCCGGCAGCAGCGAAATGTAGTTGTCGCTGTAGTACACCGGCAGCACGCGGTCGCCCGTCCTTTGCTTCCGCAGCGTCAAATGCACCTGCAAGGCCGGTATCTTCGTGGGGTTGGAAATCACCGCGTCGAGCAGGCACTTGCCCGCGGCATCGTGGCGCGTCAGCGCGACCTGCACGTCCGCGGTGGGCAGCGTCTGCAGGGGCGAGAAATCCTCCGGTTGGGTGACCGGGCCGCGCCCAGGACCGCGCGCGCCAGCGCCCGTGCCCAGTCCGCCGGAGCCGAAGATGTTGGCCGCCAGCGGCGCGGCATCCGGGGCGACGGTCGCCGTCGTCCGCCAGTAGAAGTTGTCGGAAATGAGCTTGCCCTGGGCGTCCTTGAGTTCCAGTTTCACATAATGCACCGGCGTCAGATCGGCCGGCCAGACGGGCACGCCCAGATCGGTGGCGGCACACGCTTTGGCGCTCACGGGCGTAGTTTTCTCGGCTTTCTGCGTGCCGTCCATGTTGTAGATGCGGACGGTGGCCTGCAGGCCGTCCTTCGCCTGGGGCATGGTGTTGATGACCATGACATGCCAGTCGTTCGCGTTCATCTGGACGTGGAGGGGCTCGCAGCCCTTCTTGGCGCCGTAGAGCGCCGCCAGCGGCTCGAGGTCATAACTGTACACCTGCCACACGAAAGACGGCTGCGAAGGATTGCTCATCCAGGCGAGCACGCCCGCGCAGGGGTTGAAGAGTTTGGCCGCGCGTCCTTCGTAGAGGGCGCGCCAGGATTCATACATGGCCATCTGGGACTTGCGGGTAAAATCCACCAGGTCGCGCTGGGCGATGCTGCCATAGCGGGTGGCGATCCCCAGGGGGAAGGTGTTCCCCGATTGGGCGCCCCGCAGCAGGTCATGGGACGCCCAGTCATCATTGAGGTCGTACCAGTCCTTCTCGGGCATCATGGCCTTGATGGACGCGAGGGTGGGGATGGACACGCCGCCGAGTTCCGTTTTGAAGGGTTCGGGGTTGGGCCGGAAGTAAGCCGACGGCACTTGCCAGGAGTACGGCCCGCCGGAGCGCACGCCGCTGCCTTCGTTGGAATTGGCGTGGAAGAGACGTGCGGGATCGAGTTCGCGGGTGACGGTGGTGAGATAATCGGCAATTTCCCTGGGAGCGGGATTGCTTTCGTTGCGGCCGCACCAGATGGCGATGGAGGGATGGCAGCGGAAGCGGACGACTTTTTCGCGGACGTTTTCCTTGTACATTTGGATGACGTCGGCGCGCCAGGCAAGAACTTCCGGCGTGTCGTTGGCGTTGGGTACTCCGCCGACCTGGGGGCCGTCGCTGGCGTTGGCCTGGAACATTTCATCCCAGATCATGATGCCGTACTTGTCGCACATATCGTAGAAGTCCTGGCTGGTGCTCTGGCCGACCCAGTTGCGGATCATGGTGTAGTTGGCCAGCGCGTGATAGCGGACCTGGGCTTCGAGGCGTTCGCGCGGGATGCGCTTCATGGCCTCATCCATGCCCCAGCAGCCGCCCTTGCACATCACCGGCACACCGTTGACGAAAATCGTGAGGTTCAGTGATTGCGGAATCAGCGTTTGCTCGGGCGGAACGGCATACGTGATCTTGCGGATGCCGAAGTTGGTGTCCTTGGCGTCGGATGGGGCGCCGTTAATATCGAAGGTGACGTGCATGGCGTAGAGGAAGGGCTCGCCATAGGTGTTGGGCCACCAGAGTTTCGGGTTGTTCACGTGCAGTTGTGCTGCTTCGGCGGTGGTGACCTTGACCTCCTTGACCTCGTGCGGCTGGAGCGTCACCGGCACCGAGAATCCGCCGCCGTCAAACGTCCCCTTGAGCGTGCCGGTCACCGGTTGATCGGTGGCGTTGCGCACGGTCGTGAGCACCATCAGGTCCGCCGAGTCGGTCCTGGGCAGGGGCAAGTCGGAGCTGACGGAGGGGTCATCAATCCGCACCGGCCCGGTGGTCGAGAGCGTCACCTTCTGCCAAATCCCCATGTCGCGGTCGCGGATGGCGGGAATCCAATCCCAGCCGACGGTGCAGCCGAAGGTGGCGCCATCCTGCATGAGTGCCCCGCCATTGCCGCCCGTGCCCAGGGCCACGGTTTGTTCCTGCGGATTCCCCGGGTGGGGCGGCGGATTGATGCGCACGGCGATGGCCGCCGGCTGCCCCGCCTTCACGAAGTCCGTCACATCGAAGATGCCCCGGGCGAAGGCCCCCTTCACGGTGCCGGCCTGCTTGCCGTTGACCCACACGTCGGCGGTGTAGTTGATGCCGTCAAAGTTCAGCCAGATGCGCTTGCCGGCAAAGTCGGCGGGCACGGCCACGTCCGTCCGATACCAGTAGCTCGTCCGGCACAGCGTCTCGGGAATGACGTTCGGCCGGTTGTTTTCGCCGTACAGCGGCTCGGGATAAACCTTTTCATTCACCAGACTCGTGAGCACCGTGCCCGGGACGGTGGCTTTGTACCACCCCGGCTGCGCGGCGCCGGCCACGGAGAGTTTGGCACCCCAGGCGTCGGCTTCGGCCTTCCTGGCGGCGGGAGTATCGCCGGGCTTTTCCACCTTGGCGACATCCTGCAGGGTCCAGCCGGTGGTGAGGGTCAGGGGCGCGGGGGCCGCCTGGCCGAAGGCCGAGCCGATGAGAGAGCACGTGATAACTCCGGCAAGAATCGCGGCCACATGAATGCAGGACATAAGGACTCCTTTTGGGTTGTTAACAGGCGTGACTTGCTCAAACTCACACTACAATAACGCCTTGGCAGTATATGTCCACGGCGGCCAGGGCACACAAAACTTCCAGCCCTGACGCGGCCATGCTTCAAACGGCGAATCACCGCCGCTTGGCGGGCATGGCCACATTCAACAGCACCGCCACGAAAATCAATACTCCGCGCACCGCCAGTTGCCAGTATTCATTGTTGATTTCCATCATGGTCATGCCGTTTTCGACCACCCCCAGGAAGATCACGCCCACCAGCGTCCCCCAGATGCGCCCCACGCCCCCGGTGAAGCTGGTGCCCCCGATGATGACCGCGGCAATGATGTCCAGTTCCCAGCCCGTGCCGGTGGTGTGGCTGCCCTGGCTGAGCAGCGAGGCCTGCATGATGCCGGCGATCCCGGCCAGCGAGGAGACGATCGCCATCACCGCCATGCGGATGAAGCTCACGTTGATGCCGCTCAGGCGGGACGCCTCGGGATTGCCGCCCACCGCATACACGGATCGGCCAAAGGTCGTGTAGTTCATGCAGAACAGCAGCAGGAGAAAGACCGCCGCAAACACGATCACGGGGA
Organism: uncultured Phycisphaerales bacterium; assembly: GCA_903868035.1. The sequence continues at coordinate 9,974 of CAIPTQ010000362.1, forward strand.
AGGGAATCCCCGCGACATGGCCCTTGCCCAGAAAGGAGAACCACGGCGGCAGCGGCGGCTTTTCGCCCACCGTGCTCACCGGGAAGCCGTTGATGATGACCCCCGCCAGACCCCGCAGAAACGTCATCCACGCCAGCGTGCTGATGAACGTGGGCACCTGGAAGCGGATGCGCATGAAGCCCGTGAAGCATCCCGCCACGGTGCAAGCCAGAAGCACCGTCCCCACGGTCGCCGCAAACGCCAGGAGCGCATGCGGATAATCCGGCCAGCCCGTCATTTTGGTCATCATCCACACGGTCAGGCATCCGGAAAACGCCACCGTGGAGCCCACGCTCAAATCGATCTCCCCGGCGATGATCACCATCGTCATGCCGAAGGCGATGATCCCCGGCAGCGATACGTTCCGCAGAATGTTGAGGAAATTCTCCACCGACAGAAAACCGTCGGCCCGGAAGGCCAGGAATACGCACAGCGCCACCAGCACGATCTCCAGAATCGTCTGCCGCACCCAGTACGTGGCCATAGCGGTGACATTCTTCATCTCCCACCCTCCGCGCCCGCGGCCGTCCGATCGGCATCCGACATGCAGCGCAACACCAGGCCGTCCACCGTCAGTTCCTCGGGCCGGACCTCCGCGGCGATCGTGCCCGCGCGCATCACCAGTATCCGATGGCACACTTCCATCAATTCCTCCAGTTCGCTCGAGACCACAAGCGAGCTGATGCCCTGCCGGCTCAAGTCCCAGACAATCTGGAAAATCTGCTGCTTGGCCTGCAAGTCGATCCCCCGGGTAGGCTCGTCAAACAGCATCACGCGCGGCCGGGTGATCAGCCACTTGCCCACCACCACCTTCTGCTGGTTCCCGCCGCTCAACGAGTCCACCGGAAAGCCGGCATCCGCCAGCTTGATGGCCAGCCGCTCGATCAACGGCGCCGCGGCCTCCTGCTCCATCCGGTTGTTAATCAGGCCCCGCCGCGCGATGCGGCCCAGGCTCGCCAGCGAGAAATTCCGCCGCACGCTCATCGGCAGCACCAGCGACTGCTCCTTCCGGTTCTCGGGGATCATCCCGATCCCCAGGCGGTTGGCCGCGCGCGGCGAGCCGATGCGCACCGGCCGGCCCTCCAGGAATATCCGCCCCTCATCCAGCCGGTCGGCGCCGAACAGCGCGCGCAGCAATTCCGTCCGCCCCGAACCCACCATCCCCGCGAGGCCCAGGATTTCGCCCTGGCGCAGGGAGAAAGTCACATCATGAAACCGCGGCCGCCGCGTAAGTCCCCGCGCTTCCAGCAGAATTTCCCGCCCCGCCTGCAGGCCCGGCGGCCGATGTCTGGGCACGATTTCCCCGAAAATCATGCGCACGATCTTCTCCGCGGGCGCCTCGGCGAAGGGCACCGTCCCCACATGCCGCCCGTCGCGCAGCACCGTCACCGAGTCGGCGATGTGGGCCAGTTCCTGCAGGCGATGGGTGATATAGATCACCGCCACGCCCTTGTCCGCCAGGCGGCGCACGATGCGGAAGAGCATCTCCGTCTCGTGCCGGGCCAGGGCGGAGGTGGGTTCATCCAGCAGCAGGACCGAAGGCGCAAAAGACATGGCCTTGGCGATCTCGACGACCTGCTGCTGGGCCACGCCCAGGTCCGAGACGCGCCAGCGCACGTCCAGGTCCACCCCCATGTCCTCAAGCACGTGCCGGGCGCGGGCCCGGGCGGTCGGCCAGTCGAGGGCCAGGCCCAGCGTCGCGCGCCGCGTGGGCATCCGGCCCAACAGAATATTCTCCGCGATCGACAGGCCCCGGATCAGCGAGAGTTCCTGGTACACGGTGGCGATCCCCTGGCGGAACGCGTCCCGGGCCGAGGCCAGCCGCACCGGTTGCCCGTTGATCAGGATGTGCCCGCTCGTGGGCGGCACGGTCCCGGCCAGAATCTTCACCAGCGTGCTCTTGCCCGCCCCGTTTTTCCCCAGCAGCGCCGAGACTTTCCCGCCCTCAAAGCGCAGCGACACGTCGTCCAGCGCCAGCGTCCCTGGATATTGTTTCCGAATGCCGACGGTTTCCAGCGCGCGCATCAGTTTCCGCCCGCGGTCCACTTCTTGAGCTGCTCGGCGAACTTCGCCACCCCGGCGGGATCATCCCGGGTGAGGCACGTGTTGGTCAGCTCGATCTTCTTGTCGTACTTTTCCTTTTTCAGGGCTTTGAGCGCCACTTCCACGGACATCTGGCCCATTTCAAACGGTTTCTGCGCCGTGATGGCCTGCAATATGTTGTCCTTCGCCAGCAGGAACCCCAGCAACTGGTCGCTCACGTCGGTGCCGAACACGGCGATCTTGCCGTCGCCCTTGCCGGCCGCCTGCACCGCCAGCACCGCCCCGCCCGTGCCGCCTTCATTGGCCGCGTAGATGATGTTGACGTCCGGATGGCTCGTGATGATGTCGCCGGCGGTCTTCAGCGCCTTTTCCGTCAGATAGGCGTCCTGATCCGCGATGAGTTTCACGCCCGGCAGCGCGGTCACCTGTTTCTTGAAGCCCCCCGTGCGCGCGTCGCTCTGTGCGGCCACCTGCGAATGGAACGCCAGGATGGCAATCGTCGCCTTGCCTCCCAGTTTCTCGTTGATGTATTTCACGGCCGCCTTGCCCGTCTGCTCGCCCAGATCCCACGCCGAACACTGCACATCGCCCTCCGGAAAATCGGCGGCAATCGAGGTGTTGTTGGTCACGATCAGGATGCCCTTGTCGTGCGCCTCCTGGAGCGCCGGGACCGACCCATCGCGCAACAGCGGCGAAATAAGGATCGCGTCCACCTTTTTGGTCTGGAAGCTTTGGATGAGCTTCTGCTCGGTTTCCGGCTTGTTGTCGGAATTGCCCGACAGCAGTTCCACGCCGTTCTTTTTGGCCGCGTCTTCCATGCCGAATTTGATCATCCGGAAGAACTGGTCATCCTGGAAAATGATGCCCGCCATTCGGATTTTCTTGGTGGCGCCTGGGGCGCTCGAGTCGCCACAGCCGCTCAGGTTCAACGCCAGCGCCAGCAGGACGATGGCCAGGGTTGCCAGATAACTCAATTTGTTCATGGATAGCCTCCGTTAGACGAACCAGACGGGATTATTAAGGGATTCCGTCATAAAATGGGTGTTTTGTCAAGCGTGAAGCGCGCGGAGATCCGATTGCCGGCCAATTCAAGTGTGGATTATCTGAATATTGCGCGGCATTTGACCTACCCCAAATAGAGTGTACACCGAATCGCGCGCCCCACTTTTTTCTTGGATTGCCGCATGTGCTACACTCCCGGTATGAAGAAAATCTACCTGGAGACCTTCGGCTGCCAGATGAACGTGCTCGATTCGGAACTGGTGCAAACGCAGTTGCGCGCGTTGGGGTATTCCTTCACCCCCGCGCTGGAGGATGCCGACATCGTGCTGTACAACACGTGTTCGGTGCGCGAGCGTTCGGAGCAGAAGGTGTGGTCGCGGCTGGGCCTGGTCAAGCTGCGCAAGGCGGAGGAGCCGGCGCTGATTGTGGGCGTCATCGGCTGCATGGCCGAGCGCGACGGGGCGGGGCTGATGAAGCGGATGCCGCACGTCGATCTCATGTGCGGGCCCTCGGAACTGGATCAGTTGCCCGCGCTGCTGGAGAACGTCATCAAGACCGGCACGCACCAGCATGCGCTGGCGGGCAACAATTCCCGCCGCACGAAAACGCTGGACCACGCCCGCGAGGAGCAGGACGGGCTGGAAGCCCTGGACCTGGCGCGCTCCTTCGCGCCCTATGAGCAGCGTTTCCAGGCGTACGTGCGCATTGTTCGCGGCTGCAACAAATTCTGCACCTACTGCGTGGTGCCGTACACGCGCGGCGCGGAGATTTCGCGCGCCCCGCGGAACATTCTCGAGGAAGCGCGTAAGCTCGCCGACTCCGGCTGCCTGGAGATCACGCTCCTGGGCCAGACCGTCAATCATTATGCATATGAGCATGACACGGCGGCATCCACCGCCACCGGCCCGGCCCCCAAACGCACCACCTTCGCCGAACTGCTTTATCTCCTGCACGAGTCGCTTCCGCATCTGCCCCGGCTGCGGTTCCTCACCAGTTACCCCGCCGACTTTGGCGATGATATTCTGCACGTCATGCGCGACGCGCCCCGCATCTGCCGCTATCTGCACATCCCGGCACAGTCCGGCTCGGACCGCATCCTCAAGCTGATGAACCGCGGCTACACGCGGGATTCCTACCTCGAACTCGTAGGCCGCGCCCGCCGCATCGTGCCGGGCATTCAACTGGTTGGCGATTTCATCGTCGGCTTTCCCACCGAATCGGATGCCGACTACGCGCTCTCCCGCTCCCTCGTCGAACAGGCCCGCTACAAAAATTCTTTTATTTTCAAATACTCGCCCCGCCCCGGCACCGTGGGCATCAAACGATTCCAAGATGATGTGCCCGAAGACGTGAAGCGCTTTCGCAACAACGATCTTCTACGCCTGCAAAATCGCATTTCCAATGAACTCAATCGCGAACTTCTCGGCCAAGTCGTGGATGTGCTCTGCGATGGTCCTTCTGGGTGGGGGGGTACAAATGGCGGTGGAGGCGACAAAGATCCCGATTCCGTCGTTGCCGTCACTGCCGCTACAACTACTGTTGAACTCGGCCCTACCCTCGCCGCCGGCCTCAACAGTACCCGTAGCGTAAGCAAGGGCCGGCGACTCGATCGTCACGGCCAGCCTTATGCCACCCCGCAAGTCACCACCAGTCAGCCCGATTGGGTACAACTCTCCGGGCGCACCACTTGCGACCAGATTGTAGTTTTCCAGGGTCCGCCGTCGCTCACCGGGCGCATCCTCCCGGTCCGCGTTCGTGAAGCGTTCGGCATGACCATTTTTGCCGATCTGGCACCAACCGCCGATGGCCGCGCCATTTCGTAAATATCCTTGGCGCATTTTATATCGCGCGTTCATATCATCCTCATCCGGCGTTGTGATAATTTTGCCACGTGACGCCCGGTAAGGCAGCGAAGCATTTTTTGAAAACTTCATTTTTCCCAGACCCCCAAAGCGTTCTTCGTGCAATACTCTTATGACGAATGCCAGGATCGCGGGCTTAATTCCGGACCATTCGGTCGCCTCGATCTTCGCACTTACGCTCAAGTGGACTCGGAGGCAAGCCGACTAATAGTGGAGTTATCGCACTGTGCTGTGCGATGTAATCCTTGAACTCGGCCGTGAGGATTGTTACACTGCGAACACTTCCGGGGAGAAAATAAAATCCCGTCAAGGGTGCGCAGTCACGTCCTTTCAGAACCGCGTTCCGCCCGGAAATGTGTTCATAACATGGACCGTTTTTATGCCGGTTGAATCAGGCCTGCAACTTTACCTGAATCAAATCAATCACGTGCCCCTCCTGTCGGCGGATCGTGAGAAGGAACTGGCGCGCCGGCTGATCCGGGAAAACGATCCCGCAGCCCGTGAGGAAATGGTCCGGGCCAATCTCCGCCTCGTCGTCAACATCGCCAAAAATTATTCCAACCGCGGCCTGCAAATCCAGGATCTCATCGAGGAGGGGAACATCGGCCTGCTCAAGGCCGTCGAAGGCTTCAATCCCGAGATGAACATCCGCTTCTCCACTTACGCCTCCTGGTGGATCAAGCAGGCCATCAAGCGGGCGCTGATCAACTCCGTGCAGCCGATCCACATCCCGGCCTACATGGTCGAGATGATCGCCAAGTGGAAGCAGGCGATTTCCGAGATGGAGGACAGGCTCGGCCGCGTGCCCAGCCTCGACGAACTCTCCAAGCACATGAAAATGTCCGTCAAAAAAGTGCGCATCATCCATCGCGCCGTCCGCGCGTTCCATTCGCCCACCCAGGCCCACATCGCCGAAACCGACGGGATGGCGCTGCATGAAATGCTCCACGACGAGCGCACGCCCACGCCGGACAACATCGTCCTGGGCAAGGATGAGGTGCGCACGATCTACATGCTGCTCAACAAGATCGACCAGCGCGAGGCCGAAATCCTGCGGCTGCGCTTTGGCCTGGAGGACGGCCAGCCGCTGACGCTCAAGGAGATCGGCGAAAAAGTGGGCCTCACGCGCGAGCGCGTCCGCCAGATCGAAAACGAAGCCCTGCGGAAGCTCAACGCCTACCTGTCCGCCGACCGTCTGCCGCTGCTCAACCATCATGTGGACGGCGACGAGGATGGCGGCAACACGAGCGCCCCGTCCGCCACCGCGACGGCCGTGGAAGAGGACCAGGAAACCCAATTTTAATTCAGTCCCTGGAAAATCGGCATTTTTCCGGGAAAACGGGCTCGAACCCGGCGGGAAGGGGCGCCGCATGTTTGACATGCGTGCGCTGGATAAATTACGATAAGCGTCATGCCGGCCCCACGCCTGCCGGCCCTACGGTGGTGTTAGCTCAGCTGGCTAGAGCATCGGGTTGTGGTCCCGAGGGTCGCGGGTTCGAATCCCGTACATCACCCTTATGCCCGGGCATGGGCTTGGAGCCGATGCCCGGGGCGCAATCAGCCGATAATCCCCCGGGATGGCGCCCCTGGCCCTGGGCCCAAGGCGCCGCCTGTCACTTGCAAGGGGAATGCACCGCCGGTAGACTTTCGGGTCTTCATTGCGGGGAGGTCCCGCAAGCGCCACTGGCTGTTGTAGCTCAGTTGGTAGAGCACATCCTTGGTAAGGATGAGGTCATGGGTTCAAGTCCCATCAACAGCTCGTTCGAAGCGAGGTAAAAAACGGCGCCCCCGGCACTCAGACCCGCGTGGTGGAAGGTTTTTGTGCCCTTGGGACTGACAGAATTCAACGCGGCTTGTCCGCCAAACGTTTGACGGACAGCCTCTTGGAATGCGGAGTTTCGCAACCCCAGACGGAGGTTTTTTTCAATGGCTAAGGCCAATTTTGAACGTACCAAGCCCCACGTGAACGTCGGCACCATCGGTCACATCGACCATGGCAAGACCACCCTCACCGCCGCCATGACCGGCGTGCTGGCCCTCAAGGGCCTCTCCAAGGCGGTCTCCTACGATGCCGTCGCCAAGGCCTCCGAAAAGCAGGGCCGCCGCGACCCCACCAAGATCGTCACCATCGCCGTCTCCCACGTCGAATATTCGTCTGAAAAACGCCACTACGCCCACATCGACTGCCCCGGCCACGCCGACTTCATCAAGAACATGATCACCGGCGCCGCCCAGATGGATGGCGCGATTCTGGTGGTCTCCGCCGCCGACGGCCCCATGCCCCAGACGCGTGAGCACGTCCTCCTGGCGCGGCAGGTCAACGTGCCGCGGATCGTCGTTTTCCTCAACAAAGTGGACCTGGTGGACGATCCCGAACTCCTCGACCTCGTCGAACTCGAAGTCCGCGAACTCCTCACCAAGTACAAATTCCCCGGCGATGATATCCCGATCATCCGCGGCTCGGCCTCGATCGCCATGAACAACCCCACCGACGCCAAGGCCACCGAGTGCATTTACAAACTCATTGAAGCCTTGGATACCTACATCCCCGAGCCGATGCGCGAAACCGACAAGCCCTTCCTCATGCCCGTCGAAGACGTATTCTCCATCAAGGGCCGCGGCACCGTGGGCACCGGCCGTGTCGAACGCGGCGTGGTCAAGGTCGGCGATGATGTCGAAATCGTCGGCCTCCGCAAGGACAGTATCCGCTCGGTTGTCACCGGCGTCGAAATGTTCCAGAAAACCCTCGACCAGGCCATCCCCGGCGACAACGTCGGCCTGCTCCTCCGCGGCGTCGAAAAGGACAGCCTCGAACGCGGCCAGGTCATCGCCAAGCCCGGATCCATCACGCCCCACACCAAGTTTGAGGCCGAAATTTATGTGTTGAACAAGGAGGAAGGCGGCCGTCATACGGCCTTCTTCACCGGCTACCGCCCGCAGTTCTACTTCCGCACGACGGACGTGACGGGGTCTCTGTCCCTGATGCCGGGCACCGAAATGGTCATGCCGGGCGACAACGTCCGAATCAACGTCGATCTGGTCGAGACCCCCATCGCCATGGAAGCCGGCGTACGTTTTGCGATTCGCGAAGGCGGACGCACGGTCGGCGCCGGCGTCGTCACCAAGATTATCGCCTGAGTTTGTAGTACAGGCTTGAGCCTGTCTTATCGACCTCGGACGCGCATCGGCATCCTGAGGCCAAAAAATCAAGGCTTCGGACCCCGCCAGCAGTTGGCATCCTTAGCCTGTCAAGATTGTGAATCGGGGCGGTTTTCGCAAAACCGCCCCGTTCTTGCTAAAATGATGTGCTTGGCCGGTAGGCTGGCACCAGGTTGGGGCATTATCACCCGGCCGCTTTTCTAAGGATGTGAGACATGGCTCGCGAATGGGTATGGCTGCAGTGCAAGGAAACCGACGATCTGAATTATCGCATCACGATCGATCCCAAGGAATTCGACACCAAGAAACTCATCATGAAATTCTGCCCGCGCCTGCGCAAGCATACCGAGCACAAAATCAAGAAGAAGTAAACGAGTGGCCAGTGGTCAGTGGCCGGAAATGAAGCACGATTTTTGCCGCTGACCACCGACCCCTGGCCCCTGACCACTGTTTACGCCGGTAGCGCAATTGGCAGAGCAGCGGTTTCCAAAACCGCAGGTTACAGGTTCGACTCCTGTCCGGCGTGTTGATGTTACGACGCCTTCGGCTTCTGAAAGGTATTCACGGCATCCCATGAGCAACGACTCGGCTAAATCATCCTCCGGCCTGGCCGGCATGTTCCGCATCTACAAGCCCGGCCAGGGCAAGTGGGTCCGCTGGGGCACCGTCGTGGGCATGACCATCATCGCCTTCACCGGCGCGTTTTGGCTCACCCAAAAGCAGGGCAACGTGGTCATGCTGCCGACGATCTGGAAGGCCCTCGTCGGCGTGGCCTGGATCGCCTTGTGGGCCCTGCTCACCTTCTGGTTCGTCAACTCGCTCAAATACGGCGAGTTCATGATCATGACCGAGTCCGAGATGCGCAAGGTCACCTGGCCCAGCCGCCGCGAGGTCATCAACTCCGTCAAAATCGTGATCCTTCTGACGGTCTTGCTGGGCGTGCTGCTGTGGATCGTGGATCTCGGATTCATCAAATTATTCCAGACGATTGGGATTGCCTGACCCCCGGCCCCGCCGCGGCCAGGCCGGGCCTTTTGAGAGTTGAGGAACAATGACCACCATGACCAAGAACTGGTATGTGCTGCGGGTAGCCTCCAATCGCGAGGATCAGGTCCGCGACGCCCTCGAACGCAAGGTGAAGATCGAGAACCTCGGCGACCTCATCGGCCGCATCATCGTCCCCACCGAACGCATCAAACGCGTCAAGCAGGGCCAGCAGAAAGTCGCCGAACGCAAACTCTACCCCGGCTACGTCTTCGTCGAAATGGAACTCAACCACGACGGCACCATCCCCGAACGCACCTACTACCTCTTCAAGGACACCCAGGGCGTCGGCGATTTCATCGGCCAGCGC
>CAIPTQ010000363.1 GCA_903868035.1 uncultured Phycisphaerales bacterium
CCGCCCCCGCCGCCACCTTCACCGGCACAAGAAAATACGCCTTCCCCGCATAAACATTGAGTATTCCGCTCCCCAACGCCGGCGGCGACGGTATCTCCAACCCCTTCTGCGCCTGCACCGCGCCCAGCTTCACCCCCGCCGGCACACTTTCCACCGTCAGCCGCGCCGCGATGTAAGGTGTTGTCGCAAATGCACTTTGGATGTGATACCGCGGATGGATGCTCAGCTCCACCACCAGCATCCCCTCGCCCCCCGGCACCAGCGGCTCCTTGTCCATCGCCCCCCGCGCCGTAACCGGTTCCCCCACCGTCCCCGCGCCCGGCAGTCCGCCCAAATACTGCCCCCGCGCAGCATTTCCCAACAGCAGCGTCAGAATCACGAAAAGAGATGTCATCCACCGGGGCATCCGGAAATCCTTCACATTGGGGATGACATATCTTAGGTGAAGGAAACGTTTTCGTCTTGGGTGGACGCTTGGAGATGCAGGAATTGTGTAACCACGAAAACACGAAAAACACCATAAATACGCGAAAGCGGCGATGTAAATACACACTTCCCGAAAAGGATGTATTTACCCAATTTATCATTTATTAATTGTAAACTGCAAAATATGTAAAAATGGGTAATCTTGTTAGGGCAGACCGCCAACCCCTCACCCACAAACAAGCTGTATTTGGCGGTCTCCCCCCCCTCCCATCTAGGAAGTGCTTCCGTGCCCTTTTCTGGACAGCCGCGCCGGGCGGGTTACGATAGGCCTTTCACGTGGCCCATTTTCGTCCGCTTGACAACTGATTCAAGGAGCCGCCTATGCGAGGTTATCGTTTGGCTTTCGCGCTGGTGCCGATTTTTGCCCTGCGGGTTTTGGCCCAGCAGGCCGACCCCCTCGCCGCCGGCTTCGCCGCGCCTCCCGATTCCGCCAAGCCCCACACCTGGTGGCATTGGATGAACGGCAACGTCTCCAAGGCCGGCATCACCGCCGACCTGGAAGCCATGAAACGCGTCGGCATCGGCGGCGCGCACCTGGCGCAGGTTGGCACGGGCATCCCCAAGGGCCCTGTCCCCTACGACAGCCCGCAGATGAATGACTATGTCCAGTTCGCCATCCAGGAGGCCAACCGCCTGGGCCTCGACTTCTGCCTCTTCAACTGCCCCGGCTGGTCCTCCAGCGGCGGGCCGTGGATCAAGCCCGAAAATTCCATGAAGGTGCTCGTCTATACCGAAACCCCCGCGCCCGGCGGCCAGAAGTTCAACGCCGTGCTCGCCCAGCCCACCGCCACCCAGGGTTTCTATCGCGACGCGTTCGTTATCGCCTACCCCACGCCCGCCGCCGACTCCCGCATCCCCAATTTCAACAACGGCCGCGGCGCGGCAGCCGGCCGTGGCCCCGCCACCGCGCCGGCCGCCACCATCCCCGCCACCATCGACCCCGCCCAAGTCCTCGATCTCTCGAAAAACATGAACGCCCAGGGCCAACTGACCTGGGACGCCCCCGCCGCCCCCGGCAACAACTGGACCATCCTCCGCATCGGCTTCACCACCACCGGCACCACCAACCGCCCGCCCCCAGACGGCGGCAGCGGCCTGGAAGTCGACAAATTCTCCAAGGAAGCCCTCGACTTCCACTTCAACTTCTTCTTCGGCCCCTTTTTCGACGTCATGAAACCCCTCGCCGCCAAGGGCAAAGTTGCCGCCCTCATCGACAGCTACGAAACCGGCCTGCAGAACTGGACCGACAAATTCCCCGAGGAATTCAAAAAACGCCGCGGCTACGACCTCGCCCCCTACATGCCCGCCATGGCCGTCGGCCGCGTCGTCGGCAGCACCGACATCTCCCAACGCTTCCTCTGGGATGTCCGCAAAACCCAGGCCGAACTCATGAACGAATATTACTACGGCCATTTCACCGAACTCTGCCACCAGCACGGCATGCTCGCCTACACCGAACCCTACGACAACGGCAACTTCGACGAAATGATCGCCGGCGCCTACGCCGACCTGCCCATGGCCGAATTCTGGCAGGGCCAGGCCAACCAGCGCTCCATCAAGCTCGTCGCCTCCGTCATGCACATGAACGGCAAACCCGTCATGGGTGCCGAGTCCTTCACCAGCCAGTCCCGCTGGACCGAATCCCCCTACTCCCTCAAGGCCCTCGGCGATTTCATGTGGACCCAGGGCCTCAACAAATTCATCTTCCACCGTTACGCCATGCAGCCCAATGCCGACCCCTCCGTCTTCCCCGGCATGACCATGGGCCCCTGGGGCGGCCACTTCGACCGCACCAACACCTGGTTCGAGCCCGGCAAGGCCTGGATGCAGTACATCGCCCGCTCCCAATTCCTCCTCCAGCAGGGCCTCTTCGTCGGCGACCTCGCCTACTTCTGCGGCGAGGACTCGCCGGTGCGCAACCCGGATGAAAGCCGCCTCAATCCCGCCCCGCCCCCGGGTTACGGCTACGACACCATCGACACTGTCACGCTGAAGAACCGCGTGAAGATCGACACCACGGGCAAGATCTCGCTACCCGACGGCCTGACCTATCGCGCCATGGTTCTCCAGCCCAGCATCCGCACCATGTCCGTCGAAACCCTCCAGAACCTCCACGACCTCGTCGATGCCGGCATGACCCTCGTCGTGAGCGCCCCCAAACCCGACAAAACCCCCAGCCTCATGAACTACCCCAACGCCGACGCCACCGTGTCAAAACTCGCCAATGACCTCTGGGCCAACCTCGACGGCACCACCGTCACCGAGCACGCCTTCGGCAAAGGCCACGTCTACTGGGGCATCCCCCTCTCCACCGTCCTGCAAGACAAGCTCAACGCCAAGCCCGACTTCGAATTCACCTCCCGCTCCGGCACCGCCGACATCAACTACATCCACCGCCACATCAACAGGACTTATAATCGCGACGTGGGGGCAAGTGCGGCAACCGTCGATATCAATCCCGCCGGCGACATCTACTTCATCGCCAATCGCGGAGCGCAGCCCGAGGAACTCGTATGTAAGTTTAGAAACATTGCATACGCCCCGGAGTTATGGGATGCCATCTCCGGTCGGCGCATTGCGGCGTCGATTTATGATTTCCAAAACGGGCAGGGGCAGACGCGAGTGCCTCTTCAGTTGGAGCCTTCCGGCTCCATCTTTGTCATATTCCACGGCCCACCCATTACTCTCCCGCCTAAAGTGCCGCCCATCCCTGACACCGAAGTCCATCCGGCGCGAGAGATCACGGCGGTCATAAAAGACGGAAAGACACTCCTTTCCACCGAGGAACTTTCTGCCAATTCGGCGCCGGGTACTCCGATGGGAGTCTTTGCCCGCGCCAACCAGCGCCCGCTCGCATTGCCGCCTGAACCCGCACCCAGACCCCTGGAGCTTCTTTTCGACTCCACGCCGCTTGCTTGGGAAAATGGCAACTACATCCTGCGCCGTCCTCGCGGCCCGGACCTGACGCTCGCGGTCGACTCCATCCACGCCCCCCTCGAACTCCCCGGCCCCTGGCGCGTCACCTTCCCCCCCAAGCTCGGCGCTCCCCCCGAGGCCACCTTCGATAAACTCATATCCTGGCCCGACGCCCCCGACGCCGGCATCAAATACTTCTCCGGCACCGCCACCTACTCCCGCAAGCTCACCCTCACCGCCGACCAACTCGCCACGCCCCGCCGCCTCTTCCTCGACCTCGGCCGCGTCCAGGTACTCGCCCAGGTCCGCCTCAACGGCCAAGACCTCGGCACCCTCTGGACCTTCCCCTTCCGCACCGACATCACCGACGCCGCCCACCCCGGCGACAATGACCTCGAAATCCGCGTCACCAACCTCTGGCCCAACCGCCTCATCGGCGACGAACAACTCCCCCCCGACCACCAAGATTTCGCCGCCAACGGCCGCGGCCCCGCCCCCGCCACCGCCGCGCCCACCGCCGCCGCCCCCGCCCGCGGCACCGCCAATGCCATCATCCAACTGCCCGACTGGTACACCAAGGGCCTGCCCAAACCCCCCGGCCCGCGCATCACCTTCACCACCTGGCACCACTGGAACGCCACCGACGCCCTGCTCGAATCCGGCCTGATCGGACCCGTGACACTGCGTTCCGCCGTGCCGCTGACGCCCAACCCCTGAGCGGCGTGACGGATTAGTCGGCTGTTCTATTGACCCGCCCATGGTCAGCCGATAGTCTCTGTGATATCTGGAGAGATGGCCGAGTGGCTGAAGGCGCCGGTTTGCTAAACCGGTGTACGGGCTTAAACCTGTACCATGGGTTCGAATCCCATTCTCTCCGCTTTAACCGCTGGTGGTCAGGTTCGACCGATACCAACGCCTGTAGGCGGCCAACCCAAGCTGGATTTCTGGACATCAACTCTGGATGACCTGAACGAACAGATTCTCGCCCACAAGAAAAGCGGCTGGCACAAGTTCCTCATGCTAATGAACGTGGCGCTGCGGTTATAAACATTATCACTTGTTCGATGGCGAAGAACGCCCCAACGCATCCAAATATGAACTTCTATGCTGCCGCCAACGGCGTCGGTCGTCCCCCGCGCATCCCTCCGCGGCATCCCCAATGCCAGGGCCTTCCCTGGGCTACCCCTCGTCAGGTCAAGAAATGCCATATCTGGGTCAAATGTTGCCATGGCATTCCCCCTCCCAGCTAGCCATACTTCATTAGGCGTTCCGTTCGCACAAGATCAAGTACGGGCATGCACATCCTCATCCTGCGGAATCTTACTTCCGAAAAGGAGTTCCCATGAAACCCCCGCTTTCACCTCCCAGCCCCCGGCGTGCCGGATTCACATTGATTGAACTCCTCGTGGTCGTCGCCATCATCGCCATGCTGATCGCGATTTTGCTGCCCTCCCTGGGTGCGGCCCGCGAAAAGGCCAAACGCTTGCGCTGCGGCACGAATCTCAAGGGCATCACCCAGGCCTACATCCTCTATGCCGCGCAAAATAACGATTTCCTCCCCGGGCCCTCAGGCTGCGGCGGCAATGAGGACCGCGATGAAGACTGGATTTGGTATCGCGACCAGGCCAATCGCCTCGCCGTCGTCGGCCAGGGTGGCATTGGACCCTACCTGAGTCTCTCCGGCCGGGCGCCCAAAGTCATGATCTGCCCGTCGGACGACCCCACCACGCATAAAAATTACACCGCCGCCACCCCGTGGCCCACCAACTACTACCCCTTCAGCTACACGCTCAACTGGTTCATGTCGTCCTTCCCCCATGTGGGCTTCATCGACAACACCGCCAGCCCCGGCACCCAGGGCAAAGCCTATCGCAAACTCAGCAACATCAAAAACCCCGAGGCCATCTTGCTCTATGAGGAATCCGAAACCACCATTGACGACGGCAATGGGGCGCTTTGGTCCGCCAGCGGTGGCGGCTCGAATCTGCTCTCCGTCCGGCATGATCGGCGTCTGGTCACCGTGACGCCCGACGTGGCGACCGGCAATTCCATACCCAACTCGAAAGTGCTCGCCAATGCCAGTTTCCGCGACGGTCACGTCGAATTTGTCACCCGGAAATACGCTCATACCCGCGCGCACACCCTCGGCGACCTGGCCGACTTCCCCACCTCCACGGATCCCACTTTCCCGTAACCTGCGGGCTTGGTCGCATCCCCGCGGCCGCACGATCCCGTGCCTCACCACTTGGGTGAAGGCGTTTTGCGTTGGCACAATGGCCACTTCCCCAATCGAAAATCGAAAATCAAAAATCGAAAATCCCCCGCTCTTCCGATAATCCCCCCCTCCCCACTCTCCCACCCCCACCCCACGACTCCTCTCAAGCCCCACCCCCTTCCAGGCGATGACTGATACAGCGCCAC
>CAIPTQ010000364.1 GCA_903868035.1 uncultured Phycisphaerales bacterium
CGGACGGTGGTGGAGGATGCGGGGGTGGCGGGGTCGGGGGATCAGAAGGGGTTGGAGGCGAAGATTATTGCGGCGCTGCAGACGGTGTACGATCCGGAGATACCGCTGAATATATATGATTTGGGGTTAATCTACCGGCTGACGCTGGATGCGGCCAATGCGGTGAAAGTGGAGATGACGCTGACGGCACCGGGGTGCCCGGTGGCGGGGGACATTGTGGCGGCGGTAAAGCGGGTGGTGGAGGCGATCCCGGAGGTGCCGCGGGTGACGGTGGAGCTGGTGTGGGAGCCGGCGTGGACGCGGGAGCGGCTGAGCGAGGCGGCGCGGCTGGAGCTGGGGATGGGGTGAGGGCTGAATGATGAATTATGAATGCTGAATTATGAAATCAGTTGAAAATGCCGTTTGGATTTGGGCTGTTCGCGGCGGGGGGCGGGAGGCGGGATACGATGTAACCGGCGGACACGGCGGATTTTATGCTGGCGATATATGAGACGGTGCAGACGCGGATGGCGGCGGAGCCGGTGGCGGGGCAGGGGGAGTTGTTTTCGTGATCGCCGAGTAGTGGGATTCCTCACGTGGGCACAGTCCGGCTCCGCTGGAATACCAGGCCAGCCTGTGGGGCGTTACAATGCCAAGTGAGGTTGCCCAAGGGCGGTTCTTGGGGTTGAAGAGACCCTTGCCGGTGGGATATGTCCCACGGCGAGCATAGCCTAGTTCGACTGGAGCGAATTTCGTATTCAGCTATGAACAAGAATATTTCACCTGCTTATGCCAACGAATACCGCGAGCGGCTTCAAAAGGCCAATTTCGACGGGATCTACCAGCGCGAATTGCCGCGATTGCGCGAGGCCGTCAAGGAGGAAGGTAATTCGCTCATCTTTTCGCACATATCCACGAGTCTCGGTGGAATCGCTACGTGTTATTTTCTGCGCGGTGCGGTGGCGCTCCTTGATGGGAACAGTTCGGGATGGAGCGATGTGCAATGCGGTTTTTGGGCCGAAGTGTATCGATTGCGTTATGACATCATTCCGATTGTGAAGTGGGGCAGAGGCCGTTTCATGCCGTGGGAAACGACGATAGCGGTGATGTTGCTGGGACTTGCCAAGCTGTTCGGACAAAAATCGGAAGAGCACCTGTTGAAATCCGCAATCACCGAGCATTTGCCGGATTTTGACGAAGCCCTCGGAGATAAAGTGGCGTCGGGGCGGAAGATCATGGATTCCATTCTCAACGACACGCCGTACTCGTTTGCGGAGCTGCTGAAGGACCGGAAAGAATGTTGCCAGAAGCGGGATGCGTGGCCCAGGCGCCCCACGGAAATCAGCCCTTTTGGCGTGATTGATGTCGAGGCCATGTTGAAGTATCCGAACGAGGCGTCGTTCCGGTATCCCGACACAATGGAATTCACACCGACACCCGATGCCGCGATTGAGGATGCCGTTGTGGCGTACCACGTATGGTTTGAGTGAACTACCGCGACTGCCACGACTGCTGGGATTTCTGCGACTACTGCGGATATTGCGGCTACTGCGGCACGATTTGGTAGCTCATGAAGGCGAGGTACTGGCTGTTGGGGGACCAGGAGGGGACGTTGATGGTGCCTTGGCCGCCGAAGAGTTTGGCGAGCAGGGTGATGGCGCCGGTGCGAAGGTTCATGACTTTGAGTTGGACGTCCTTGTTTTCGGGGTGGTCGGCGACGCCTTTTTCGTAGGTTAGGAAGACCATTTGCTGGCCGTTGGGGGAGATGTGGGGGAACCAGTTGTTGAGGTCGTCTTTGGTGAGTTGTTCCGGGGCGCTGCCGTCGGCTTTCATGCGCCAGATTTGCATGGTGCCGGTGCGGTCGGAGTTGAAGTAGATGAACTGGCCGTCGGGGGAGTATTCGGGGCCGTCGTCCTTGCCGGTGGTGTTGTTGGTGAGCTTCGTCTCCGCGCCGCCGTCGGCGGAAATGGTGTAGATATCGAATCTGTTGTTGCGCTGGCCGCAGTAGGCGAGGGTTTTGCCGTCGGGGGACCAGCCGTGGAAGTAGGAGGGGGTGTTTTCGGTGAGGCGCTTGGGGGGAGTTGTGCCGGCACCTTCGATGGGGACGACCCAGACGGCGGACTGGCGGTTGCCCTGGGACTGGTCGGAAATGGCGAGCCATTTGCCGTCGAAGGAGAGGGCGTGGTCGTTGTTGATATTGGTGAGGAGGCCGAGGTTGAGGGGGGCGGGTTCGGGGATGGCGAGGGTGGGGGGCGTGGCGGCGGGGAGGTCGGCCTTGACCTTGAACATTTTGCCGCCGTTGTTGAAGTAGAGGAAGTTGTCGGCGGACCAGTTGGGGGCCTCGGCACGGGCGAGGCCGGGCTGGGTGATGACGCAGACGGCGCGGCGGTCCTTGGAGGAGAGCTGGATGGTTTCGAGGGTGGAGATGAGGTTGGTGCGGGCGGCTGTGACACCGCGGCCGGTGGCCGGAGCGGAAGCGGCGGCGAGCGGGGTGATGACGACGTCGGAGAAGGTGGCGGTTTCGCGGCGGGCGGCGCTGTGGGCGCCGACGCCCAGGCCGATGTAGAACTCGCCGGGAAGTTCGACCTTGCAGGCACCGCCGACGGGCTGGAGGTCGGCATCGGATGTGCCGAAGGACATGGAGAGGTAATTGCCGCGTTTTTCGATACGGACGCGTTTGGGGGCGTTGGCCTGGGCCTGGGTTTCGTAGGTGGGGTCGGCCTTGGTGTCGCGCCATTGGATGGCGGTGAGGCCGTTGCCGTGGAGGCAGGCGTCGGCATAGGGGGAGGCGGGGTCGAGGGTCTGGCGGAGCATGAGGACGGCTTTGCGGTGGGGATCGGAGGTGGGGGCGCCGGTGGCGGGGGCGAATTGAACGGTGGCGGCGAAGGTGAGGTCGCCGGACATTTTTTTCCAGACGAAGTGGAAGGCGTCGGCGGCGGCCCACATGTTGTCGCCGCCGCCGGTGATGGTGTAGGTTTTTTTGTCGGAGTCAAAAGTGGCGGTGCCGGGGCCGGGGGAGGAGGGCGGGCCGATGTCGGACTGGTCGGAGAAGAGGCCCAGGAGGGCGTCGGCGGCGCGGGCCATGGAGGCGGTGCAGAGGATGAGTGCGGCGAGAAGGAAGAGGCGCATGGTCATGGGTCACCTGCGAGAAAGGAGCGGGATGAGGGGTAAGATAGCTGTGGGGGGCGGAGGGGGCAATCAGGTGTGGTAGTCGGCGTTGATGGCGATGTACTCGCGGGAGAGGTCGCAGGTGTAGATGCGGTGGCGGTGGTTCTTCACCCCCCTACCGATGCCTAAATCCACGGTGATGGCAAGGTCGTTTTGGCGCATGACGGCTTGGACGTCTTTTAGGTTGATGGTGGTGGGGCGGCCGTTTTTGAAGACGGTGAGAGGGCCGATTTTGCAGGCGGCCTGGTCGGGGTTCATGGCGGCGCCGGAGTAGCCGGCGGCGGAGACGAAGCGGCCCCAGTTGGGGTCGCCGCCGTGGATGGCGGTTTTGCAGAGGGGGGAGTTGGCGATGGCTTCGGCGGCGCGCTTGGCGTCGGCGGGGCTGGCGGCACCGGTGACGAGGACGGTGACGAGCTTGGTGGCGCCTTCGCCGTCGCGGGCGATCTGTTGGGCGAGGGAGTCGGCGACTTCGAGGAGGGCGTGGTGGAATTTGGCGAGGTCCGCGCCCGAGGTGATTTTGCGATTGTTGGCGAGGCCGTTGGCGAGGACGACGAAGGTGTCGGAGGTGCTGGTGTGCTGATCGACGGTGACGCAGTTGAAGGATTGATCGGCGACGGCGGGGAGGAGTTTAGCAAGGGCGCGGCGGTCGATGGCGGCATCGGTGGCGACGTAGGCGAGCATGGTGGCCATATTGGGGGCGATCATGCCGGAGCCTTTGCAGTGGCCGGCGATGGTGACTTTTTTGCCGCCGAGGCGGAGGGTGGTGCAGGCGGATTTAGCGACGAGGTCGGTGGTGAGGATGCCCTGGGCGAAGGCTTCGCCGGCGGCTTGGGAGTGGGAGAGTTGGGCGACGAGCGGGGGGATACCGGCGCGGATTTTATCCATGGGGAGGAAGTGGCCGATGACGCCGGTGGAGAAGGGGAGGATGTGGGTGAGGGGGATGGGGGGATTTTCGATTTTCGATTTTTGATTTTTGATGGATGGGGCGTGGGCGGGGAGGGCGTTGAGGTGGGTGGCGGTGAGTTGGCACATTTCGAGGGCGTCGGCGAGGCCCTGCTTGCCGGTGCAGACGTTGGCGCAGCCGGAGTTGGTGATGCAGGCGCGGAGGATGCCGTGCTTGATGTGGTGGCGGCCGATGATGACGGGTGCGCCGACGACCTTGTTGGTGGTGAAGACGGCGGCGGCGTTGGCGGGGACGTCGGAGACGAGGAGGGCGAGGTCGGGCTTGGGGGTGGATTTGATGCCGCAGTGGAGGGCGGCGGCGCGGAAGCCGGGGACGGCGGTGATGGTGGGGTTGGGCATTTTGGAACCTCCGAAAAGGAAGGGGGGAATGATAACGCAAATTCGCGTCATGCAGGAAGCGGAATTGGGGTATCATGCGGGGATGAAGACCCGACCGGCCAAGGTAGGCGATGTTCCGGCGATTGCCGCGCTGATTGGGACGCATGCGCAGCGGGGGCTGATGCTGTTCCGGTCGCATGCGGAGCTGTATGAGGCGGTGCGGGATTTTCAGGTGGCGGAGGACGGGGGCGCGGTGGTGGGGA
>CAIPTQ010000365.1 GCA_903868035.1 uncultured Phycisphaerales bacterium
CCCGCTTCTCCCGGACAACCTCCTTTCGCTCGAACCCCCGCTGCCGGCGGGCACCCCCGCGTTGCCGGTGAGGGCCGAGCCCGCGCCGATCTCCGGCCCCGTGCTGGCGGATCACATCGCTCCCAGCACCCCCCAGGTGCCGCACGAAAGCATCCCGGAGAAAGCCGTCGCCTCTGCCTCGCCCCCCAAGGCCGCCGAACCCACCGCGCTCGCCGCCGCCACCCCGGCCCAGCCTGCCCCCACCCCAATCGGCCAGAATGAAGCTGTCGCCTCCACCTCGCCGGCCCCGCTTCCCGCCGCACATTTCCTCGCGGTCGTCACCCCGGACATCTCGGCTTCCGAAAAGTATTTGAACGAGATCGCCGCCAGCGATGCCGTCCTCTCAAAAAATGCCGCGACCCTCAACCGGACGAACTGCTATCTGCAATGGCTCAAGGCCGCCCTCGATCCGGTGGAGGCTTATCTCGACAGCTCGCCCGGACTTCCCCAGGCGCAGAAGGCCGGGCTCCAAACCGCCGCCGCCGCCGCGGTCAACGAGCTGAACTCCCTCCTGGAAAAACGGCAATCCATGGGCAAGGAACGCGATCAATTGCTGGCGGAGCGCGGCCGTCTCCGCTCGTTCATCGAAGGCGAACCCCTCCGCCTCACCACCGCCAGGCTCGATGCCCTCCTCGGCCGCCCGCTCGAAGTGTCCATGCTCGTCGCCTCATCCCAATCATTCCGATCTCAAACCGTAGAAGCGGCGTCCCGCCGCTTGGGCTTTCCGGCAAACGGCAAGATGCCGCTTCTACAAAGTCGCCCGATCAGCCACATGCGCCAGGAGATCGTAATGATCGAGGCACCTCCCGGAGGTTTTACTTTCTGATTGACCTGGAATCAAGTTGAAGTGAGACAACGCGTCTCCTATTCGTTTAATACCACCCCACATGAAAACCGAACTCCCTGAGCCTTCATCCGCCGCAGGAACCCTCGCCGACGGGGCCGACCTCGCCGGAAAATACCTGACCTTCTTTCTCGGCGGCGAAACCTACGGCATCCCGGTGCTCAAGGTCCGCGAGATCATCAGCATGCTGCCGATCACCCAGGTGCCCCAGGTCCCGGCCTACATGAAGGGCGTCATCAACCTCCGCGGAAAAGTCATCCCGGTCGTTGACCTCCGCGCCAAATTCTCCCTCGACTCGGCGGAGGCCACCGCCAGCACCTGCATCGTCGTCGTGCAAATCCGGGGCTTCGAGGGCCAGACCAAGCTCATCGGCCTCATCGTCGATGCCGTCGAGGAGGTCGCCAATATCGCCCAGGCCGACATCGAGCCCACCCCGGATTTCGGTGGCACGATCAGCGTCCAATACATCCTCGGCATGGCGAAGATCAAGGGCTCGGTCAAGAGTCTCCTCGATATCGACCAGATCATTGCCGCCGATACTATCGAAATCCTCACCCCCGCCTAGAGCGTGTCATGAACTTTCTGGAAAATATTGCTGTACAATGTAATTACATCCGGGCATTACGCTTGGGATGGCACCAAAAAAGTTCAAGCAAGGCAGTGGTCGGATCGGTTATCCCAGCGACGTTACC
>CAIPTQ010000366.1 GCA_903868035.1 uncultured Phycisphaerales bacterium
AAGTCCCCGACGCGAAAATGAAGTCCCTACAATTGAAACGCCTGCCCACGTGTCCCGCCTGGAGCTATACTATCCAACCACAGCTTTACCCCAGTGGGCCATGAGCCGCGCCAAAATGCGGAGTTATTCTTGCACGGTCACAAAGCGTTGGTGTAGGCGTCGTGTTCGGTGGAAATGTAGTATAGAATCTCGCCGAAGGGCACGGCCACATCGAAGCGACCGGCGGGGTCGGTGCGGGCGGAAAGTTCATACGATCCCCAGAGCGCGCCGCCCAGTGCCGCGCTGCGCGCCGTCACCTGCACGTTGGGGATGGGCTTGCCGGCGGCATCGAGCAGGCGGCCGGTGAGATGCTGGTCGAAGCGCGGGGGCGGGGCGGCGGCGAGGGTCCAGAGGTTCTCGACGGTCATCTGTTCGATGCGCACTTGCAGGCGGGCTTTGACTTCGGGGTCGGCCTGGGCGTCGGCGGTTTTTTGCAGGAGTTGCATGTTGGAGGCGGGGAGGCGTTCGAGTTCGCGCTGGGCGGCTTCGCGGGCGGCGAAGTCCGTGTTGGCCAGGCCGCGCAGGATGGGATCGAGGGATGCCGGCGCGGCACCGTGTGCGGATGCGGTGAGGAGCAGACAGGTTAAGGCGAGGAGGAAGGTGGGGAAGCGCAGGGGGGGAAACATGTGAATGCTCCTTGGGTGGTCCCGGGGTATTGGGGAGTTGAGTATAACCGCGAATGAGTGAGGAAGGGATGAAGGGGTGATCGTCGTGGAGGGAGGATCGCGGGCGTGCGAGAGCGGATTTCACCCGTTCGCAGCGGTAAGTTCCGCGAAAAGGCAAGCCCCAGCGCGAACAAACTTGCGAAGAAACGATACGGTTGGCCGTCATGGGCTACCATCAAACGCCCCTACCGGGGCTGTTGAGGCGGGGCTGCGGCGGTCGATGCGTGAATGATATAGAGGAGGGTATAGTCCTGCCTGGCAGTTGCGGAATTGGTGGTATTTTCAAGGTCGGGCGACTGTACAACGCCGGGTATGGTGGAAACCACTTGGTCCCAGAATTGCGGGGCGGGGGCGACGAGCATGACCGTCCCGCCATCCGGCATGACCAGGGTTGTTTGAAGCTCCGCCACCGTCGTGCGCGGGACTTGAATGGGTTGTGCCCCGGCCGGTACGGTGGTCGGAAGCGTATCCAACCCCCGGAAGGCCGTCACCTTGGGATGAAACGCGGTCACAATTCCGGTTCCATCGACCGTCGCGGTGGCATCGATCCGAAACCCCGCATGCAGAGTCGCCATCTCCGGCACGGTCTGCGGCGGACCCCCGTTCGCGCCGGCAGTTTCCTTGTAGCCCTTGATGTAGTCAATCAGGTGGCCGCTCTCAAGGCATGCCGGCTGACCATTCATCAGGTCCAACTTAGGCTTGATCAGGGTCTGGGTGTTCTGGTCGGCATGAATCAGCGCCAGAAATTGCGCCGGGATTTCGGGATTCGACGCATCGAACTGGATGCGCTGTGCGACGGCGGCAGCGCCGCGGGCATCCGACGCCAGGGGCGCGAGCGTTAGTTTCATCTGTGCCGCCGCCGCTTCAAAGACCCTGGTGGGCATGGAAACGATCCTCATCTCCAACGTGAGCGGCTGGGCATTGGGGGCGGTGGCGGTGACAGGAGCGGTGGCGGTGCCGGCGAGCAACGTCTGGAGCGCCACGCCCAAGGTCATGGCGAGCAGGATCGCGCCGGTGAAGGCACCGACCAATTTGATCTTGAGGATGGTCAGTGCGCCGTGGATGCCTTGGGCGAGGGCCAGGGCGGTGGCGGTGGGGGTGCCGGCGAGGATGGCGGCGGCGAGGTGCGCGGGGGCGGTAGTGGTGGCATGGGCGAGGAGGGCGGCGGAGAGGAGGGGGTCGGAGCCGGTGCCGAGGGCTTGGCGGAGCTTGGCCAGGGCGCGGGCGACGCGCATGCGGGCGGCGTCTTCGGGGATGGCGAGGGTGGCGGCGAGTTGGGCGTGGGACATTTGCTGATAGAAGCGGAGGAGGAGGGCCTGGCGGTCCGTGGCGGGGAGGCGGCTGAGGGCGTGGTCGAGGTGGTCGCGGATTTCGGTCCAGTAGGGGTCGGGGTGGGGCGGGGTGGGCGGGGGTGACATGGCTTCGTGTCGCTTTCTTCGGCGTTGGCGCTGGAGTGCCGAGCGGGCGGCGAATTGCGTAGCCTGGAACAGCCAGGCGGCGATGCTGGGATGGCGGGCGAGGCGGGCGGCTTTTTGGGAGAGGGCGAGGAAGACGGCCTGGGTGACGTCCTCGGCGAGGGCGTCGTCGCGGGTGATGCGTTGGGCGGCGGAATGGACCCAGTGGAGGTGGCGGTTGAGGAGTTGGGCGAAGGCGGGCTGGTCATTGTGCCGGGCATACTGGCGGAGAAGTTGGCCGTCGGTGGATGGGATGTCTGCCGTGCTCATAGAGAGCCCTTTCATCCGTATACACGCGGCGGGACGTAAAACCGAACAAAATTCCGTTCACTGAGGAAATTTGATCGGGGCTGGCGCGGGAAACTGGGAGGGGGTGGGGGGCAGGGTAGAGGAGGACGGGGATTTTCGATTTTGGATTGAATGTTATGCGCGGCGTCTTTACCCGGTTCGCCTTGCAGCATCCGGGGTAGGACGAATCCCGCGCCCCTACCGGGGCTGTGACTACATGGGTGGGCGATTACAACCCACGACGGCGCTACGCTTGTCATGGGCTACCATCAAACGCCCCTACCGGGGCTATTGCGCATTATTTGGCGGGCACAAGACCCGTGCCGGTGATTTTGAAGATGACGGCGTACTCGGCGGGCGGCTGGTCGGGCAGGGTCAGGGTCAGTTTGGCGGCTTCGCGGGTGAACTTCACCGGGCCGTGTCCGAGCAATTCGACGCGGTCGATGGCCGCATCCTTCAGCGCGTCACTGCCGAGCGATTGGATGGCCGCGGTGGTGCCGGCGCGGGGCCAGCCGAGCATGATGGCATAGAGTGCGCCATCCTTGGTGGTGAAGCGGAAATCGGCGCTGGTGGCGGCGCCCGCGCTGGTGCTGCCCTCGGAATTTTTGGTCCACGGGCGGGTGCCGTAGATGCCTTCGCCGTTGACCTTGAGCCACTGGCCGATGCCGGCGAGGACATCGGTCTGGTTTTTGGGAATGACGCCATCGGAGGTCGGGCCGATGTTCAGCAGATAGGTGCCATTGAGCGAGGCGACGTGGGCGATGAGGCGGACATGCCGGCCGGCATTGCCATTGACGCCGGGCTGATCGATGACGTTGTAGGCCCAGGCGGTGCCGTTGGTGAGGGTGTCATGGGCCTCAAATGCGGCGGGCTGGATGGTGGTGGGGGCGCGGCCGATCTTTTCATAATCCCGGACGCCGCCGGAGACGAAGGCCTCATTCTGGGCGGCCCCGCCGGTGCCCGCGCGTTTGCCGGTGACGGCGACTTGTTTGTTCCACTTGGCGGCCTGGTTGTAATAATAGGCGGAGAGTTTTTGTTTCAGGGGGTCGAGGACGCGGGGATTGATGCCATTGTCATACCAGAGCAAGTCGGGCTGATATTTGTCGATCATCTCGACCTGGCGGCGGAACCAGTTGTCGAGGAAGCGGGTGAGGGGATCGGTGTTGCCCTCGGGGTATTTGATGGTGTCGGGGCGGTAGTAATCGCCGCGGCGGAGCGTCTTGCCGTCGGGGGTTTTGAGGGTGGCTTCAAAGTCATTGGGCGTGGTGATGCCGGCACCGACCTGGCTGACGAAGGTGTAGTTTTCGATGCCATGGTCCTGGAGGCCGAAGTTGAGGCCCTGTTTGCGGACGGCGGCGCCCAGGTCGCCGACGAGGTCGCGTTTGGGGCCGAAATTCATGGTGTTGAAAGGCGTGACTTTGCTGTCCCAGAGGGCGAAGGCGTCGTGATGCTCGGCGGTCATGGTGACATATTTGGCGCCGGCGTCCTTGAACAAGGCGGCCCACTGGTCGGGATTGAAGTTGGCCGCCGTGAAGGGCTTGTAATAGGCGGCGGCGGGGGTGCCGGGGAGGGCCTTGCCGTTGGGGTCGAGAAAATCCAGGTAGCCAAACTTATCGCGCGGGCCGAAATTCTGGGTGAACCAGGAGGCGATGCCGCCGTTGGCACCATACATATACTTTTCATCCCATTCGTTGTGTTTGGCGGGGGCGGAATAAACTCCCCAGTGCATCATGATGCCGAACTTGGCATCGGCGAGCCAGGTGGGAACCTTGTTTTTGGCGATCGAGTCCCAGTTGGGCTGAAAGGGGGCATCGGCGGGGATCGGGGGGGTGAGCGCGACGGCGGCGGCGACCTGCTGGGCGGTTGCCGGGGGCGCGGATTGGGCGGCGGCCCACTGGGGAGCCGCGGCGACGGCGGCGGCGAGCAACAACGCGGCATGCATGCGCACGCCCAGGCATTTTCGCATCCGCTCATTCAACGTCATGGTTGTCATGGTTATTAAAGCTCCTGTTCAGGTAACGATTCATAATGGCCCGCGGCGATGCACACGGGCTTGGGGGGCCCTCGCTTACGCTACGGGTTCCGTTTTTAGGAGGCGGGCGACTTCCATGCAGTCTTTGTCGCCGCGGCCGGAGAGGTTGAGGACGAGGATCTGGTCGCGGGGCATGGTGGGGGCGAGTTTGAGGGCGTAGGCGAGGGCGTGGGCGGATTCGAGGGCGGGGATGATGCCTTCGCGCTGGGAGGTGATTTGGAAGGCTTCGAGGGCTTCGGTATCGGAGATGGCGGCATACTTTACGCGGCCGGTGTCTTTCCAGTAGGCGTGCTCGGGGCCGACGCCGGGGTAGTCCAGGCCGGCGGAGACGGAGTGGACGTCGGCGGTTTGGCCGTCCTGGTTTTGGAGGACGTAGGAGAGGGCGCCGTGGAGGATGCCGGGGGTGCCGTAGCTGAGGGTGGCGGCGTGGTCGCCGAGTGCGGTGCCGCGGCCGCCGGCTTCGACGCCGAACATTTTGACGTTGAGGTCGTCGATGAAGGGGAAGAAGAGGCCGGCGGCATTGGAACCGCCGCCGACGCAGGCGACGAGGGCGTCGGGGAGGCGGTCGAAGGCGTCGAGGCATTGCTGGCGGGCTTCGATGCCGATGATGGATTGGAAGTCGCGGACAATCATGGGGAAGGGGTGGGGTCCGGCGACGGAGCCGATGATGTAGTGGGTGTTCTCGACGGAGCCCATCCAGTCGCGCATGGCCTCGTTGAGGGCGTCCTTGAGGGTTTTGGAGCCGGACTCGACGGGGATGACGCGGGTGCCCAGAAGCTGCATGCGGAAGACGTTGAGGTTTTGGCGGCGGATGTCCTCGGAGCCCATGTAGACGTCGCAGGCGAGGCCGAAGACGGCGGCGGCGGTGGCGGTGCCGACACCGTGCTGGCCGGCGCCGGTTTCGGCGATGACGCGTTTTTTGCCCATGCGGAGGGTGAGGAGGGCCTGGCCGATGGTGTTGTTGATTTTGTGGGCGCCGGTGTGGGCGAGGTCTTCGCGCTTGAGGTAAATCTTTGCGCCGCTGGCGGGGGAGGCCGAGGCGCGGGCGAGTTCGGTGAGGCGTTGGGCGTAGTAGAGCGGGGTGGGGCGGCCGACGAATTGTTTGAGGTAGTAGTTGAGTTGTTTCCAGAATTCGGGGTCTTTGCGGGCGGTTTCGTAGGCGTCGGCAAGCTGGTGGACGGCGACCATGAGGGTTTCCGGGACGTAGGAGCCGCCGTAGGGGCCGAAGCGGCCGTTGGGGGTGGGGACGGATTTGGAGGCGGTGCCGGCGGTGGCGGCTAGGACTTGGGCG
>CAIPTQ010000367.1 GCA_903868035.1 uncultured Phycisphaerales bacterium
CTTGGGCGTCGTCCCCGAGGCCACCAGCGCGTGAAAACCCGACACCGCCCCGCACATGATGGTGATGAACACAAACGGCAGCACCGCCCCATGCACGACCGGCCCGTCCATCAGGAATGTCCAGTTCAATGCCGGCGCCCGCAAAACCGGATGCGCCACGATTACCCCCACCACCAGCAGTGACACGGTCCCGATCTTCAGGAAGCTCGACAGATAATCCCGCGGGCACAGCAGCATCCACACCGGCAATATCGACGCCACAAATCCGTAGATCGCCATCGAGTAACCAATCTGATGCTCCGTCAGGTTGAACCAGTCGCGGTACGCCGCCAGAAACGAACCGTCCGCATTCAACCGCCCGCCCAGGTACACCGCCACCAGCGTCAGCGTGCCGCCGATGATCGATGCCTCCAGCACGCGGCCCTTGCGGATGCGGTACAGGTAGATGCCCGTCATGAAGGCGATCGGGATGGTCAGCGCGATGGTGAAGGTGCCCCACGAGGATCCGGGAATGTCCTCCGTCACCTGGATCTCCTTGGGCACCACCAGCCGGTAGCCGTCGGCACGGGTCACCATGATGTCCGCCGGCCGGACGGTGATCTCAAATGCCGCGGGAGCCAGCGTTTCCATCCGCTTGGAATCGATGATGCGCGTCCCCTGCGGGATCGTGTAATGATACGCGTTGCCGATCAGGCCCAGGGCCGTGATCTGCTGCCCGACCGCGACAAATTGCGTCTCAGGTTCATAGGTCACCGGATTGGGGAGATCCCGCGCCACCACCGCGCCGTAGGGCACGCGGAGCTGCGCCCGCTGCGCCGTCCGCACCGGGCCCAAATCCTGCGCCCGCGCCGTGATCTCCATCTCCGCCGTCGTGAGGATCGGCTTGTCGGCCTGGTCGCGCAAAATGATCTTGGTCCCCGCCGGCAGCGTGTAGTGATACACATTCTGCGCCCAGCTTGATTCAATCCGCCTGTCCTCCGGGGCGAAATACTTCGGAGCGTAAAATTCCGTGCCCGCCGGATACACCCGCTGGTCGCCATCCACCCGGCTCACCACCGACCCAAACGGCACCAGCAGCTTCAGCCCCGCCGGCAAATTCTTGTCCTCAATGTCCACCCCGTCCCCGCTGGGCGCCTCGGCGGTCAGCAAAATCTGCGACGTAGTGTCCTTCTTCGCCCCGCCCGGATACTCCACATGCGTTCCGGCGGGTATCCGGTAATTGTACACCGTCCCCGAATGCCCCAGCTTGGTGATCGGCTTGTTATCCAGCGCCACAAACTGCGTCCCGGCGTCATACTTCACCGTCTCGCCGCCCAGGGCCTTGGTGACCACCTTGCCCAGCCCCGCCAGCGCGATCACCAGCACGAACAGGATGCCGATCGTCGCCGCCGTGCCCGAGGGCGTCCCGATTTCCGAATACGCGATCTGCGCCAGCGACCGCCCGTTACGCCGGATCGACAGCGCCAGCACCACAAAATCCTGTACCGCCCCCGCCAGGCACACCCCGATCAAGATCCACAGCAACCCCGGCAGATACCCGAACTGCGCCGCCAGCACCGGCCCGATCAGCGGCCCGGCCCCGGAGATGGCCGCGAAATGGTGCCCGAACAGCACCCATTTATTGGTGGGATGGAAGTTGTGGCCGTCCTTGAGGGTGTGCGCCGGCGTGGCCCGGCGGTCATCCAGCACGGCCACCCTGGCCGCCAGAAACGCCGAGTAATACCGGTAGGCAATCGCCAGCACCAGCAGCACCGCGATGATGATCGTCGCGCCGTTCGAGAGGATGGACATGTATTCTCCCGTCTGTAAGGCACAGGAACCGCCGCATAGCTTAAACGGGCGCGGCCCGCTTGTCACCGATCATTGTCCCATTCTGTCCCGCCACGCTGATCGCCCGTTCCTGGACCTGGCTGAACACCATCAGCCGCCGACGTTCCGTCACGCGCAGCGAAAGTGTTTCCCACCGGCAGGTCTATTACTAACCCAAACGGCCAAAGGGTGACACTTCTATTGGAACAAGGGGTGACGTTGTAATTGGAACACAACACGCCGTGCATTCGGATGACGAGCGGCAAGGGGCGTTTAGGACTGGCGCATCAATAACTGTCAAAAGTGGCAGGCACACTCCGTGTGCCGTTGAGCCCTTGGCAGACGGCACTTGGAAAGTGCCTGCTACTTTGACGGAGACAGTTATTGATTCGCCAATCCTTACTGTGCCAATTGCCGCAGCGCATCGAGCAGCGTGGCAAGTTGGGCCGCGGTGTTGAAATGGCCGGGGGAGACGCGAATGGCGCCGTCGGGGAAGGTGCCGATGGCCTTGTGGACGTAAGGGGCGCAGTGGAGGCCGGGGCGGACGGCGATGGAGAAGGATTCGTCGAGGATGCTGCCGGCTTCCTGGGGGGTGTAGCCGGCGATGTTGAAGGAGACGGTGCCGACGCGGTTGGCGGCACCGGCGGGGCCAGTGGGGCCGTAGAGGGTGAATTTGGGGTGGGATTGGAGGAGGTCGATGATTTGTTGGACCATGGCGCGTTCGTGGGCGAGGGTTTGAGCGGGGTTGTGGGCGATGAGGTATTCGACGGCGGCACCGAGGCCGGCGATGCCGACGGTGTTGGGGGTGCCGCCTTCGAGGAAGTAGGGGAAGAGTCGGGGCTGGGTGGGGGAGGAGGAATCGCCGCCGGTGCCGCCCTCGCGGAAGGCGTGGAAGTCGTCGAGGGAGAGGGTGGTGTTGACGTACAGGCCGCCGGTGCCGGTGGGGCCGAGGAGGGATTTGTGGCCGGGGAAGGCGATGAGGTCGATGTGTTGGGCGTGGACGTTGAGGGGGACGGTGCCGAGGGTTTGGGCGGCATCGACGAGGAAGCGGATTTTACCCGGGCCGTGCTCGCGGGCGATTTTGCCGATGTCTTCGATGGGCTGGATGGTGCCCAGGACGTTGGAGGCGTGGGTCATGGCGATGAGGCGGGTCTTGGGAGTGAGGGCTTTGTGGAAGTCGGCAGGATCGACGGTGCCGGTGGCGGGGGAGAAGGGGATGCGGGTGAGGGTGATGAAGTGGGCGTCGGCCATGGCCTGGAGGGGGCGGGAAATGGAGTTGTGTTCGAGGGTGGTGGTGAGGACGTGGTCGCCGGGGCGGAGAAGGCCCTTGAGGGCGATGTTAAGGGCGTCGGTGGCGTTCATGGTGAAGATGAGGCGGTGGGGGTCTCCGCCCTGGGTGCCGGTGATGAAGTCGGTGAGGGTTTTGCGGGTGGCGTCGATCATTTTTTCGGCACCGACGGCCATGCGGTGGCCGGCGCGGCCGGGATTGGCGGCTTCATCGTCGAGGAAGGCCTGCATGCGCGCGGCGACGACGGGGGGTTTGGGCCAAGAGGTGGCGGCGTTGTCGAAGTAGATTACGTTGGACATATTATCTCACTCATCTGCCACGTTAAGCAGGCGTCGTAAAAGGTCGGTCAGTTTCTGCATACGCGGACTGGTGGGGTCAAATTCCGAAAATTCATAGTGACATGGAACCATTAGTTCCTGGCTGGTTCGATCCCGCCAGGGATATTCCGGATTCGGCCGCTCGTCTCCGGCGGCCGAGGGGGCGAGGGCGGCGATATTCCCCGCGGTTTCCAACAGCGAGCTAATGTAGCGCTTGAACACGGAAGAACTGGCGTAACCAAGACGTTCACGCAGGTCGGGGCGGCCCTTCAGATTTTGCAGCATCTGAACCAAGACGATGTGCGAATGATCCGGCGCGGCGCCGCGAAAACCCGCGAGCATTCCTTTCGCCAGTTTTTCGCTGAACATCTGCAAATAATGCAAGCGGTGCGAATACTCGCAGTCCGTTCGGTTCAACCGCTGCATCAAGGCAAAATCGCTTCGCGCCTGTGCAACAAACGCTTCTTTCCAATTCATGGGTCATACATCCTGCGCGATATCCCAGCGGCCCCAGTCGTCCGGCAAATTTAGCCTCCCGAATTCACTGGGCCGGATGATCGCCACGCCCGACGGGAGCGGCAATTGATGGCGCGGAGAGGCGCGGTAGTAAAATGGATGCACCTTCCCATCGTCGCTGATGGGGGAGTCTTCGGACAAGACCAGCAGGCGGACGATGCTCGCATCCGGAAACCATACCACGCGTTTGACGGAAGGGTCGTCCTTCCGGTTTTCTTCGGCAAGGTATTTCGCCATTTCAAGCGCATCGTTACTCGCAACCATGGGCACTCCTATTTACGACCGGCATATTATACCGCCGGCAAACCCTGCACTCTACGCCACGCGCTCAACTGCCCGCTGTGATACGCCTCGTGCCACGTGCCGTAAAACGCAATGGCATGCCCCACCGTCGGCATCCGCTCGCGCCGCGCGGGGTCCGGATGCGGCTGATGCAGGTCCTCGGTCGTCAGTTGCTTGAGACGGGCGTAAATTTGTTCGCGGACGGCGCTGAGCTTCTCGATGTAGAACTGCTTGGGCTGATACTTGGATTTGTCCGGCACCGGCTCGCTCTTGCCGCCGTAGGTGGCCTTGAAGGCGTCATCGATCCAGGCGGGCATCTCCGGCCCGCCGATGGTCTTGAGGAACGAATGATCCACCATCAGCAAATGCCCCAGCACCCATGCCGGATGATTCGTCTTGGGCGCCGGTTGGACGCAAAGCTGCTCGTCGGAAAGGTCGGCGACGAGCTTGAGAGTCTGGTTGCGCGTGTGCGTGATGACCGAGATGATTGCGTCGAACAGTGACATAAGGAACTCCTAGAATTGAAACAAACCTGTATACGACTAATGTAATGTATTCTATGTGTCATAGCGATGGGAGATGAAAACAATCCTTCTATTTGGCAAACGCCTAAATAAGCACGATATCAGCAAACCCACGCCCAATATCGCCAGCAATAACGCGCACAGGGTGAGCAGCGAGATTTGCGTCGCCAAGGAAAATACGCCCAACAAATACGACCCCAGCAGTAAACCCGCTCCACCGATGGTACGTACGACAATCGAGAAGATCACCCTGGAAATGGCGCTCGCTTCGTCGCGCTTCACCTCCGCGGCAGCCTTGGCGGCAAGTCTTTGATGCAGCGCCTGTGCGCCCGCATTCGCGCCGCATCCCGGACAGACGCCGGCGTCGGGGGAATTCCGCAAGAGGCACCCATGATGCACCGGACAGTTGCAGCGGGGGCAGAACTGACCGTCCAAAATAGTGGCAAAGGCCGTGTTGCAGCGCACGCACGACAGTCCCACAATTTGCCGATTGACAGTTCCCATGTGCAATACCTCGTAATCAAGATTATAGAAACGCGCCTGGATCAATGTGAAAATGCGCCCCCAGCCGGCGCATGACATCCTTGGAAATGTCACGTTTGCCCGAGAGGATCAGCGAAGCGAGCGGGCGTGAGCCGACAATAGTTCCCAAATCCGCCAGCTTCATTTCGGTTTGTTCCATGAGGTGTTGAAGCAATTGAAGCCCGGAGATGCGGTGCCACGGTTCCTGCCGACGGTCGTAGTCTTCCAGAAGGACCACAAGTGCATCGAGGTAATCCTGTTCACCGTCGCCAAGCGTGCCTTCATCGGATGCCGCCAAACGACGGACGACATCCATGGCTTGGGCGTGTTCGGCGTCGTTGCGCAACGGCCGAAGTGGAAATTCGCGGATCAAGGCCAAATAATCGTCGCCACCGTGGCGTGTTCCACGCTTGCGTGTTTTTGCAATCATAATTTCCCTTTCCAAGAATCTTTAGAGTATTCGGCGTGGGTGAAGAAGAAGAGCGTGAATATCATTCCACGATTGTAATGAATGCTGGTCACCATGCGGTATTTGTTGCCCGCCACGTTAAAAACCGTCACGGTCCGGCCGCTGGCGACGCGAACGCCATCGGCATGTGGGTAATGACGACGCACTTCCTGAAGGCTGGACCATTCGACCCGCTCGGCGGTTTTGACCCAGCCCTTGAGCCAGGCCTCGGCGTCCGGGTGCTGAGCGGCCCAAATCCGCAAGGTTTTCTCACTGACGATCCTCATGGTTACATTATGTAACGGGCGGGGGTGTAGTCAAGCGCCCACGTACTTGGCATAGATGTTGCGGGCCACACTGGCGTCATTGGTGCCCTTAATGATAGCACGGCCATCGGCGAAGAGCGTTAGTTCGTATTCCTTGCGGCGGTCGCCCGTCCCGCCGGCGCCTTCGACGATGGGGCATTTGAGCATGAATTTGTTGAAGGTGGCCTTGCCGACGTTGCGCAAGTTAGCGGCGATGTGTTCAAAATTGACCTTGTCATCGGCGGCCCGCGAGATTTGCACGGCATTGCGGCCGCAGAGGCTGGTGGTGGCGCTGGCGAACTTGCC
>CAIPTQ010000368.1 GCA_903868035.1 uncultured Phycisphaerales bacterium
AAGCGCGAATAATACCGCGGAAACTGTGAACGGTTACCGAGCTTTTTGGCCGCGCTTCCGCACATGGGAAGGTACATAAGTCTAATGTTCGGCGTAGTTTACATCACTGGGCGATACAGGAGTCGAACCTGTGACCTCATGCGTGTCATACGGATTTAAGGCCCAGAGAAAAGTATGCAAAAACCCGCGAGAATCCACGGTTTCCATGCAATTATAACACTCAATATGATATTTGCAAGCACTCGCAAAGAAGCGCGATTATTAGCGTGATTTCGCGGTAATACTTTTGTACCGCGGTATTTTGCGTTAGGTATCGAGTAGGAGCGCTTGAAAACCCGTCCGGCTACGCCACGCCGCTTTAACGCCCGGCCACGCCCGCCCCGTTCCCGCCCATTGGGCCTCTGGCGCGCCGGATGAGGTATCGGCCCGCCCTGGCAACCGCCGTCGCAAATCGCCTCCAATCGCTTCGGGGGAAAAACCAGCCCCCTGGACCATCCAGGAGGCCGGCATCGACAAGGAATTCACCATATACCATCGGACAAACCGCCGCCAGGCTCAATCCCGCGCACCCGCACCGCCGGCACTTGACGATATCCACACGCCGGCCTTGCACTTCCCGCGACACCCCCTGATTCTCCGGGCATCCCCCGCACACGCCCGCGCGCCGGTCCAATTCCGCCATTGGGAGAGGCACGGTTGCCGGTGCCACGGCCTGCGCCTTTGCCGCCGGTGCCGCCGGTGCCGCGTCCATCGAGGCGTCATTGGTGTAGGGTCTTTGTCCGGGGATTTCGTACATGGTCCCCACCTTCACCCGCACCGCGGGATGCCCGTCAACTTCCCACCCCGATGCCAGCCGATCCTCCAGGTACTTGCGCACCGGCGCCACGGAACTCCCGACGATGTGGAAAATGGCTCCGGGGCCACTCTCATGAATGTCGGCGGAATGGGCGATTTTCTGAATGGCATCGTGGATTTCTGCCCTACGCTGGCGCCCGCGCTCCAACGCTTGATCTAACGAGCCTTTGTCATCGGCTCGACACGACTCGGATCGAACCGCGAAGTAAAGGTAAGGCGCAGGCCGGAAAGGTTCCCCGTGGTGGCGCTTCACCACCAGCCCGGTTGTCTGAATCGCGGCGTACACCTCAATTGCTTCACCGATGAAGCGCACCGCGCGCCGCGGATCGGACCAATCCGCACCGTACAGGTCTACCTCCGCAAAGCCCAAATGTTTCGCCAGCAGGATGCATTCAGCCGTTAAAGAGCGCTGCGGGCGTGCATGTCCCGTGGAAGTCCGCAAATCCTCAAAACTAATCCCTTCCAATCCGACCCGCTGGAGGATATGGGCGTAGGCTACGAATTTTTCTCCGGGCCTTGGGGCTCGTTTGTCGAACTGGGGGAGAGGGAAAGTGGGGCGAGGGAAGCGACCGGGAGGGGGGCCGAGAGGGAGGAGAGGGGGATGATGATCGAACACCATGTACTCACTTTCGATTGCCCACCAGTCGAAATGCAGGTCCGGGCGCAGGAGAGGGGATTGTGAAAGTCCGATCACCACCGCGCCCGCCAAGTCTTCGGCGCGCACCAATTTCAGGGAAGGGCCGCCGGAAAGAATGACGCATCGGGAAGATTGCATGTCATGCCCTATCTGCGTCTGCCAGTTCCCCCGCGCTCATCAGCGCGTACCCGTTCTCATCGAGCGTCACCGAGCCGTCATCCTGCAGGATCAATGTGCCGCTGTCGGAAGGCATTCAGCAACTCCGTTTCACGGTCGCCGCAACCTCGTTGCAGGACCATAGAATGACCGCGCCGGCGGCGTCGTAATACGCCACGCCCGACGTGGCCGCGGTGATCTTGCCGTAGACCGCTTGGCGGTGCGCCAGGGCCACGCCGGTGCCCAGGCTCGTGCCATAGATGTCCGCGACGGTGTACGTGAAGCTGCACGCCGCGGTGCCGCTGCCGGCGGATCCGCCCGTCTGGGTCAGCAGGACGGGGAATAGAATGGGGTATATTCCCCATTTGGACGCATCTTGCGGCCGATGCAGCACCGCCGGCCGGTACGGCACCCGCGTATGCGTCTCAAACCAGCGCACCGCCTCGCTGGTGCGCTGGTTCTGCCGGGGGGTGAGCGGCGTGCGGGCCATGGTGGTTCCTATGTCAGAAGCGTGGGCGCCCCGCCCACGTTGAAGAGCTGGTCGAAGTTGGCCGTGCTGCAGACCATGTAATCCTTGGTGACCTGCTGGCCGCCCAGGGGAATCTGGTGGCCGGCGGCGTCCAGGTAGCGCGGTTCGCTGATCGGCGCGGATGTGGGCAGGGTGTTGTTCATGATGGGCTGCGGCTTGGCCTGGCCGGAGACGCTCTGGTTGAACGACAGATTGGGCCGCTTCTCCATCCACGAATCGGTGCCTCCGACAACCGTGGGCCGGCGGTACAGCAGTTCCAGGCTCACGCTGGCGATCTTGGCGCCATCCTGGTCGTACTGGTCCCCCAATACATAGTTGTCCAGCTTGGTCGTGAAGGCGTCGAACAGGAAGGGAATTCCGCCTATCGTGATCGTATACGACGAACCATTCAGCGCGCCGCGGCAACTGGCCAGGGCCGTGCCGTACGTCGTATCGTTGGTCAGCAGGTTGATCGTGAGTTTGGCGTCGTATTCCAGACGCGTGATCGGCGGTGTGTACGGCTCGCCGATGCAGTTCAGGCAGGCCGCGCCGGTGATGTCCTTTTCGATGGCCTTCTCAAAAGGCACCCCCGTCAGCGTCTTAACGATGCTCCAGAAATGCTGGCTCACGTTGAGCTTGGGCTGCTTGTCGTTGGGCTTGAGCGTCATCCATTTGACGGTGACCGTCCACGTGGTGGGGCTGGTGCGCTCCGCCTCCTTCTCCATGGCGTAGAGGCTGTAGTAGACGAGTCCCCCGCCCGTGCCGGAGGTGAGCTGCGCCCCCCACAGCGGCACGCCGTTGGCGTTGCGGGCGTCCATGTGCGTGGCCGTGGTGTCGCTAAATTCGACGTAGTACTTGCGCTCCTCCCAGGACTCCATGTTCTGCAGGCTGCCGCCGCCGCGCCCCGATTCCGGAACCTCCGCCGCTATGCCGATCTGCGTCATGGTCGTTCCTCAATAGAGCGGGTTGCTCTGGTCCGTGTCGGCCGTGCCGTACGAGCTGCGGTTCATCTTCTTAAGCTCCTCGACCACCAGTTTCAGGCTCGCCGCCGCCTCCTGCGCGGCCTTCACCTCGGGCCGGTTGGGCGGCAGCCACACCGTGCCGGCGGCGCCGCGCACCGCCGTCGTCTGGGCCAACTGGTAATGCTCCGCGGCCTTGCCGGCGCGGATCGTCTCCTCCAAGTTGGCCTTTTCATCCTCCAGCGTTTGCTTTTTTAATCGGACCGCCGCCTGGGCCGCCTGTTTGTCCAATCGGATCTTCTCCTCCGCCGCCTGTTGGGCTTCTTCTGCCAGCTTCTTCTGCGCCTCTTCGTCCTGCTTATACCACTCTGCAATCATGGCCGCGTGTGATTTTTCAAAGATGCTATTTTTAAGTTCCTCAGTCTGGATGATCTCCTTGTCCAGTTCTTTCTTGAGGATCACGGCGCGGGTGCCGGCTTCCTTCCCTTTTTGCACATTCTCATCGTATATCTTTTTGAGCTCGTCCTGCTGGCGTTTCCACTCCTTCTGGGCGAATGGATTATTTAGTATGGGATGATCGCGCTTCATCGCGTCGCGTTCCCCCTGTATCCGGGCGATCTCGTTGTCCGCGTCCTGGGCTGCCTTCACGGCTATGTCCTTCTCCTTTTTAGCCGTCTCATACTGCGCCCGCACCCCCTTATTAAGGGCCTCGTCGGCGGCATCAAGTTGCGCCTGGAGGGTGTTCTTCTCCTTGTTTTCCGGGTGCCGCGCCGTATCCAGGTCCAGCGCCGCCTTGCGCAGTTTGTCCTGCATTTGGAGCTGCTCGGAGGCCATGCGATTTTGCTCCATGCGGATAACTTTGGTCGTGGCCTCATATTCCTTATTGACCCGCTCCGCTTCCTCCGCCGCCTTGGTCACACCGGTCCAGGCGTCGGCCACGTTGTAGATTTCCTTCCCGATCATCGTCAGACCCATGATCGCGCCGCCGCCGGCCAGGATTTTCCCAAACTGTGCCAGTTCGCTGCCTTTGCCAAACTTACTCTTCATGGATTTGAATAAGTCGGAGCTTTTGGCGTCGGTTTTTGTCACCTCGTCGCGCGCCTCCCCGAAGCCCTTTTTCCAGGCCGAGGAGTCGGCTTTCAGCAGTCCCACCAATGCGCCGATGATGCCCATATAACACCTCGCTAAATGCCCAGTTCCGCCTCCGCCACGCGGAGCTGGCGCAGGCGCATCCTCTGTTTCCACTCCGGCTCCAGGCCGCACTCGGCTTCGGCGATCCGCAATTTCCAGAGGCGGACCTTATGCTCCCAATCCCCGTTACGTCCCGATCCTGGCAGCCGATCGCGGAGGCCCAGCTTCCCATTCGTGGAAATGTAGGCCGGTTCATCGACCGGGGAGACGTCGCATAGCTTTGCGCGTTTGATGGTTCGCAGCATCACGCCGTTGCCACTGCCGTATTTCGACCAGACCTCATCATCTGGAGATTGCATCCGGAAGCAGAAGCTGCTGCCCTGCACGTCCCCGCGCCCGATGCTCACAGTGAGATCCCGGCCGATCGTGGTATCGGGGATGAGGATCGAGTAGGCCAGCCCGATACCATCTTCCTTCAGCGTCAGCGTGCCGGCGCTCGTGCGCCCCAAAAGCTGGTCGTGATTGTACCGGGCGCAGACGTCCTCCCCGCCCGCCAGGGATTCCCTGAATGCCCCCGGCGCGAACGTCTCCACAAAGCCCATGTCCAAACTTATCGAATTCCATACGCATGCATATCCGATGATGTG